>NZ_CP116871.1:938314-1251086 GCF_031885415.1 Microbacterium forte
GACCTCGAGCTTCGCGAAGACCCTGCCCAGATGAACCTCGACCGTGCGCACCGACACGTGGAGCGAGTCGGCGATGTCGCGGTTCGGGGCACCACCGACCACCAGCATCGCGACCTCCAGCTCTCGAGCGGTGAGCATCGATGCCCAGACTCGGCGGCACGATGAGAGCGGATCTCCGGTCGCTGCGCCGTCGGTGACCTCCACCCGCTCCAAGCGTACGGCGACCGCCCTCGCCCAGGCGGTCGCGCCGGAGACCTCGAGGAGGTTCCGCGCCATCGCCAGGTGCTCTCTGCCGATGGCGATGTCACCCTTGATCAGCGATCTGGTGCCGATCATCGCCTCGACTCGCCCGCGCGAGAACGGCGAGGTCAGAGTGCGTGCCGCTGCGACGACGAGCGGACGCTCGACACGCCATTCGTCATCCGAACAGCTGGTGATCTGCACCCGCAGTCGCTGGGCGAGACCGATCTCGGGCGGCTCGATCCGATGCGGACGCCACGATGCACCATGCGTGACGACGATCGCCTCCTCGAGTCCGGGAACAGACAGCGTCGGCTGCGGAGCGCCGCGGTCGCGCCAGAGCCGCATGCATGCCGCAGCCTCGGCCGAGTTGCCCGCCAGGAACGCCTCGATGCCTCGATCCACGAGCTGATCGATGCGCGGAGGCGCGGGAAGTGCGGCAGTGAGAGCCTTGGCGAACGGCCCGAGGTGACCGAGAACCGCCAGGTCGAGCCGTCGAGCGACGACGACGCCGAGTCCGGCGAACGGCACAGCGACGGGCAGCTCGAGCGCGGCATGCAGCATCCGGTCGCGCGCAGCGCCGATGTCTCCCCGCCACATCAGGAGCAGGACTTCGACGACCGCTCGATACGCCGCGACCAGTGGACTGAGCTCGAAGCCCGCGACGAACGGGTCGACCTCGACCCCGACCGCCGAATCACCCGCGGCGAGCAGGCTGAGGCCCCTGTCGACGTCTCCGTCGACTGCCGCTCGCAGGGCGCGGAACAAGCTTCCGGTGAGCGGGCCTGCGCCGCTCACGTCGTCTCCGTCGTCGTCGCCGATCACCAGCCATGCGAGCGCGACGACCGGGTCGCGGAGTTCTCGATCGGCCCCGACGCGCGCGCTCGCCTTTCTGAGAGCCTCGAGCCACGGACGCATCCCCCGGCGGTCGCCCCGTTCGGCGCACAGCATCGCCGCGAACGCCGATGCCCGGGCCCACGAATACCACTGGTCGGCGTCATCGACGCGCGGCTGGATGACGCTCGTGTCGACCTCAGGCACGGCCCCACGGAGATGCGCCTCGGCGACGAGCAACCCGCCGAGACCCTGCAGACGATAGAGCTCGTCACCGCCGGGAAACAGACTCCCCAGTCGTCTCGCCGCGTCGACCGCGTAGCCCGCGGCGATGGCCGCGACACCGGCGACGAGAGTGGCCTCATCCCGCTCGACCCCGCTCGAGTGCGCGGCTGCTTCTGCCGCGAGGTGGAAGGCCCGCTCGCTCAGTCCCGCCTCCGAATGCTCCCTGGCGATGCGCGTCAGCTCCCCCGCGGTCGCCGGTTCGCCGTGCATCGCCGCTCGAGCGCCGTGCCAGTCGGCGTCGACCCGCTCGCCGCGCGCGTCGAAGAGTCGGTGCAGTCTCGAGTGCACCGCGGCGGCCGACGAAGACGCCGTCGTCGCACGCAACCAGATCGCCAACCGGGGGTCGGCGAGACGGACTCGGCCCGCGTGGATCTCGAGAAGCGCTCCGAGCGGACCGTCGACGAGTTCTGCGGCGGACCGTCCCGCGAAATCCACCAGCGGGTCGAGCCTGTCGTCGAGCCGCAGAGACACGGCGACGAGGATCTCACGGTCGCGGTCGTCGAGCTCCAGCTGAGCGAACAGCGCCTCGACGGACGGCACCATCGGCAATGGCGACGGCAGCGCCCTGAGACCGTGCCGCTGAGCAGCGTCGAGTCGTGCCGCGACCGCCAGGATCGTCTGCGAATCCTCCGACAGCTCGAACGCGAGTCGCGCCGCGACATGCGGCGCGCAGCTCAGATCATGCTCGAGAAGGTCGTCGAGGATCGCCTCGACGACCGCGGGTGCGACCGAGGCCGCCCCGTGCGCGCGCGAAAAAAACGATGCCGAACCCCCCAGTCCCCGCGGGCGATCACCCGTTGAGCTGAGGTTATCAAGACACTCCGACGCCCCGAAGAGGGCGCCGATATTCAGGACTTCGTGTCGTCGTCTTCGTCGCGGAGGTACGGATCCGCGTCGCCCGCGTGCGACGCGGACGATGCGAGCTTCGCCACTTCGGCGTCGCGCTGCTGCGCTTCACGGAGGAGAGCCGAGATGTGATCGGCGTTCTCCGGCAGGGCATCGGGGATGAACTCGAGCGTCGGCACGAGGCGCGTGCTGAGCTGCTTGCCGACCTCGCTGCGCAGCATGCCAGTGGCGGAGGTCAGCGCCTCCCCGCTGGAGAGGCGCTCCTCTTCGGTACCGAGCACCGTGTAGAACACCGAGGCGTGCTGCAGGTCACCCGTGACACGGACATCCGTGATCGTGACGAAGCCGAGGCGCGGGTCTCGCAACCCCTTCTCGAGGCGCTCCGCAAGGATCACTCGAATCCGATCAGCCAGACGGGCCTGTCGTTCACCAGCCATTGTTCTCTCCCTCTACGTACTCTTCGGGCGAGGATGCATCACGCACCCTCGCCCGAAGATATCGAACTCGATCAGCCGCGAGGCTTCTCGATCAGTTCCGTCGTCTCGATCTCGTCACCGATCTGGATGTCGTTGAACTTGCCGAGGCCGATACCGGCCTCGTAGTCCGTACGCACCTCGGTGACGTCGTCCTTGAAGCGACGCAGCGACTCGATGGCCAGGCCATCTGCGATGACCACACCGTCGCGGATGACGCGAGCCTTGGCGTTTCGCGTGATCGTTCCCGATCGCACGATGACACCGGCGATGTTGCCGAACTTCGAGGAGCGGAACACCTCGCGGATCTCGGCGACGCCCGACTGGACCTCTTCGTACTCCGGCTTGAGCATGCCCTTGAGCGAGCTCTCGACCTCGTCGATCGCGTTGTAGATCACCGAGTAGAACCGGATGTCCACACCTTCACGCTGAGCGCGCTCGCGCGCCTTCGTGTCGGGGCGGACGTTGAAGCCCACGATGATCGCGTTGTCGATCGTCGCGAGGTTGACGTCGGACTCCGTGATCGCACCGACACCGCGGTGGATGATGCGGAGCTGCACCGAATCGTCGACCTCGATCTTGAGCAGCGACTCCTCGAGTGCCTCGACGGCACCGGAGACGTCACCCTTGATGATGAGGTTGAGCGACTCGACCTTGCCCTCTTCGAGAGCACGGGTGAAGTCCTCGAGCGAGATGCGCTTGCGGGCCTTGGCCAGCTGGGCGTTGCGCTCGACTGCTTCACGCTTCTCAGCGATCTGACGGGCCATGCGGTCTTCTTCGGTGACGATGAAGACATCGCCTGCACGCGGCACCGAGTTCAGACCCTGCACCTGCACCGGACGCGACGGGTAGGCCTCGAGGACCTGCTCGCCGTTCTCGTCTGCCATCGCACGCACACGGCCGTAGGCCGTTCCTGCGACGATCGCGTCACCGATCCGAAGTGTTCCGGACTGGATCAGCACCGTGGCGATGGATCCGCGGCCCTTGTCGAGCTTCGCCTCGATGGCGACACCGCGAGCGGCCTTGTTCGGGTTGGCCGTGAGGTCGAGACCCGCGTCGGCGGTGAGCAGCACAGCGTCCAGGAGTTCCTGGATTCCGGTGTTCGCCCGAGCCGAGACGTCGACGAACATGACGTCTCCGCCATACTCCTCTGCGACCAGACCGTACTCGGTGAGCTGCTGACGGACCTTGGCCGGGTTGGCGTCGGGCTTGTCTACCTTGTTCACCGCGACCACGATCGGCACGTTCGCCGCCTGGGCGTGGTTCAGCGCCTCGACCGTCTGGGGCATGATGCCGTCGTCGGCTGCGACCACGAGGATCGCGAGGTCGGTGACCTGCGCTCCACGAGCACGCATGGCGGTGAACGCCTCGTGACCCGGGGTGTCGATGAAGGTGATGGCACGCTCGATGCCCTCGTGCTCCGTCCACACCTGGTACGCACCGATGTGCTGGGTGATGCCGCCGGCTTCACCCTCGATGACGTTGGTCTGGCGGATCGCGTCGAGCAGGCGGGTCTTACCGTGATCGACGTGACCCATGACGGTGACGACGGGAGGACGGATCTCGAGGTCGTCCTCGCTCTCCGCCTCCAGCTCGGCCTCGAGGTCGAGACCGAAGCCCTCGAGGAGCTCCTTGTCCTCGTCCTCAGGCGAGACCATCTGGATCTTGTATCCGAGCTCCTCGCCGAGCACCTCGAACGTCGCCTCATCCAGCGACTCGGTGGCCGTGGCCATCTCGCCGAGGTTGAAGAGGATCGTCACGAGGGTTCCGGGCTGAACCGTGTAGCCGGTCAGCGTCTCGATCTTGTCGGCGAAGTCCGCGATCGACGCACCACGGCGCATGCGGATGATCTCCCCGTTGCCGCGGGTGACGTTGACGCCACCGACGACCGGGGCGCTCCGCATCTCGAACTCCTGCCGCTTCGCCCGCCGCGACTTGCGCTGCTTGCTCTTGCCGCCGCCCTTGCCGAAGGCACCTGCGGTACCTCCACCAGGACCACGGCCGCGACCGCCGCCACCACCGGGGCGACCTGCGAAGCCACCGCCGGGACGAGCACCGGGACCGGCACCGGGTCCACCGGCACCGCCGGGACGACCGGGGCCGCCGGGACGCTGCTGGAACGGTGCACCACCGGGACGACCACCCTGACCGCCGCGCGGAGCGCCGGGACGGGGAGAACCGGGACGAGGCGCACCGGGACGCGGGGCACCGGGGCGCGGAGCCTGCGGACGCGGGATGTTGCCGGGAGTCGGGCTCGGCCGCTGGCCCATTCCCTGCGCCGAGGCGAAGGGGTTGTTGCCGGGACGAGGACCTGCCGGACGCTGGCCCATGCCCTGCGCCGACGAGAACGGGTTGTTGCCCGGACGCGGTGCGCCGGGCTTCGGTGCGCCGCCGTCGTTCGACTTGGGCGCAGCGGATCCGGACGTACCCTCGGCCGAAGCAGCAGGCTCGGCCGGAGCCTCTGCGGCCGGGGCGGGAGCCTCAGGAGCCGGAGCGGCAACGGGCTCTTCCGGCGCGGGGGCCGGCTTGGGTCCGGGCTTGGGCCCGGGAGTCGGTCCACCCGTCTTGGCGGCACCGGGCTTCGCGGCACCGGGCGTTGCAGCACCGGACGTTGCAGCACCGGGCGTCGCCGCACCGGTCTTGGCCGCACCGGGCTTGGCGGCACCGGGCTTGGCCGCAGCGGGAGCCGTGTCAGCGGATGCCTTCAGCGAGGCGTCCGACTCGATGGCAGCGCGAAGCTTGCGCGCCACCGGCGGTTCGATGGTCGAAGAGGGGCTCTTGACGAACTCTCCGAGTTCCTTGAGCTTTGCAAGTGCGATCTTGCTGTCGACGCCGAGTTCGGCGGCGATCTCGTGTACGCGTGGTTTACCAGCCACAATTCTCCTGTCTGGGGTCGGTCCACCCAGACAGGGCAGACCACTAGTCGCGGACGGGTCTCATTTCGAGCCGTTCACTTTGTTTCCATAGCCGTTCAGCCTTTGTTTCTTGGTGGGTATTGTTCGATGATCCGCGTATCCAGATTGCCGGATGCGCGAAGTGCTCGGCCGAAAGCTCGGCGCCGCAGAGCGGCATCCATGCATTCCGGTGTCGGATGCACCCACGCGCCTCGCCCTGGCAGGACGCTTCGCTCATCGATGATGAGGATGTCGTCTTGGGACACCACTCTGAGAAGAGCGGCGCGGGGAGCACGCGTGCGACAGCCGACGCACGTTCGTACGGGTTCCATCTTACACCTGTGTTCCCGTCCGACTCGCGCGACGGGCGCGAGTCGGACGTGACGAGCGGTCAGTCCAGGACGCTGTCGGGCTGGATGTCGATCTTCGCGCCGGTGAGCTTCGCAGCCAGACGAGCGTTCTGACCCTCCTTGCCGATGGCGAGGGAGAGCTGATAGTCGGGCACCAGTGCACGCACGGCCCTGGTGTTCGCATCGAGGATGAACGAGCTGGTCACCTTGGCCGGCGAGAGGGCGTTCGCGACGAAGGCGGCGAGCTCCGGATCGTGATCGACGATGTCGATCTTCTCGCCTGCGAGCTCCTCGGTGACGGCGCGCACGCGACGCCCCATCTCACCGATGCAGGCACCCTTGGCGTTGATCGCCGGGTCGTTGGCGCGGACGGCGATCTTGGTGCGGTGTCCGGCCTCGCGGGCCAGCGAGACGATCTCGACGAGACCTGCGGCGATCTCGGGCACCTCGAGTGCGAACAGCTTGCGAACGAGACCGGGGTGCGTGCGCGAGACGGTGATCTGCGGCCCCTTGAGGCCCTTCGCGACGCTCGTCACATACACGCGCAGACGCGAGCCGTGGGTGTACTCTTCGCCCGGCACCTGCTCCTCGGGAGGAAGGATCGCCTCGACAGCTCCGAGGTCGACGTGGATCATGCGAGGGTTCGGCCCCTGCTGGATCACGCCGGCGACGATGTCGCCTTCCTTGTCCTTGAAGTCGCCGAGCACCACGTCGTCCGCGATGTCGCGCAGACGCTGGCTGATGACCTGCTTCGCGGCGAAGGCGGCGATACGGCCGAAGTCATCCGGCGTGGCATCCTCTTCCCCGATGATCGCGCCCTCTTCGTCCTTGACGACCTGCAGCACGGCGACGTGCCCGGTCCGACGATCGAGCTCGACGCGGACACCCTCGGGGGTGGCGCCCTCCGCGGAGACATGCTTGGAGTAGGCGGTCAGGATGGCCTGCTCGATGATCGAGACCAGCTCGTCGAAGGGGATCGCCTTCTCCTTCTCGATCCCACGCAGCAGACTCAGTTCGATATCCATGACGACTCCCTATTCAGCTCTCGTCGCGCGGGTGTGCACGCGCGACATCCGTACCACGATACCCTGTGCCCACCGCCGGTCGCCACGAGGCGGCCGCACCGATGCGGTGCCCAGCATGCAGGAGGACTCAGTGACGACGTACGACACCATCGTGATCGGGGCGGGGATGTCCGGGGTGACGGCGGCTCGCATGCTCGCCGATGCCGGAGCGGACGTCATCGTCCTCGAGGCGAGGGATCGCATCGGCGGCCGGATGCACACCGATCGCACCGCAGGATTCCCCGTCGATCTCGGCGCGTCGTGGGTGCACGGCATCGAGGGCTCAGCGCTGTGGGATCTCGTGCAGGCTCTCGAGATTCCGACGCTCGAATACACCGTCGGCAGCTTCCAGGCCGGAGGGCGGCCGATCGAGAACTTCGACGGCGACGGCAGGCCGATGGATGCCGCCCGCACCTCCCAGTGGGTCGCCGAGGTCGAGGAGGCCGATCGCCTGCTGCTCGACGAGATCGAACGTTCCTCCCCCGGCGACACCTATCTCGATGTCACCGAGCGCGCGCTCGACCGCACCGGCTTCGATCCTGAGCGCATCGATGAGATCCGGGAGTTCTTCCGTCATCGCGTTGAGGAGCAGTGCGGAGCGTGGATCGGCGACCTCGACGCGCACGGGCTCGACGAGGACGCGATCGACGGAGACGAGGTCATCTTCTCCCGCGGGTACGACGAGCTCCCGCGGCGCATCGCCGCCGGACTCGACATCCGCCTGAGCCTGGCGGTCACCCGGATCGAGCGAACGGATGCCGGAGTCACCGTGACGACCGAGAACGGAGAGTTCTCCGCACGAAGCGCCCTGGTCACCGTGCCGCTCGGCGTGCTCAAGGCGCGGTCGATCGACTTCACCCCTCCCCTGCCCGAGGCTGTCGCCGGGCCGATCGAGCGACTGGGCATGGGGGTCTTCAACAAGATCTTCATCCAGTTCCCGGAACGCTTCTGGAACGAGGACAGCTACGTGCTGCGGGCACTCGGCGAGGCCGGCGAGCACTGGCACTCCTGGTACGACGTGTCAGCCGTCAGCGGACTTCCCACCCTGCTGACTTTCGCGGCCGGTCCGTTCGGCCGCCGGATGCAGGAGCTGTCCGACGACGAGATCGTCGCGGATGTCGTGCGCGCTCTTCGCGACCTCTACCCCGATGCCGTCGGCGAACCCACCGCTCACTGGGTCACCCGTTGGGGCCACGACGCGTTCTCGAACGGCTCGTACTCGCATCTCGCGGTCGGGTCGTCGCACCACGACCACGACGAGCTCGCGGGACCGGTCGACGCAGTGCTGCATTTCGCCGGCGAGGCGACGTGGGGAGACGAGCCGGCGACAGTGGGGGCGGCCTTCTATTCGGGCCACCGCGCGGCCGAGAGGATCCTCGGCGGCTCCGTGGATCTCGCCCGGTTCGCCGCTGGGATCAGAGCGCGGGAGCGGACTCCAGCGAGTTGATCGCGCCGATCAGGCGGAACAGACTGCCGACCTGACGCTGATCGAGGTGCAGGGCCAGTCGCGGAAGATGCAGCACGTCATCGTCGGCGACCTCGGGCGACCGCGGAGCAGTCCTCTCGATACGTCCGCTCGCCAGCATCCCGGCGAACTGCTCGTTGAGCTGCTCCACCTCGGTATCGGACGGCTCGGCTCGGAGGCGGAGCACCAGGGTGTCTCCGAACCACCGCAATGAGTCGTAGTTGCGCCAGAACCCTGCGATCACGGAGGCGGCCGACTCGACGGAGTCGGTGATGACGACGCGGTCGAAGTCGCCCTCGGAGATCACGCCCGTGGGCGCCAGATCCTCGTCGATGAACCGCTTGAGACCGTTCCAGAAGGTGCCGCCTGGCTCGTCGAGCAGGACGATCGGCGTCGGCTCGGCCTTGCCTGTCTGCTGCAGCGTGAGCAGCTCGAACATCTCGTCGAGCGTGCCGAACCCGCCAGGCAGGCAGATGAAGCCGCTGGACTCCTTGATGAGCATCAGCTTGCGGGTGAAGAAGTACTTCATCGCCACCACGTGCTCGCTCGCCGCGATCAGGCTGTTGGCCTTCTCTTCGAACGGAAGCCTGATCGACACCCCGAGTGAGAGCGCCGGGCCCGCACCCTCCGCCGCAGCCTGCATGATCCCCGGGCCTGCCCCGGTGACGACCATCCACCCATCCGCTGCCAGAGCGGCGGCGACGTCACGGGCCTGCACGTAGAGCGGATCATCGTGCCGGGTCCGAGCCGAACCGAACACCGTGACCTTGGGCACGCCCTCGAACGGAGCGAACAGCCGGAAGGCGTCTCGCATCTCGGCGAGGGCGGCGGAGGCGATCTTGAGGTCGAGACGGTCGGTGCCGTCCTCACCCAGCAGGACCGCCGTGCGCATCATGCGCATGACCAGCCTGCGGTCGGTCTTCACCCCGGCCTCGTCGAGGACGTTGTTGATCTCGGCACTCAGCGATTCCGGCAGCGGTTCGTCGGTCATGCCCTCAGCCTGTCACGAGGGGGTGTCGGCCGGGTCGACGCAACGCCGCTGTGATCATCCTCATCGCGCGGTGTCAATACCCGTGCGCACGGACGTCATCCGAGGCACAGTGTCGGCATGACTGAGATCACTGGACCGGAAGCACTCGCACGCGTGACCGAGCTCGTCGAGGACATCGACTTCACGATGCTGACGACGACGGACGACGACGGCAACCTGGTGAGCAGACCGATGTCGACCAGGCAGATGGACGATGCCGGAGACATCTGGTTCTTCACCGCGGAAGACACGGAGAAGGTCGAAGAAGCACGAGCCCACCATCAGGTCGGCCTCTCGTATTGCGATGCCAAGGGCATGCGATATGTCTCGGTGGCCGGGAACGCCTCCGTGGTGCACGACCGCGCGAAGATGGAGGAGCTCTACTCGCCCTCGCTCGACATCTGGTTCGAAGACGGCCTCGACACCCCCGGCATCGCACTTCTGAAGGTGACGCCGACGGTGACCGAGTTCTGGGAGCCGGCCAAGGGCAAGATCGCGATGGCGGCCGGGGCGCTCAAGGCACTCGTCACCAAGGACACCCCCGACGACGACATCATGAACCACGGTCGCATCGTCTGCTGACAGACGGTTCGCCCCCGGACAGACGAAATGCCGCGCACCTCGGACGAGGTGCGCGGCATTCTCCGTCCGCGCTCAGCGCCGGGACAGCTGCTGCAGGGCCTCTTCGACCGACACCGCTTCGCGGTCACCGGTGCTGCGATCCCACAGCTCGACCTGGCCGTCGGCAGCGCCACGGCCGACGATGACGATCTTCGGCACGCCGACGAGCTCCGCGTCTCCGAACTTCACACCGGGCGACACCTTCGGACGGTCGTCGTAGAGCACGTCGAGGCCTGCGGACTCCAGTTGCGCCGAGAGCTCGGTCGCCACGTCGAAGGCCACCTGATCGCGGCCGGCTGCGACGACCTGCACATCGAACGGTGCGACGGATGCCGGCCAGATGAGACCCTTCTCATCGTTGTGCAGCTCGGCGATGATCGCGAGGATGCGCGTGATGCCGATTCCGTACGAACCCATCGTGACCGTGACGAGCTTGCCGTTCTCGTTCAGCACCTTGAGGCCCAGGGTCTCGGCGAAGAACCTCCCGAGCTGGAAGACGTGACCGATCTCCATGCCACGAGCGAGCTCCACGGGTCCGGAGCCGTCGGGCGCGGGATCCCCGGCCCTGACGTTCGCGATCTCGACGACCCCGTCGGCGAAGAAGTCCCGACCGGCGACGACCGAATGCGCATGCTTCTGATCGATGTTCGCACCGGTGATCCAGCTGGTCCCCTCGCTCACGCGGGGGTCGACCAGGTAGCGGATCCCGGTCGCGGACTCCTCTCCGAGCACCGCGCCGGTCGGTGACCACGGACCGATGTAGCCCCGCACGAGCAGCGGGTTCTTCTCGAAGTCGTCAGCGGTGGCGGTCTCGACCTCGGCCGGAGCGAAAGCGACCTCCGCGCGCTTCTCATCGACCTCGCGATCGCCCGGGATCCCGACGACGACGAGCTCGCGCGTGCCGTCCACATGCGTGAGCGCCAGCACGACGTTCTTGAGGGTGTCGGCAGCGGTGTAGTCGCCATCCAGGTTCGCGTTCGCGTGCGCCACGAGCGTCTCGATCGTGGGAGTGTCCGGTGAGTCGAAGACGATCGGCGCAGCATCGGCGTCGAAACCGATGGCGTCAGGGACCTCGGTCGAGAAAGCCTCGACATTCGCGGCGTATCCCCCCGCGCTGCGCACGAAGGTGTCCTCACCGACAGGTGTCGGGTGGAGGAACTCCTCGCTTCGCGCGCCGCCCATGAGTCCGTTGTCGGCATTCACGATCACGTATTCGAGACCGAGCCGCTGGAAGATCCGCTCATATGCGTCCCGCTGCGCCTGATAGCTGGCCTCGAGACCGGCATCCGACGCGTCGAACGAGTAGGCGTCCTTCATCGTGAACTCGCGACCGCGGAGCAGGCCAGCCCGCGGGCGTGCCTCATCGCGGTACTTGTCCTGGATCTGATAGATCGTGAGGGGCAGATCCTTGTACGACGAGTAGAGGTCCTTCACGAGGAGCGTGAACATCTCTTCGTGCGTCGGCGCGAGAAGGTAGTCCGCGCCCTTCCGGTCCTGAAGGCGGAAGATCCCGTCGCCGTACGATTCCCAGCGTCCGGACAGCTCGTAGGGCTCGCGCGGAAGCAGCGCGGGGAAGTGGACCTCCTGCGCGCCGGCATTCGCCATCTCCTCGCGCACGATGGCCTCGATGCGCGCCTTGACCTTGAGGCCCAGAGGCAGCCACGTGAACACGCCCGGTGCCGCGCGGCGGATGTAGCCGGCGCGGATCAGCAGCCTGTGGCTGGCGACCTCTGCTTCTGCAGGGTCTTCGCGGAGCGTGCGGAGGAAGAAGTTCGAAAGACGAGTGACCACCGGGCAAGTCTACTGACCGGTGGTCACCCGTTTCGCGTCGCGTCAGTTGAGCGCAGGGAGGCCGTTCGGGATCACGCCGCCCGCATACAGGCTGGCGGCGAGCTCCTGAACAGCGGTGAGCGCCACACGCTGCGGGAGCGGCCCGTACGAGATGCGGGCGACGCCCAGCTTCTCGTACTCGGAGGCGGCGAGGGTTCCAGGGAGCCCGATCACGCTGAGCTTGCCTTCGCCGAGACCCTCGACGAGCTGGCGGGTGATGTTGGCGTCGAGCATTCCGGGCACGAACACCGCGGTGGCTCCGGCGTCGAGGAACGCCCGTCCGCGCTGGATCGCATCCGCGACGCTTTCCGCGACAGGGCGGTGGCCGGCGCGGACGAACGCGTCGGTGCGCGCGTTGAGCGCGAACGGCACGCCCTCGGCCTCCGCTGCCTTGACGATGGCCTCGACTGCGGCGACGGATTCGTCGAACGGCTTGAGGCGGTCTTCGATGTTGGCTCCGACCACGCCCGCGCCGATCGCCAGGCGGGTGGTCTCCCCTGCGTCGCCGTATCCGTCATCGAGGTCGGCGGTCACCGGGACCGAGACGGAGGCCGCGATGCGACCCACCATGTCGATCATGATGTCTCGGGAGATCGTGCCGTCCTCGAAACCGAACGAGGCGGCGATGCCGTGACCGGCAGTCGCGATCGCCTTCGTCTCGGGAAGCTTCGCGACAGCGCGGGCTGACACGACGTCCCACACATTCACGACGCGGAGGATCTCCGGGGCTTCATAGAGTCCGATCAAGGTCTTGGCCTTCGCAGCAGTGGTCATACCCCCACGCTAACGCCCAGTATTCCGGTCTGGGTCGGACGGACACGCGAATCACAGGTTCCGAGGGGTCGCAGCGCATCACGGACCCTCCGCCTCCTCTCCCGTGTGCGCCTCCACCGCTGCTCAAGACAGCCAGCCGCCGGCCTCCTGAGGAGTTCCGGGCGACCCGGCTCGGGGGCGACGGCTGTCTCGTCCGCGGCGTCATAGTGTGGGGACATGCCTCAGCGCCGATCGCACGTCGCCCCGTCAGCCGCGCAGACCGAGCTCGCCGCAGCGCTCGCCGCGCTGAGAGAGTCCCTCGACGCGCCCACGGACTTCCCCGCCGCTGTCGTCGCCGAAGCAGAGGCCACGAAAGCGGCGACTCCCGAGCTCGATCTGCGCGACATCCCCTTCGCGACCCTCGATCCGCTCGGGTCACGCGACCTCGACCAGGCGTTCCACCTCGAACGCGACGGCTCCGGCTTCGCAGTCCGCTACGCGATCGCCGACGTCCCGGGGTTCGTTGCGCCCGGCGGAGAGGTCGACACGGAGGCTCGGCGCCGCGGCCAGACACTGTACGCCGCGGACGGGACGATTCCCCTGCATCCGAAGATCCTCAGCGAGGACCGCGCATCGCTCCTGGCCGATGTGGATCGCCCTGCCCTGGTCTGGACGTTCGCGCTCGACTCCTCGGGCACCGTCACGGACTTCCGCCTGGAGCGGGCACTGGTCCGTACCCGCGCCCAGCTGGACTACGTCAGCGCCCAGGCCGCACTCGACCGCGGCGAAGGCGGTCCCGCGGCGCTGTTGCCGGAGATCGGCGCATTGCGGATCGAGCAGGAGAGGATCCGCGGCGGCGCGAGCCTGAACCTCCCGGACGAGGAGGTGACCAGAGCGGCCGATGGCAGCTACGCGATCGAGCGCCGCCATCCTCTTCCCGTCGAGGAGTGGAACGCCCAGCTGTCCCTCATGACCGGTATGGCGGCGGCGTCGCTGATGCTGGACGCCGGCACCGGCATCCTTCGAACCATGCCGCAGCCCGACGAGAAGGCCTTCGACGCGTTCCGCCATCAGACCGAGGCTCTCGGACGACCGTGGACGACGGGACGATACGGCGACTATCTGCGTGACCTGGATCGCGCCGACCCGATGACCTTGCCCGTTCTCGAGGCAGCCGCGACCCTGTTCCGCGGCGCCGGCTACGTGACTTTCGACGGCTCCGCCCCGAGCGACGCACAACAGGCTGCGATTGCGGCGCCCTACGCCCACGCGACCGCTCCCCTGCGTCGACTCGTCGATCGCTGGTCTCTCGAGATCTGCCTCGCCGTGTCGGAAGACCGGGACGTGCCCGGCTGGGTTCGCGAGTCGCTGCCCGACCTCCCTGCGCTGATGCAGAGCTCCGGGCAACGCGCGTCCAGACTCGACTCGGCGACGATCAACTGCGTCGAAGCCGCACTGCTCACGCCTTTCGTGGGCCGGACGGTCGAGGCGACCGTGATCGAGATACGCGGCGAGCGCGCGACGGTCCAGCTCGCCGACCCTGCTGTGACCGCATCCGCCCCTGTACCCGCCGGCACGGTGCCCGGCGGACGTGTCTCCTTGCGCCTCGTCAGCACCGACGTCGCCCGAGGCGAGATCGAGTTCGCGATCTGACCCCTAGGCTCTGCTCCATGCCCACATCGCCCTACGTCAGCGGGATCCGCGAACGCATCGGTCACGATCTCCTGCTGCTCCCCGCCGTCACTGCCGTCATCCGGCGAGATGACCGCTTCCTGCTGTGTCGGCGGGTGGACGCGTCGGAGTGGGGCCTGGTCGGCGGCGGGGTCGAACCCGGTGAGGATCCGAAGGATGCCGTGCTGCGCGAGGTGCGCGAAGAGCTCGGGATCCGTGTCGGCATCGATGGTCTCGTCGGAGCGTACGGCGGCGAGGAGCTCCTCGTCCGATACGCCAACCACGACGTCGTCAGCTACGTCACGACCGCGTTCCTCTGCTCGATCCCTGATGGCTCGCCCCTGGTCTTCGCCGACGGAGAACTGGCCGAGACAGGGTGGTTCGCGCTCGACGAGATCGCAGCGTTGCGACGTGATCGAGCCATCGACCGAATCCTCGGAGATGCGGTCGACCTCGCCCGAGCTCCCGCCGCGACCCCGATCGTCGAGGAGGATGAAGATCGCGCTGTCGGGGTGGACCACTTCGCCGTCGCAGCACGATTCGTCACCGCCCGCTTTCCCGGCGCCGGCGTGGCCATCGTGGCCGGAAGCACGGCACGGGGCGATCGCACCGCGACGAGTGACATCGACCTGCTGCTGGTCGGCGATCAGCTCTTCGATGTCGACGGGCAGACGAGCGAAGCCTCGACGCACGAGTTCGAGGGCGAGATCTTCGAGGTCTTCGCATACACGCCGACGGGGTTCGACGAGTGGGCGGCACGAGGCATCGCGCAGCATCGACCGGTGACGGTGCACATGCTGGTCGACGGCACCGCGATCAGAGACGATGGCCGACTGGCATCGCTCCGCCGGCAGTGGCGGAGCGTGCTCGACTCAGGGCCATCGCTCAGCGCGAGTGAGTCCGCGTTCCGTCGCTACGTCATCACCGATGTGCTCGACGATCTGGCGGACGCGACAGACCCTCTCGAGCAGCGTGTGGCGGCATCCGTCCTGTTCGAGCGGATCGCAGAGCTCATGCTGCTCACCGAGGGGCGGTGGATAGGGACGGGCAAATGGTTGCCGCGACGCCTCCGCGAGCTGAGCGTCGAGCGAGCGGACCGCTTGACCGTCCCTCTGCTCGAGAGCGACTACACGACCTTCGCAGCCCGCGTCTCGGATGAGCTCGAGCGCGCCGGCGGTCGAGTGCAGTCCGGCTTCGTTCGCTGAGCGGACTCAGACCGCGGGAACGGCCTTCGTGGTCATCACCAGCAGCTGCGGATCCGTCAGGTCGAGCGCCACCGAGATAGAGACGAACTCGGAGAGAGACTCCACATGCGTTCCGCCGCAGAGGATCTCCGCATCGCCCTCCGGGAGTTCGCAGTGCCAGCTGCGACGATCCACGATCGCGGGGCCTTCGGGCGCCACGCGGCTCGCCGCACCGGTGGAGACCCACGTGGCCAGCTGCGCGTTGATCGCCGCCTCCCGCTCTCCGAGCGTCGTCACGAAGGTCTCTGTGTCGAATCCGGCCCTGCGCAGGCTCTTGCCCAGGCGGTACTCGTCGACCGCGCCGTCTTCATGGATGCGGCTGGACTGGTTCGCCCTGGCCTCGAAATTCGGGTTGCCCAGGGCATCCGCACCGGGATCCTTGCGCCACAGATCGCCGAGCGCGATGTCCAACGCCAACGACGCCAGGTGGCACGCGGTGTGGCCGCGGCTGAGGCCCGCCCGTCGTGGGGCGTCGACCGACAACTCGACGCGTGCCCCCTCGACCAGCCAGGATGGAGCGTCGCCGGCGATCGGGTGACCGACGAGCCACGTCCATCCTTCGACGCCGCGCTTGACCGGGATGTCGGCTCCGACCGCGAACTGGCCCTCGTCCGACACGGCGGCCATCACGGCCTCGGCGACACGGACGACGTTCCCTTCGGCAGAGAGCTCGCCTGTGTCTCCTGGCTGGTCCGGCCAGGTGTGGTCGACCGGGTGGAACGGGGTCGCGTCGACCACGACGATCGTTCCCCGCGATGATGTCTCGACCCGCGAGACAGTGCTCGACCCTCTGAGGTCGCCTCCGGCGAAGGACACGATCGTGGACGACGGCATGGAACTCCTCATGTCGGATCGACGGGGTCGGTCAGGCCGTGACGACCTGCGCGGTGCCGAGCGGCGCCTCAGGCCCCATCTCAGCGGCGATGCGGTTGGCCTCTTCGATCAGAGTCGCGACGATGTCGGCCTCCGGCACGGTCTTGATGACCTCGCCCTTGACGAAGATCTGGCCCTTGCCGTTACCGGATGCGACACCGAGGTCAGCCTCACGCGCCTCGCCCGGGCCGTTCACGACGCAGCCCATGACGGCCACTCGCAGCGGGACGGTCATGTCCTTGAGTCCCTCGGTGACGTTCTCGGCGAGCGTGTACACGTCGACCTGGGCGCGTCCGCACGAGGGGCACGAGACGATCTCGAGCTTGCGCTCGCGGAGGTTCAGGGACTGCAGGATCTGGTGACCGACCTTCACCTCTTCAGCCGGCGGCGCTGACAGAGACACACGGATGGTGTCTCCGATGCCCTCACCGAGCAGGATGCCGAATGCCGTGGCGCTCTTGATCGTGCCCTGGAACGCGGGGCCCGCCTCGGTCACACCGAGGTGCAGCGGCCAGTCGCCCCGCTCGGCGAGCTGACGGTAGGCCTTCACCATGACGATCGGGTCGTTGTGCTTGACCGAGATCTTGAAGTCGTGGAAGTCGTGCTCCTCGAACAGCGAAGCCTCCCAGACGGCGCTCTCGACGAGCGCCTCAGCGGTCGCCTTGCCGAACTTGGTCAGAATGCGGCGGTCGAGCGAGCCCGCATTGACACCGATGCGCAGCGAGACGCCCGCAGCCTTGGCGGCCTCGGCGATCTTGCCGACGTTGCCGTCGAACTCACGGATGTTGCCCGGGTTCACCCGAACTGCGCCGCAGCCCGCGTCGATGGCGGTGTAGATGTAGCGCGGCTGGAAGTGGATGTCGGCGATGACGGGAATCTGGCTCTTCATCGCGATGATCTTCAGCGCGTCGGCGTCGTCCTGATGCGGGACGGCGACGCGGACGATCTCGCATCCGGATGCGGTCAGCTCCGCGATCTGCTGGAGAGTCGCGTTGATGTCCGTCGTCTTCGTCGTCGTCATGGACTGGACGGTCACGGGGGCGTCACCGCCGACGAGCACCTTGCCCACCTTGATCTGGCGAGACTTGCGGCGCGGGGCGAGGACTTCGGGGATCTTCGGCATCCCAAGATTCACTGCTGGCACAACCCCCAGCCTACGCCGCCTGCATGCACGCAGGCTGGATGCCGCACGGCTCGGACGCGCGTCACACGACCGGGGCGGCGGTGCGCGGTGTGATAGTTTTCAGCCCATGCTCGCGAACTGCACCTGGTGGCCCGCCTCTTAGGCGGTGTGTTCGCGTTCCCACGAATCCAGACCGCCTCCGGGGCGGTCTTTTCGTTGAGCCGAGCCGGAGCCATGCACAGGAGACACCGATGACCCTCTCACGTCTTTCCGAGCTCACCGCAGATCCCGCGGCGTCGTTCGTGCTGATCGCCCGAGACGGCGCCGACACCGTCGAGCTGCTCACCGGCGAGGTCGTCGATGTCGAACTGCTGGCTGACATCCCGCTGTCGATAGACGGCATCCCCCGCGAGATCTTCACCATGGTGCCCTACCGTCAGGTGCGCGAGCGCGGCTTCGTCGCCCAGGATGACGGCGCGCCCCTGCGCTGCATCGTGGTCGATGAGCACCTCCACCTGCCCACGTCTGCGCTGCTCGCCGAGCTTCCGACGGATGCCGTGCCGCTGAGCGACGGCGGCTTCGACATCGCCGACGACGAGTACGCAGGGATCGTCGAGACCGTGATCGCCGACGAGATCGGACGCGGTGAAGGCGCGAACTTCGTGATCCGTCGCGACTTCACCGCCGAGATCGAGGTCGACGACCGAACCGCCGCGCTCACCTGGTTCCGGGCTCTTCTCGCGCACGAACGAGGCGCTTATTGGACCTTCGCAGTGGTGACACCCGGGCACATCGCGGTCGGCGCGAGCCCTGAGGCGCACGTCGTCGCGCGCGGCGGCGTCGTCACGATGAATCCCATCTCGGGCACGTTCCGCCACCCTGCGGGAGGAGCCACGAGAGAGACGCTCGTCGACTTCCTCTCCTCGACGAAGGAGACCGAAGAGCTCTTCATGGTGGTGGACGAGGAGCTCAAGATGATGAGCGCCGTATGCTCCGACGGCGGACGCATCACCGGCCCGCATCTGAAGGAGATGTCGCGCCTCACCCACACCGAGTACATGCTCCGCGGGCGCAGTGCGCTCGACCCCCGCGACATCCTGCGCGAGACGATGTTCGCGCCGACCGTGACCGGCTCGCCGATGCAGAACGCATGCGCGGTGATCCGTCGCCATGAGAAGAAGCCGCGCGGCTACTACTCGGGCGTTGCCGCCCTGTTCACTCCGAACGACGCCGGAGGGCACGACCTCGACGCACCGATCCTGATCCGCACCGTGTATCTCCAGAACGGCTCGCTCAGTGTGCCCGTGGGCGCGACGCTCGTGCGCCACTCGGACCCGCACGGCGAGGTGTCGGAGACCCACGGCAAGGCCGCCGGCGTGCTCGGCGCCATCGGGGCGATCGATCGCGACAGCGTCGCCGAGGCGCGCGACGATGCCGACGCGCCGGGCGAACGGCTGCCCCTCGCCGACGACCCCGTAGTCGCTGAGCTCCTCTCCTCGCGCAATGCGCGCCTGGCCGACTTCTGGCTGAATCCGCAGGGTGACGATCTGACCGGGCCCTTCGCCGGGCGCTCGGCGATCGTCGTCGATGCGGAGGACCGCTTCACCACGATGCTCGCTCACCAGCTGCGCCACCTCGGACTCGATGTCACGATCCGCGCCTGGAGCGACGTCGACGACGCCGAGCTCGACGCGGCCGACCTCGTGGTCGCCGGCCCGGGGCCCGGCGACCCCCGTGACGTCGAGAGCTCTCGGATCACCAGGTTGCGCGAGGTCGTGTCGCGACGTGTGGACGCCGGGTCGCCACTGCTCGCCGTGTGCCTGAGCCACCAGATCCTCAGCGATCGCCTCGGGATCGCCCTGACGCCCCTCGCCGCGCCGCATCAGGGGCTGCAGAAGTCGGTCCCCGTGTTCGGCGAGGACGCCTCGATCGGCTTCTACAACACCTTCACAGCCAGGGTGATCCCCGGCACGACGTCGACGGGAACGGTCGAGGTGTCGGCCGACCCCGGATCAGGCGACGTCTACGCGCTTCGCGGCGAGCGCTTCGCATCGGTGCAGGGCCACCTGGAGTCGATCCTGTCGCGCGACGGCATCCGCACTCTCGAGCGTCTGGTCTCGCACGCGCTCGCCTGATCCGAAGGCGGATGCCGTCGCGACCCGCCCGTCCAGCCAGCCGACCCCGCGAAGGCGACTCAGCCGCCGAAGATGTTCACCGGGTTGAAGACATCGGCGAGGAGCAGCACGGCCCCCATCACGATGAGCAGTGTCGCCACGACCACGGTCAGCGGCACGAGCCTGGTGGCGTCGACGGGCGGGGGCGGCGGTCGCCGGAACAGCTTCGCCCAGGCGCGGCGGATGCCGTCCCACAGCGCGACGACCACGTGCCCGCCGTCGAGCGGCAGCAGCGGGATCAGGTTGAACACGAACAGTGCGACATTGAGGGATCCGAGAAGCCCGAGAAGCACGGAGAAGCGGTTGACGATCGGCGCATCGATCGCCGCGACCTCACCCGCGATGCGTCCGACCCCCACGACGCTCAGCGGCCCGTTCGGATCGCGCTCAGACCCGGTGACCAGTGAGACGCCGGTCTCCCAGATCCGCACCGGAAGGGTGACGATCATCGACCCCACGCGCACGACGGTATCGGCCGCCATCTGGGGTCCTGCCGACAGCGGCTGGGGGACGAAGCCCATCTGCGCCGCCATGCCGACGTAGCCGACCTCCCGGACGACGGGCTGCCCGTCCTCGCCGATGACCGGCTGCCCGCTCGCATCGGTGATGGTGCGCTCAGCCTCGATCGGCGTGATGCTCAGGGTCTCCTCCGCACCGTCTCGAAGCACCACCAGTTCCAGGGTCTCTCCTGGAGCGGCCTGCACGATGGCGGTCGCCTGCGCGAAGGTCGACACGGGCTGACCGTCGACGGACACCAGCACGTCGCCAGGCCTGATGCCGGCCTCGGCAGCCGGCGTCGCCGGGTCGTCGGCCTCGCACTCGGTCGCCGTCGATCCGGCGGGCAGGACGCACTGGTTCACCGACGCGATGGTCGTGGTCCCCTGCTGCACTCCGATGCCGGACACCAGAACAGTGAAGATCACGATCGCGAGGATCAGGTTCATCAACGGGCCGCCGAGCATCACGACGACGCGCTTCCACACGGGGAGACGGTAGAAGACGCGGTCCTCAGCACCTTCGGCGATCGTCTCGTCGTTCGCCGATCGTGCGTCCTGCACGAGAGCACGGAAGACGCCCTTCGCCGGGCCCGATGCGGTGGAGGCCGGGTACATCCCCGACATCGAGATGAATCCGCCGAGCGGCAGCAGCTTGAAGCCGTACTCCGTCTCGCCGATGCGCTTGGACCACAGTCTCGGGCCGAAGCCGATCATGTACTGGCCCACACGCACGCCGAAGAGCTTCGCCGGCAGGAGGTGGCCGACCTCGTGCAGACCGATCGACAGGCCGAGGCCGATCAGCATGAACACGATGCCACCCAGATAGAGCAGTGCTTCCACTCCCCCAAGCTAGTGCTCGTCGCCTAGGAATAAGCCCCATGTGCTGCGCAGGGCGATGACGCGGCGCGGTTAGGCTTGAGTCGTGACCTCCCGCCAGCTGCGACTTCTGCGCGCAGCCGCGGCGTCCGGTGCCGCAACCCTCGTGGCCGCGGCATCGCACACCACCGCGGGCGGAGCCGCCCCGCATCCGCTCTTGGTCATCGCCGTCGCAGCGCTCCTCGTGCCTCTCGCGGCGCTGCTCATCGGCGCCCAGGTCTCCAGATCGCGCGTCGCTCTGACGGTGCTGGTCAGTCAGGGGCTCTTCCACCTCGTGTTCCAGCTGCTCGGCACACCGACCGGCACGACGGCGCTCGGCGGCCACGAACACCATCTCGACCTCGCCGCCCTGGGCCCGGTGGTCGCGACGACCGCTCCTGATGCGCTCATGATCGTCGGTCATGCCATCGCAGCGATCGTCACCACCGCTCTGGTCTGTCACGGCGAGTCGTCGGTGCGAGCGATCGCCGGCTGGGTGCAGGCACGCCTGCGCCGCACGGTCGCCCTGTTCCGCCCGACCCATGAACGTCCCGCCTTCCCGGTGTTCGCGATCCGAGTGCCGACCGAGAACGACTTCTCGGTATCGGTCTCGCGCCGCGGTCCTCCTGTGCACGTCTGATCACGTATCGCCTCCCCGAGGCGTTTCCACCTTCCCGCGGATGCCGCGCACACCGACGCGCCCGCAGATCAGCACACAGGAGTACCACCATGCGTTCCACCACCACCCGCCGCAACATCACCGCAGGACTCGTCGGCGGCACGATCCTCGCTCTCGCCCTCCCCACGATGGCCAGCGCCCACGTCAGTGTCAGCCCGGATGAGCTGACTGCAGGAGACCACGGCGTGCTCACCTTCTCGTTCGCCCACGGCTGCGAGAACTCGCCGACCACCTCGCTGAAGGTGACGATGCCCGAGGGCCTCGCATCGGTCGCGCCCACCATGGACAGCGACTGGACGATCGACATCGAGAAAGGCGATGACGGCCTCGTCAGCGCCGTGACCTACACCGCCATCGCGCCGGTGCCCAATGAACTGCGCGGCGCAGTGAGCATGGCTGTCGGGCTCGACGAGGACACGCCCGACTCGCTCGCATTCCCGGTCGTCCAGACATGCGTCGAGGGCAGCACCGAATGGACGCAGCTCGCAGAGGACGGCGAAGACCCGCACAGCCTCGACGCCCCGGCTCCGGTCGTCGAGGTCGTCGCCGCGTCCGCTGACGGACACGGGGAGCACGGCTCCGCGGACGAGGCCGGAGACGCGGACACCGCGAATTCGGATGCCGACGACGATGCGGTCTCCGCGAACGCGCTCGGCACGGCACTGGGCGCGGGCGGCCTCGTCGCCGGCATCGCCGCACTCGTCGTCTCCGTACTGGCGTACCGCCGCAAGGCGTGACGCCCCGGCGCGTCTCCTCGGCTCGATGGGGCCGAGGAGACGTGCCGCACCCCGTGTTCTCCTCGGAGCCGTGAGATCATTGATGCGACATGTCGATTGAACAACAACCGAGCCTGCCTCCCGTGCTCCGCCCCGCGAACCCGCCCCGGCGTGAGCTGTCCGAACTCGCCTCTCGATTCGCACGAGACGTCCGCGGCGAGGTGAACGGTGTCACCCTGTCAGGGATCACCCTCGCCACCGCCGACCTCCGCCCCGGCGAGGCCTTCGTCGCGATCCGGGGTGTGAACCGCCACGGGGCCGAGTTCGCGGCCACCGCCGCCGAGAAGGGTGCCGTCGCGATCATCACCGACGAGGACGGCGCCGACATCGCCGAACCGGCCGGACTCCCCGTGCTCATCGTGGACGACCCCCGCGCCGTGCTCGGTGCGCTGAGCGCCTGGGTCTACGGCACGGGCGCAGGCGAACCGCTCCCGCTGCTGTTCGCCACCACGGGCACCAACGGCAAGACGAGCGTCTCGCATCTGCTCGAGGGCATCCTCGGCCAGCTCGGCGTCGTCACCGGACTCTCGTCGACCGCCGAGCGCCACATCGCCGGTGAGGTCATCGTCTCGAGACTGACAACCCCGGAAGCCTCCGAGATGCACGCGCTGCTCGCGCTGATGCGCGAGCGCGACGTCGAGGCCGTCGCCGTCGAAGTCAGCGCTCAGGCGCTGTCCCGTCACCGCGTCGATGGCATCCGCTTCGACGTCGCCGGCTTCACCAATCTCAGCCATGACCACCTCGACGACTACGCCGACATGGAGGAGTACTTCGAGGCCAAGCTGGCGCTGTTCCGACCGGATCGGGCGACGCGCGCAGTGGTATGCCTCGACTCACCGTCGGGCGCCACCGTCGCGCAGCGCTCGGAGATCCCCGTGGTCACCGTCGGCACCCCCTCGATCGCCGCGGATCCCGAGGGCGCGGCCCGCGCGGACTGGGTCGTGGTGATCGACGACGAGCGCGCATCCGGAACCACGTTCACGCTGACCGGCCCGGCAGGAAGACTGACGACGACCGTTCCCGTGATCGGCCCGCACATGGCGGCGAACGCCGCCCTCGCGATCGTGATGCTGCTCGAAGGCGGCTACGAATGGGACCGCATCGCCTCGGCGCTCGACCGTGACGGCGGCATCCTGGCGCATCTCCCGGGTCGCACCCAACTCGTCTCCGGCGACACCGGCCCTGTCGTCTTCGTCGACTTCGGGCACTCTCCCGACGCGTTCGAGAAGACCCTCGCCGCGGTCCGCCGTGTCACACCCGGCAAGGTGCTGATGCTCTTCGGAGCCGACGGCGACCGCGATGCCAGCAAACGCTTCGATATGGCGCGCACTGCCGTGGAGGGCAGTGACATCCTCGTCGTGACGGACCACCACCCCCGCTTCGAAGACCCCGATTCGATCAGGGCCACTCTCGTCGCCGGCGCCCGCGCGACGCGGCCAGACGCCCAGATCCACGAGTACTCGCCTCCCGAGGCGGCCATCGTGGCAGCGGTCGGCCTGGTCGGAGAGGGCGACTCGATCCTGTGGGCGGGTCCGGGGCATCAGGACTATCGCGACATCCGGGGCGTGCGCACGCCCTATTCGGCCCGCGAGCTGGCGCGACGTGCGCTGCGTGCGGCCGGGTGGCCGGTGCCCGATTCGCACTGGCCGGTCCCCTACCCCGACGAGGACTGACCCGAGCGCCGATGCCGTCGCGATTCACGGCGGCGCGGCAGCGGGGCGGCCCTCGATCGTCTCTCGCCTCGAGCGGGTGACCGCCTGAGCGCGGATCAGGCGCGCGCGATCAGCTCGTCAGCCTTGCGGCGCGCCCACTCCTCGGCCTCGGCGAGCGATTCGACCGTCAGCGTCTGCGGCGGCTCGTGGGCATCGACCACGCGCGAGATCGTGTCGACGATTCCGAGGAACGGCAGGCGTCCCTCATGGAAGGCATCGACCGCCTGCTCGTTGGCGGCGTTGTAGACGGCGGGGAATGTCGCGCCCGCACGGCCCACGGCCTTGGCGAGGTCGACAGCCGGGAACGCGACGTCGTCGAGCGGCTCGAAGGTCCACGAGGTCGCCTGGGTCCAGTCGAGGGGCCGTCCGACCCCGCCGACGCGACTCGGCCAGTCGAGCCCCAGCGAGATCGGCAGACGCATGTCGGGCGGCGACGCCTGGGCGATCGTCGAGCCGTCGATGAACTCGACCATCGAGTGCACGATCGACTGCGGGTGCACGACGACCTCGATGTCGTCGTAGGCGACGTCGAACAGCAGGTGCGCCTCGATCACCTCGAGACCCTTGTTCACCAGCGTCGCGGAGTTCGTCGTGACCATCCGACCCATGTCCCACGTCGGGTGCGCGAGTGCCTCCTGGGGGGTGACCTGGAGCATCTGCTCGCGTGAGCGCCCGCGGAACGGCCCACCGGATGCCGTCACCACCAGGCGCCTCACCTCGGCGTGGGTGCCGCTGCGCAGCGCCTGCGCCAGGGCCGAGTGCTCCGAGTCGACAGGGACGATCTGGTCATGCGCGGCCGCAGCGAGAACCAGCTCACCACCGACGATGAGGGATTCCTTGTTCGCGAGAGCGAGGGTTCTGCCGGCTTTCAGCGCCGCAAGAGTGGAACCGAGTCCGATCGACCCGGTGATCGCGTTGAGCACTACGTCGGCCTCGACATCGCGGACCAGCTGCTCGGCCTCGGCCGCACCCAGTGCGGTGCTGTCGACGTGGAAGCTCGCAGCCTGCTCCGCGAGCATCTCGGCGTTCGTCCCGGCGGCGAGGCCGACGAGTTCGAAACGTCGAGGATTGGCGCGGATGACGTCGAGCGCCTGCGTGCCGATGGAGCCGGTGGAGCCGAGGACGATGATGCGACGCATGCCGCCAGCCTATGGCAAGCCCCCGGCCCGTCTGCGTTACGGCGCCTGCTCGACCGGAGTCGTCGCGAGGATGTCGACGACGAAGACGAGGGTCTCTCCGGTCAGATCGGTGTCGTTCTTCTCGCCCTCACCGTAGCCGTCCTTCGGAGGCATGGCGACGACCACCTGCGACCCGACCTTCTGGCCTTCGAGGGCCATCTTGAACCCGGGGACCACTCCGCTGGTCGGGAACTGCGATGGCGCTGCGTCCCGGCTCCAGCTCGAGTCGAACTCGGAGCCGTCCGACCACTTCACGCCGCGGTACTGCACCGTGACGAGGTCGCCCGCTCCGACGACGGCGCCGTCACCCTGCTTGAGGACGGCCACCTCCGTCTCGGTGGGGGCGTCGGCGTCGGGGATCGTGATGGTGGGAGAACCGGCGTCGTCGAGCTCGACGACGGGCATGCCCTCGGTCGCATCGACGTCGGAGCCGGAAGCCGTCGTGGGAAGCTGCTCGATCGTCTCGACGTAGAGGACGCTCGGGTTCATGCCCTCCTGCGCTGCAGGAAGGGTCAGGACGACGCTCGAACCGATCGGGAGGCACTCCGCCGCGACGGTGAAGACGGTGGACTGCGTCGGATCGACGATCTGCTGCGGCTGCTGGACGGCGAGGAGAGCGGACAGGACTCCGTCGGGCCCGCGCTCCGAGGTGCTGAGCACTTCGTTGGTCGTGGCGTCGATCAGCTGGTAGCGCAGCGACACGAGGTCTCCGGGCATGACGTCGTCGCCATCGCCCTCGACCACGACCGAACGCTCGGCCTCGGCGAGATCCGTGCCCTCGGGTACGGAGACCTTGGCACCTGCGCCGGATCCCTCGACGGACACGGCATCGGAGCCTGCCCCCGACGCGATGTCAGCGAGGCAGGAGCTCTCGGAGCCGGCATCCGGGGTGGCGGTCGACTCCGGAGTCGCGCCACCGGAGCACCCGGCCAGCAGAAGGGTCGCCGCGGCGACGGTGGACAGGACGATAAGCGGACGCTTGCGCACAGTTGAACCTCAGGATCGCGGGCGGGACACCCCATCATCCCTCACGCCCCTTTGCTGATGCTGGGAGGCGCGCGCTGGCGCTTCATTCCCGCCGCGGCATGATTGCCGGGGTAATCTGCTCTGATGACGTCAGAGCAGTCCGTGGAGCCCGAAACTTCGCCCGCAGAGACTGAGAAGCCTCGTCACGCAGGCTTCGCCTATGCGCTCGGTCGCAGCCTCATCACCCCGCTCGCGCGCACGATCTACCGCCCACGCATCGAGGGCAGGGAGAACGTCCCGAAGGACGGCGCGGTGATCTTCGCGAGCAATCACCTCTCCTTCATCGACTCGATCGCGATTCCGGTGGCCTCTCCGCGTCCCGTGCATTTTCTGGCGAAGTCCACCTATTTCGAGGGGACGGGGTTCAAGGGCTGGCTCAGCAAGACGTTCTTCGAGTCCATCGGCGCCATCTCCGTGCGCCGTGGTGCGGGCAAGGCCGCCCTCGACGCCCTCGACGTGCAACGCCAGCTGCTCGACGAGGGCCTCGCCGTCGCTCTCTACCCCGAGGGCACGCGTTCGACCGACGGACGCCTGTACAAGGGGCGCACGGGTGTGGCCTTCCTTGCGCTGCAGACCGGAGCACCTGTCGTCCCGGTCGGATTGATCGGCACGGACAAGGTCATGCCCGTCGGCGCCAAGATGCCCACTCTGAAGGAACGCATCACGGTGCGCTTCGGCGAACCGCTCGACCTCTCGCCCCACGGCCCCGCCACGAGCGGTCGCGCCCGCAGACTCGCGACGGACGAGATCATGGCCGCGATCCATGCCCTGTCCGGCCAGGAGCTTGCCGACGCCTACAACGAGGCTCCCGCGCAGAGCACGATCGAGAAGATCAAGCAGGCGCTCCCCCACGAACGCCGCTGACGCGGACCGACCGCTCAGTCCGTCTCTGCGCGCACCGACGCCTCGTGCCGCACCGGGAAGTTCATCGAGTTCGCGATGAAGCACCATTCGTTGGCCTGCGCATGAGCACGCTCGGCCGCGTCGATCATCGACACATCCGCGACGACCACCTCCGGACGCAGCATCACCTCGACGAACGCGCCGCCGCCTTTCCCGTCCTCCCGCATCATCCCCGAAGCCGAGTCCCGATAGGAGACGACGACGACGCCTGCAGTGACGCAGGCGTGCAGGTAGGAGAGCAGATGGCACTCGGAGAGCGAGGCGAGCAGCAGATCCTCGGGATTCCACCGCGACGGATCGCCACGGAACGGCTTGTCGGCTGAGGCGAGGATGTCGGGCTTGCCCGCGACCTCCAGCGTGACATCGCGACGATATTCGCGATAGCCGCTGGTGCCGGTGCCGGAGTTGCCGGTCCAGGTGGAGCTGAGTGAATAGCGATGCTCGCCGAGCGGCACTGGTCTATCTGCCATGTCGACAGTCTGCCACCAGGAAGCCCTCGACGATCCCCGTGCTTGGCACTGCGTGCACCCAACCGACGATATCCTTGGGAGGTGCTGGAGACTCTCACCGTTCAAGATGCCGTGGAACTCGCCGTCGTCGAACGGAGCGGATTCATCGAGTCCCGCCACGCGGGAGCAGCGGTGGTGCTCTCGCCCGATGGCGACATCGTCGCGCGCTATGGGAACGCGGACGCTCTGATCCTGCCTCGCTCCAGCCTCAAGCCGTTGCAGGCCGTGGCGTGCATCACCGCAGGAGCCGCTCTGGAGGGCGCGCAGCTCGCCATGTCCACCGCGAGCCACAGCGGCACCGACCGTCATGCCGCGGTCGTCCGCGACGTCCTCACCGAGGGCGGCCTCACCGAGGACCACCTGGGTTGCCCGCCGGCGTGGCCCGGCGATACGTCCGCCCGTGACGAGCTCGTGCGCGAGCACGGTGCGCAGACCCGCATCCGCATGAACTGCTCCGGCAAGCATGCGGCGATGCTTCGCGCCTGCGTCGCGACCGGCTGGCCCACCGACAGCTACCTCGACCCGACTCACCCGCTGCAGCTGCACATCCGCGAGGTCATCGAGCGGCTGACCGGCGAGAAGGTCGCCCACACGGCGATCGACGGATGCGGCGCCCCGGTCTACGCGATCACGCTGACGGGTCTCGCCCGTTCGATCCACCGGATCGGCACCGCTTCCGATCGCTCTCCGTTCGCCCTGCATCGGGTCGCAGGATCTCTGGTGCGCGCGGTGCGCGAGCACCCCTGGACCATCGACGGCCCCGGTCGCCCTGACACCATCGCGATCGAGAAGCTCGGGGTGTTCGCGAAGGGCGGCGCAGAGGGCGTCATGGTCATGGTCGCTCCGAACGGAACGACCGTGGCGCTGAAGATGCTCGACGGCGGCGCACGCGCATCGACCATCGTGGCCGCGACTCTGCTCGCACGCGCAGGCGGGCTCACCGACTCCGAGGTCGCGACTCTCGCCGCCGCTCTGCCTCTCGAGGTGCTCGGTGGCGGCGCGGAGGTCGGAGCCGTGCGCCCCGGCAGCGGCATCTGACCATACGACGTACCGCTGCTCATCGCCCGGACGCCAATGCCGGGACCACGACACGACGAGGCCCGACGTCACCGATCAGCGACCAGGCACGTCCGGCATGCGGTCGCGCGTAGGGCGGGAGTTCTCGCACGCCCGCGAGCTGCCGCAGCTCGGCGGCGTTCTCTGCCCGGATGAGAGTCTCACCCTCTCGGCGCACCCGTTGCCACAGCGGCCAGTTCCGTTGCCACGCGTCCGCGTCGCCGATCACTATGGTCGGATGTGTCGACGTCGTGAGGTCGCGAGGTTCACCCGAGAGCGCCACGACATCGCATCCTGGGTGCGCGGCGGCCAGCGATTCGGCGACCGTCGGCACCCCCGCGGTGACGAGCGCCGTGAGAGCGCATCGCGGCGACCAACCGCTGTCCTGCCGATACCGAGAGGCACCGTGGGCAGGGCCTGACGATCGCAGTCGCTCCTCGGGTACCCAGACCAGCTGGATCTCTCGATCTCCCATCCGCATCCGCCCCGGCGGTCGGTCTCGATCGAAACCGTCGGACTCGCCGCCTGCGGCGAGATGATCGACACGGCTCGGCATCCTCAGGAGCCCCCGGCGTGGCAGCGCATCGAGAAGCCGACCGATGGGCCCCGCCGCTCTCGTCGCCGTGAGCACGAAGGTGGTACGGGAACCGTGCCGCAGGATCTGATCCCAGAGCTGCGCGACATGCTGACCGTATTCCACAGGCAGCTCGCTGATCCTGACGTCGATGTCGTCGCAGAGAACGAGACCTGCGCCGCGCGATCCGTCTGCCGCCAGAGCGACGACGGCGTCCCAGGCGTGCTCCGGGTCGGACGGTATCCAGAGCGGGTCTGCGTGCTGCTTGGCCAGCGCACGCAGAGCCGAGGTACGCCCCGACCCCGGCCCGCCCAGGAGCACGATGCCACGATCGGACCCGATTGAGAGGAACACGAGCGGCTGGCGCTGACGCTCCGGCTCGTCGGCTCGCCCCAGAACGGCATCGCCCTCCCGCGTCTCCACCTGAAGCGTGGCCAGTGGGAGCATACGCGGAAGCACGGGCAGCCACGGGCTGTGCGGGCTTTCGGCGTCGGCCCATCTCATGGCGATGGCTCTCAGGTCGGCCGCGCCCGTCAGCGCCACTCTCATCGCCGTCGGTTCCGCATCCTGGGGACGACGGACCAGCGCCAGTCCCCTGGACTCCACCCCGCCGGGAAGCTCAGCCGCACCGTCGGTGCCGATCACGGCGCGGCTGTCTGCGGCGTCAGCAACACGCAGGCTCACTCGAAGCGGGCAGTTGGCTGCCAGCGCATCGCGGATCACGCCGGAAGCGCGCTGGGTTCCGAGGATCAGATGCATACCGAGGGCTCTGCCCCGAGCAGCGATATCGGTGAACACGGCACCGAGGTCGGCATGATCCTGAAGCAACGCCGCGAACTCGTCGACCACGATCACCAGCCTCGCCATTCCGATCTCCCGCACATCACGTGCGCCGGCCTCTGCGAGGACGGACTCACGGCGGCGCAGCTCTGCGGTCAGGCTCGAGACTCCTCTGCGCGCTCCCTCCTCATCGAGATCCGTGATGACCGCTGCCACCTGCGGAAGCGTCCGAAGCGGCTCGAAAGCCGTCCCCCCTTTGAAATCCGCCAGGACGAAAGTCACTCGATCCGGCCCATGGCTGCTCGCCATGGCTGTCACCCACGACACCAGCAGCTCGCTCTTGCCGCTGCCCGTCGTGCCGGTCACTATGGCGTGCGGCCCGTCGTCGACGATGTCGAGCAGGACGTCGGCGTGTTCGCCGCGGCCCACCACCGCAGCGAGACCGACCTGCGACTCGGGCTGGCGGAGGTCGCTCAGTGCCACCCTGCTCGGGAGCGAGTCCAGCTCATCGCCCTCGACCGAGCTCTCTTCTGCGGTCGCGATCGCCTGATCGCGGGACACGCATTCAGTGGAGACCTCGACGATCCCCTGCGGTGTGCGCACGCTCGCGCGGTGCGGCTCGACGATGTCGATGACCGTGGTGATTCCCTCGGGGACATCCTCGCCGCGTCCGAGCAGCCAGATCACGGCGTCAGCCGCCGGCCGGGGGTCCCCGCTTCGCGCCACCGCGACGCGGAGCGACCCGCGCCGCGTGAAGCGCGCCTGCGGAAACCGCGCGACCCCCAGCTCCTCGAGATGTGGGCCGACGATCGACATCTGCGCAGCTCCGAATCTCACACACAGCTGCACCACGAGGGCTCTCGCTACGGAGGCGACGACGGGGTGCGCACCGCGCAGACCGAGGCCACTGCTGAGCGGAACCGTCATCGGTACGTTCTCGACCCTGGCGCATCGCGTCTTGAAGTCTCGTTCGCGTTCCCCGTCGCCTCCCGACGCCCGCACACCGCTGGTGCCGACACCGCTGCCGACGACGATCTCGGTGTCGGCGTCCGGTGGCTCGAGGCCGCGCAGCGGAGGTTGCGCCAGACCTGCGGCCGCATCGGGATGACGGTGCCATCGCATCTGACGCTCGTCATCATGGAGCCGTGACAGCTGCGCTTCCGCGAGCGACCACGCCGCCGCGCTCTCGGCCTCCGCGACGCGGAACGCCTTTCGCCGGGAGCGCGACCCGTCGATCAGCGACGCGAGGATCATCAGAGGTCCGAGGGCTGCGAAGCACAGCGAGAACAGGGAACCGGTGACGAGCCAGAGCACCACCCCGGCGGCGACGGGCACGAGCGCCGCGATGAACGGCGTCGGCGGTCTGCGTGCGGGCACGGGGGCGGCGGGGATCGCTATGGGCAGAGAATCCATGCCCCCAGTGGACCGCGCGGGAGGGGCCCAGTGAGCGCCCTCCACAGGGATCGGACGTTATTCGGAGGATTCGCCCTGTGTGGAGGAGGACTCGTCCGCTACGGAGGGGGCCTCGTCAGGCGCCGAAGAGGACTCGTCCTCGATCTGCACGATGACGAGCGTCACATTGTCGCGGCCACCGTTCTCCAACGCAGCCGCGAGCATCGCATCGACGGCAGCGGCAGGATCGGCGTTCTCACGGAGGAAATGCTGGATGCCGTAGTCGGTGAGCTCTTTCGTCAGCCCGTCCGAGCAGATCACGAACCGGTCGCCCGGGCGGACATCGAGAGTGACGTAGTCGGGTGCAGTGAGTTCACTCGCTCCCACCGCTCGTGTGATCACATTGCTGTAGGGGTGACCCTCGGCCTCTTCGGGGCTGATCTTGCCAGCGGCGATGAGCTCCTGGACGACCGAGTGGTCGGTGGTGATCTGCACCAGACGTTCGTCCCGGAGAAGGTACACACGCGAGTCGCCGATGTTGAGCGAGGTCCAGTGCGGCTCGTCCCCCTCGAACTCGAGGAAGACCCCGGTGAGGGTGGTGCCGGTGCCTTCATCGGTGGTCTCGGGGTGGTCGGCGATGTCGGCGACGGCCAGCTGAAGCGCTCCCTCGATGGCTCCGCGATCGACCGCGCCGGCGGCGACGACCGCATCGAGTCGTCTGACCGTGCTCCGGCTCGCGATCTCTCCACCGGCATGACCCCCCATGCCGTCGGCGACGATGAACAGCGGGTAGTCCGCGAAGAACGCATCCTGATTCGTCTCACGGCGGCGCCCCACATCAGTGACACCCGCCCAGGAGAGCAACAGCGAACGCTGCGCAACCCTGACGCTGTGCGTCTTCGTCGTCGTCTCAGCCACTCATCGCCTCCGGATCGCCTGCGGGTCGGGGTCCCCCAGGACACTCACACATCGTAGTGGACGGTGCCACGGTGGCACTCGCGCCCGTGGAGGCCGCTCGCAGTCGAGCGGCGCCGTCCCGGGGCTGCGACATGACCATGCCTCCACGTTATCGTCTTCAACCGGTGCTCTGAGCCACAGAGCGTCGTCTCCGTACAGCACAGAGCCCCCGACCGAAGTCGAGGGCTCTGTGTCGCGTCAGATCAGGCCGGGGGCTGCGTGGGGTCCGTGGGCGGAACCTGCGGAGCTGCCGGGGGCGCTGCGGGCGGAGCGGGCGGAGCCGTCGGGGGTGTCGACGGCGCAGCGGGCGGAACGCCGGGTGCGGCCGGGGACGACGGTGCCGCCGGCGGTGCGTAGCCGGGCTGGGCAGGCTGAGCCGGCGGGGCGTAGCCGGGCTGAGCGGGCGGAGTGTAGCCCTGCGGCGCGGGAGGCGCATAGCCCTGCTGAGGAGCGCCGTAGCCCTGCGGAGCGCCGTAGCCGGGGCCCGCGACCGGGCGCGGCTGCACGGGCACGCCGTCCCAGACGGTGGAGTCAGCGAGGAAGCTGTTCCCTGCCCACGGAGCGGGAACGATGTTCGGGTTCCAGCGGGACTTGTCGAAGGCGTTGATGCCGTACCAGACGATCGAGAGCAGAACGAACAGGACGACCCAGACAGCGTCCTTCTGCAGCTTGAGTCCGACACGCCATGCAGCGAGAGCGAGGACGACCGCGAGCGCGATACCCGTCAGGAAGTTGAGGTACGGGATGAACGAGAGCCCGATGCCGATCAGGACGACCCACGGCGAGATGTCTCCGAGCTTCGCGAAGATCATCGTGTTGTACACGGGAACCCACGCGCGCCACTTGCCCTGCACGCCCGCCTTTTCGAAGATCTTCATCAGGAAGATCGACGAGATCACATAGAACGCCAGTGCGAAGAGCAGACTGATCAAGAAGACGACGAAGAGGCCGGCGATAGCCGCCCCGTTGTCGTAATAGTCGTTGTACATGATCCCCTCCGGATCCGATGGAGCTGACGCTGTGCGCGCCGCGACACCAACCATATCGGTGTGCTGATATTTGGGGCAACGACACACGCGCGGAGAACTCCCTGCGCGACATGCTCGGTCATTCCGCGACGACGAGCTCCACGACACCGGGTTCGTCGGTGCGGCGGAGAACGAGTCCCCGGCCACCGGTCCACGTCTCCAGCGTCCGAAGCGACCGGATGCGGGGGCGGTCCTCGGCGAGAGCCCGCACGAGGAGCCCCTTGGACTTCTTGTTGAAGTGGTTGAGAGCGCGACCGTGCTCCGTCACGACTCGCACGTAGCAGGAGGCGACGGCGTGCGGCACCGGGCCGAGCGCGACGTAGGCCTCGCTGCGCAGATCGAGGACGAAGTCGGGGTCCTCCCCCGCTATCGCCTCCATGGTGGCGTCTGCCCAGTGTCGGCGCAGCGCGGGCAGACCTGGAAGCGATATCCCTGCAGCGAGTCGGTACGGCGGTATGGGATCGAGAGCGCCTACCGGGCCGAGCGGGGCCGAGTGGATCCACACGTGTGCGCCGAGCCAGCGACGGGATGCGGGAGCGAGACTGCCCGCGTCGAGCGCGTCATACAGGACGCCGGTGTAACGGTTGACCGCCGGCATGGTCGCCGCGGAGCGCAGCATCCGATTGTGCGCGACATCGCCGGCCTGCTTCGGGCTGAGTTTCAGCACTTTCCGCGCGTGCTCTTCGTCTCCTGCAAGATCGACGAGAGCGTCGATCACCTCGTGACGCTTCGCGCCGAGGCCCGGAAGCGCGAGCGCGCCCAGGTCGAGAGGGGCACCGTCGCCTCCGGATCGCTTCGTCTCTGACGGGGGCAGCAGAATCTTCATGACACCTCGGTGATACAGACGCGTCCGCCCCGACCCCCGGAGGGGTCGAGGCGGACGCGATGAACTGAACTGCTCAGGCGATGAGAGCCGCGTTGCCTGCCACGATCGTCAGGACGTCGCCCTCCATCGAGAGGAAGCCGTCCTGCGCGTTGGCGAGCACCTTGGTGCCATCCGTCTGAGTGATGCGGACCTGGCCTTCGGCGAGGATGGCCAGAACCGGCTCGTGGCCGGTCATGAAGCCGATCTCACCCTCGACGGTCTTGGCGACCACGAGGCTCGCCTCTCCCGTCCAGACCTCCGCATCCGCGGAGACGAGGCTGACATGCAATGCCATGGTCAGCCGTTCTCCTTCTGGATCTTCGCCCACTGCTCTTCGACGTCGGAGATGCCACCGACGTTGAAGAAGGCCTGCTCGGCGACGTGGTCGAAGTCACCGCGGGTGATCGCATCGAAGGACTCGATGGTCTCCTTCAGCGGGACGGTCGAACCCTCGACACCCGTGAACTTCTTGGCCATGTAGGTGTTCTGCGAGAGGAACTGCTGGATGCGGCGTGCACGCGACACGACGATCTTGTCCTCTTCGGAGAGCTCGTCGACGCCGAGGATGGCGATGATCTCCTGCAGTTCCTTGTTCTTCTGGAGGATCTGCTTGACCGTGGTGGCGACGCGGTAGTGGTCCTCGCCCAAGTAGCGGGGGTCCATGATGCGCGACGTCGAGGTCAGCGGGTCGATGGCCGGGTACAGACCCTTCGACGCGATCTCACGCGAGAGCTCCGTGGTGGCGTCGAGGTGGGCGAACGTGGTCGCCGGGGCCGGGTCCGTGTAGTCATCGGCCGGCACGTAGATCGCCTGCAGCGAGGTGATCGAGTGGCCACGGGTCGACGTGATGCGCTCCTGGAGCACACCCATCTCGTCGGCGAGGTTCGGCTGGTAACCCACGGCGGAGGGCATGCGGCCCAGCAGCGTGGAGACCTCGGAACCGGCCTGCGTGAAGCGGAAGATGTTGTCGATGAAGAGCAGCACGTCCTGCTTCTGCACGTCACGGAAGTACTCCGCCATCGTCAGAGCCGAGAGGGCGACGCGCAGACGCGTTCCCGGCGGCTCGTCCATCTGGCCGAAGACGAGGGCCGTCTTGTCGAAGACACCCGCCTCTTCCATCTCGTGGATCAGGTCGTTGCCCTCACGGGTACGCTCGCCGACACCGGCGAACACCGACACACCACCGTGGTCCTGCGCGACGCGCTGGATCATCTCCTGGATGAGGACGGTCTTGCCGACACCGGCTCCACCGAACAGACCGATCTTTCCACCCAGCACGTAGGGCGTCAGAAGGTCGATCGACTTGATGCCGGTCTCGAACATGGTGGTCTTCGACTCGAGCTGGTCGAAGTTCGGAGCCTTGCGGTGGATGGGCCAGCGCTCGGTGACCTCGATGGTCTCACCGGGCTCGAGGTTCAGGACCTCGCCGATCACGTTGAAGACCTTGCCCTTGGTGACGTCGCCGACGGGGACCGAGATGGCCTCGCCGGTGTCGCGCACTTCCTGGCCGCGCACGATGCCGTCGGTCGGCTTCAGAGCGATGGCGCGAACGAGGTCGTCACCGAGGTGCTGAGCGACCTCGAGGGTGATCTCGACCGAAGAGTCGCCGATCACGATCGTGGTCTTGAGTGCGTTGTAGATGTCGGGGATCGAGTCGTGCGGGAACTCGATGTCGACAACCGGACCGTTGACGCGTGCGACGCGCCCGACGACCGCGGTCGCCGGCTGGTCAGCCGTAGCGGTGGGGGTCATTTTCGTCTCTCTCCTGATGGTCTATTTGCTCGACGAGAGTGCGTCGGCGCCGCCGACGATCTCCGCGATCTGCTGCGTGATCTCCGCCTGACGCGCGTTGTTGCGCAGACGGGTGTAGTCGGTGATGAGCTTGTCGGCGTTGTCGCTGGCCGACTTCATCGCCTTCTGCGTCGCGGCCTGCTTGGCAGCAGACGACTGCAGGAGAGCGTTGAAGACACGGCTCTGGATGTACACCGGCAGGATCGCGTCGAGGACTGTCTCGGCATCCGGCTCGAACTCGTACAGCGGATAGACGGCGTTGCCGGCCTCCGAGTCGTCGGCTTCCGTGATCTCCAACGGAAGCAGACGCACGGACTCTGGCGACTGCGTCATCATGCTGACGAAACGGTTGTACACGAGGTGGATCTCGTCGACGCCGCCGTCGTCTGCCCCGCGGCCGAAGTCCTCGAGCAGCTTCGCCGAGATCTCCTCTGCGGTGTGGAACGACGGGGTGTCGGTGTCGCCGGTCCACTCCGCAGCCGCCGCGATGCGACGGAACTGGAAGTAGCCGACGGCCTTGCGTCCGACGAGGTAGAACACCGGCTCCTTGCCCTGCTCGCGCAGGAGCTCCGCCACCTCGAGACCCTCACGGAGGATCTGCGAGTTGAAGGCTCCGGCGAGACCGCGGTCCGACGAGAAGATCACGACCGCGGAGCGGCGGATCGTCTCGGGCTCGCGCGTGAGCGGGTGGTCGACGTTCGAGTGCGTCGCGACGGCGGACACGGCCCTCGTCACGGCTCGCGCGAAGGGACTGGACGCTTTGACACGTCCCATCGCCTTCTGGATGCGCGAAGCCGCGATGAGTTCCATCGCCTTCGTGATCTTCTTGGTCGTCTGAGCAGAGCTGATCTTCTGCTTGTAGACCCTGAGTTGAGCGCCCATGAGTTCAGTTCCTCACGCGGTTACGCGCGACGACCCTTGACGATCTTCTCCTGGTTGACGTCGTCAGCCTCTGCTGCAGCGTGCTCCTCGTGGCCGGGAGCGCCGATGGCGTGTCCCTTGCCACCCTGGAACTCCAGGATGAAAGCGTCAGTGTGCTTCTCGAGCTCGGCGACGGTGTCGTCGTCGAGGACGTTGGTGTCACGCAGCGTCTCGAGAACCTGGGTGTTGCGACGCAGGTAGTCGAGCAGCTCGCGCTCGAAGCGCAGGACGTCGGAGACCTCGATAGTGTCGAGCTTTCCCTTGGTTCCGGCCCAGATCGAGACGACCTGCTCCTCGACCGGGTACGGCGAGTACTGAGGCTGCTTGAGCAGCTCGGTGAGACGCGCACCGCGGGAGAGCTGACGACGCGAAGCCGCGTCGAGGTCGGACGCGAACATCGCGAACGCCTCGAGCGAGCGGTACTGCGCGAGTTCCAGCTTCAAGGTTCCGGAGACCTTCTTGATCGACTTCACCTGAGCGTCACCGCCGACTCGCGAGACCGAGATACCCACGTCGACCGCGGGACGCTGGTTGGCGTTGAAGAGGTCGGACTGCAGGAAGATCTGGCCGTCGGTGATCGAGATCACGTTGGTCGGGATGTATGCCGAGACGTCGTTCGCCTTGGTCTCGATGATCGGCAGACCGGTCATCGAGCCCGCGCCGAGCTCGTCGGACAGCTTCGCGCAACGCTCGAGCAAACGCGAGTGCAGGTAGAAGACGTCACCCGGGTATGCCTCGCGGCCCGGCGGACGGCGCAGGAGGAGCGATACGGCACGGTAGGCCTCAGCCTGCTTCGACAGGTCGTCGAAGATGATGAGGACGTGCTTGCCGCCGTACATCCAGTGCTGACCGATGGCCGAACCGGTGTACGGAGCGAGGTACTTGAAACCGGCGGGGTCGGATGCAGGAGCGGCCACGATGGTGGTGTACTCCAGAGCGCCGGCCTCTTCGAGCGCGCCCTTCACCGAAGCGATGGTCGAACCCTTCTGGCCGATTGCGACGTAGATGCAGCGAACCTGCTTGTTGACGTCGCCCGACTCCCAGTTGTCCTTCTGGTTGATGATCGTGTCGATCGCGATGGCCGTCTTACCGGTCTGGCGGTCGCCGATGATCAGCTGACGCTGACCGCGGCCGACGGGGATCATCGCGTCGATGGCCTTGATGCCGGTCTGCATCGGCTCGTGCACCGACTTGCGCTGCATGACGCCGGGAGCCTGAAGCTCGAGCTCACGCACGCCGTCGGTGGCGATGGAGCCGAGGCCGTCGATCGGGTTGCCCAGCGGGTCGACCACGCGGCCCAGGTAGCCGTCGCCGACGGGGACGGAGAGGACCTCACCCGTGCGGGTGACTTCCTGGCCGGCCTCGACGCCGGTGAACTCACCGAGCACGACGACACCGATCTGGTGCTCGTCGAGGTTGAGCGCGAGTCCCTTGGTGCCGTCTGCGAAGGTGACGAGCTCGTTCGCCATCACGCCGGGAAGTCCCTCGACGTGCGCGATGCCGTCTGCCGCGTCGATGACGGTGCCGACCTCGGTCGCCGCGGCCCCAGTGGGCTCGTATGCTGCGGCGAAGTCCTTCAGCGCGTCACGGATGACGTCGGGGCTGATCGATAGTTCTGCCATTGTCTTCCCTTTGTATCTGGGTGCGCGGTTCCCCGCGCGAAGTCGTGTTAGCCGGCGAGCTTCTGGCGAAGGTCGGCGAGACGGGCGGAGATGCTGCCGTCGATGACGTCATCGGCGATCTGCACGCGCAGGCCTCCGACGACGGCGGGGTCAGAGACCTCGTTGAGCGAGATCTTGCCGTCGTAGCGACGCGAGAGTGCGTCCCTGAGACGAGTGCGCTGCGCATCCGTGAGCGGCTTGGCGCTGTGCACAGTGGCCACCACGCGGTCGCCCTGATCTGCGACGACCCGCGTTGCGCGACCGAGCATCTGACGCACGCGGCGATCACGAGGCTGGCGGACCAGCGACGAGACGATCACCGCAGTCGCGTCGCTGACGCCACCTGCGAGCAGCTTGTCGACGAGTGCACCCTTGGCGTCTTCTCCCCCGAGGCGGCTCCCGAGCGCGAGCTCGAGTTCCGCGTTCGCGGCGATCACGCGGGTGAAGCCGAACAGCTCTCCCGCGATGTCGGCCTGGGGCTCGGCGAGGGCAGCAGCTCGGATGGCGAGCTCCTCGATGCCGTCGACCAGCTGCGACGCCGAAGACCAGCGCTCGGCGACGACGGTCTTCAAGACACTCTGGGCGTCCTGAGAGAACCCGCCGAACACCGCTGCGACGACGTTCTGTCGCGCCTCGACCGGAGCCGAGGCGTCGGCGAGCGCGCCGCTCAAATGAGACGACTCCGTCACGGCACGCGCGGCTGCGAACAGCTCCCGTGCCGTGTCGAGAGTGACGTCCGTCGCTGCGGCAAGCGTCTGAGTGGATGCCGCGAGTGCCTGAGTGGTCGCGCTGCCCATTACTGAGCCGCCTTCTCGGATGCTTCGAGGTCTGCGAGGAAGCGGTCGACCACTGCGGTCGCACGTGCGTCGTCGGAGAGCGTCTCGCCGACCACGCCACCGGCGAGGTCGATGGCGAGCGAGCCCACCTCGCTGCGCAGCGAGACGAGAGCGGTCTGACGCTCGGCCTCGATCTGCGTGTGCGCGGTCGCGGTGATGCGAGCAGCCTCGCTCGACGCGGCGTCCTTGGCTTCGGCGACGATCTTCTTGCCGTCCTCGCGGGCGGCCTCACGGATCTCACCGGCCTCGGTGCGTGCCTCAGCGAGCTGGCGGGTGTACTCCTCGAGCGCGGCCTCAGCCTGCTTCTGTGCTTCGTCAGCCTTGGCGATGTTGCCCTCGATGGCGGCGGACCGCTTGTCGAGCATCGCCGTGAACTTCGGAAGGGCGACCTTCCACACGACGACGAGGATGATGAGGAACCACAGACCCGACCAGATGATGTCGTACCACGCAGGGATCAGCGGGTTAGGCGTTTCTCCCTCAGCCGCGAGGTTCGTGACAAGAGCGTTCAGCATCCTGTCTCCTTCTGAAGTCGGTAGAGATTACGGGAAGGGGATGAATCCGACGGCGATGCCGACGAATGCAAGCGCCTCGGTGAAGGCGATACCGATCCACATGAGGACCTGAAGGCGACCGGCCAGCTCGGGCTGACGGGCGACGCCCTCGATGGTCTTGCCGACGACGATGCCCACGCCGATGGCCGGACCGATCGCGGCGAGGCCGTAGCCGACCGATGCGAGGTGACCGTTGATGTCTGCGAGAACCGTAGTAGCGTCCACGGGTTTTTCCTTTCGTTGGGTGGGACGGCAGTTGCCGACCCGCTCAGTGCTCTTCTGCGACCGCGAGCTGGATGTAGACCGCGGTGAGGACGGTGAAGACGTATGCCTGGAGGACGGCGACAAGAATCTCGAAGAGAGTGAAGGCGCCGCCGAAGGCGAGGGTTCCGACACCGAGAGCGGCCCAGCCGCCACCTGCGGTGAAGAAGAAGAACTGGGTTGCCGCGAAGCACAGCACCAGGAGCATGTGGCCGACGACCATGTTCATCAGGAGTCGGAGCATCAGCGTGACGGGCCGGATGATGAAGGTCGAGAGGAACTCGATGGGCGTCACGATGACGTAGACCGGCCACGGAACACCGGCCGGGAACAGCGCGTTCTTGAAGAAGCCCAGGGGGCTCTTCTTGATACCCGCGTAGATGAAGGTGACGTAGCTCACGAGTGCGAGCGTCAGCGGCACGGCGGCGATGCTCGTGCCGGCGATGTTCAGGAACGGGATGATTCCCGTGATGTTCATGAACAGCACCATGAAGAAGATCGTGGTGAGGATCGGCAGGAATCGGTTGCCGTCCTTGCGACCGAGCAGATCGTGCGCGATGTTGGTGCGGACGAAGTCCAGACCCATCTCGACGACGCTCTGGAAGCGGCCGGGGACGATCTTCATGCGACGGGTTCCGAGAACCAGGAGCAGGACCACCACCACGACGGCGAGGAACTGCACGAGGTGGATCCGGTGGACGGGGATGACCCCGAACGCGTTGAAGAGGATCTCCGGGAAGAACTCGTCGATCGAAGGTCCGTGGAACTCGCCGTCAGAGGCGAGTTTGGGCATCAGGGTCGCAGCAAGATTGAACAGCGCGGGCTCCAGCTTCGGGGCACCGGTCAGAACCGGGGCGACGATGGTCGGTGTGCTTCAAGCGCAAGCGCTCGCGAACGAGCGGCGGGCACGTGTCAACACTATCAGAATCTGAGGGTGTCCTAAGACCGAGGGGCGTCTTCGGCCGGCCCGTCCTGATCACGGGGCTCGGGAATCAGGTTGTGCCTGCCGGGCGCGCGATCCTCGGGCACGACGGTGGGCAGCTGCACACCGGGCGCGTGGTCCGTCGGCGCCTCCGAGGGCAGAGTGGCATCGCTCACGTTCGGCAGCCGCATGCGCGTGAGCACGATCACGTCGATCACCAGCGACACGATCACGCCGGCGACGATCGAGAGGAAGAAGACCATGGGGTCCAGCCACGGCTGACCGGCGAGGAGGATCATCACGAGCAGGAAGACACCGAGCTTCAGCAGCCAGCCGCCGAGCACGATCGCGAAGAACAGCTGCACGTAGAGAGGGTCGCCGAACCAGCGGTTGGCGATCAGGATGCTGAGCGCGGTGATCCCGAGGAACAGCATGGCGAGCACGACGCCGAGTAGGCCGCTCACGAGGCCCTCTCCCCCGCCGACGAGAAGACCGACACCTCCGGCGATGATCGCGAGGACCACCATCGAGAGGGCGGACCAGAGCAGCGTCCTCCGCAGGATCGGATTGCTGGAAACGGGGCTCGGGCTCACGGGGACTCCACGGGTGTCGGGTCGGACTCAGCAGACGCCGCGGGCTTCCGTCGGCGCAGAGGATTCAGGGTGATGACGAGGCACGCGGCGATTCCCACGAGGCCGAAGACGACCCCGGGAAGATACTGGCCGGGCCAGTCCTCGCGGGCGCCCACGTACATCAGGAGGACGGCGAGGGAGATGACCGCCGTCCAGGCGTAGAAGATCAGCACGGCGTCGCGGTCGCGATGGCCGAGGTCGAGCATGCGGTGATGAAGATGCTTGCGGTCGGGAGAGAACGGCGACTTTCCCGCGTTCATCCGGCGCAGAACGGCCAGCCCGAAATCGAGGAGCGGCAGCAGCACCACCAGCAGCGGAAGCAGGATCGGGATGAACGCGCCGAGGAGCTGCGATCGGCCCAGGCGCTCGGGGTCGAGGGCGGAGGGTTCGAGCTGTCCGGTCACGGCGATCGCTGACGTCGCCATCAGCAGGCCGAGGACCAGAGCGCCCGAGTCGCCCATGAAGAGCTTCGCCGGGCTCCAGTTGAAGGGCAGGAATCCGAGGCAGGCGCCGATCAGCACAGCCGCCAGGAACGAGGCGAGGTTGAAGTAGCTGGACGCGCCGGTGTCACGCGTCAGGATGTAGGAGTACGCGAAGAAGACTCCGTTGGCGATCAGGCAGACGCCGGCGACGAGCCCATCGAGTCCGTCGATGAAGTTGACCGCGTTCATCACGATGACGATCGCGAACATCGTGATGGTGATGCTCAACCAGCTCGAGAACACGATCAGATCGCCGAACGGCAGGGAGAGGATCTGCAGCCCGCCCCCCACGGTGATGATCCCTGCGGCGAGGAACTGCGCGCCGAGCTTGATCATCCAGTCGAGATCCCACAGATCGTCCACGACGCCGATGACGGCGATCAGCAGCGACGCGGCGAGGATCGACCACATCGTCTGCGGCGGCATCCACATGGTGGCGAAGAATGGATTCGCGGCCGAGAATCCGATCGCTGCGGCGATGCCGAGGAAGATCGCGACGCCGCCGAGACGCGGCGTCGGGGTGGTGTGGACATCCCGCTCGCGGATCGTCGGGTAGAGCTTGAACCGCAGGCTCAGCCGCCAGACCGCCCAGGTCAACGCGAATGTGATCGCGGCGGTCAGGATGATCGTGAAGAGGTACTGCTTCACGAATCCCCGTCCGATTCCGGTGCCTGCGCGTCGGGCTCGAGCAGATCGCCGAGCACCTCCTCCAACCGCTCGCGGCTGACAGCGCCGACCCGGAGGATGCGCACGCCGCCCGTGGTGGGCTCAGCGCCGCGGGGCACCAGCGAGGTCGCGTCGACGATCGTCGACGCGATCCCGTCGCGGCTGACACCGTCGGCGAGATAGACCGAGACGCTGTCCCCGAGCATCCGCTCGGCATCGAGCGCCGAGATCGCCGACTCACGGCCCGTGAGGTTGGCGCTGGAGACCGCGAGCGGTCCCGTCTCGGCGAGCAGCTCGAGTGCGACGCGCCCTTCGGGCATCCTGACGGCGACTGTGCCCTCCGTGTCTCCCAGGTCCCAGACGAGGGAGGGCTGGGCGGGCAGGACGATGGTCAGGCCGCCGGGCCAGAACTCATCGACGAGACGCTGGACGGGCTCCGGCACGGACTCCGCGAGCGCGTGCAGGGTCTCCTTCGTGCCGATGAGCACGGGCGGGGGCTGGTTGCGCCCTCGTCCCTTGGCATCGAGGAGGCGCTGCACCGCTGCGGGCGAGAAAGCGTCGGCGGCGACGCCGTAGACCGTGTCGGTGGGCATGACGATGAGTTCGCCGCGGCTGATCGCCTGGCGGGCGTGGCGCATGCCGGCGAGGAGCTGGGCCTCATCGCCGCAATCGAAGATGGAGGACATGACGATCCGATTCTAGTTGGGGATGCCTGTGCGGTTCGTGTCCGCGTCTCAGGGGCGCAGAGCGGTCGTCGCTCTGTCTCGGAGCGTGAGGTCGCGGTGCGTCGCCGCCGCCCGCCACCCGTCGCGGGTGAGGATGCTGCGGATCTCCTCGCCCTGCAACTCGCCGTGCTCGATGACCAGAAGCCCGCCCGTATGCAACAGCTCGAGGGCGCGCACGCTGAGCACGCGCACGACGTCGAGGCCGTCCTCTCCCCCGTACAGCGCCATCGACGGATCGAAGAGGCGCACCTCGGGGTCGCGGGGAACAGCGGCGTCAGGGACGTACGGCGGGTTCGAGATCACGACGGACGCCGTGCCGTCGAGCTCGGGGAACGCATGCGCCAGGTCTTCATTCACCAGGGTGAGATTGTCCACGCCAGCGGTGTTCCGTACCGCCCACGGGTAGGCGTCGGGCGACAGCTCCGTCGCGAAGACACGCGCATGGGGCACCTCGGTGGCCATGGCGAGAGCGATCGCGCCGCTGCCTGTGCCGAGGTCGATGCCGATCGGCGCGGGAAGCGCGGAACCCAGGAGGGCGTCGATCGCGTACTGCACCACGGTCTCGGTCTCCGGTCGAGGCACGAAGACCCCCGGACCCACGGCGAGTTCCAGATGCCGGAACGGCGCGGTTCCGGTGATGTGCTGCAGCGGCTCCCTGCCCGCCCGGCGGGTGACCAGGGCTCGCAGTGAATCCGCATCCGCCTCCTCGACCGCATCGCCGCGGATGATGACGGCCTGCACCTCTCCCCGTCGCAGACCCAGGACGTGGCCCGCGAGCAGCTCGGCATCGACGAGGGGATCCGAGACGCCCGCGTCGGCGAGTTGTCGGGCCGCGGCATGCACGGCTGAGGCGAGGGTGAGATCGGGCATGGATCAAGCGTAGAGCGCAGAAGGTGTCATATTGCCCACCCCTCCAGAGTGCTCGCCTAGGCTGGAGCGCGCAGTCCCCCCGCACAGGAAGGCTCTCCCCATGCCCGGAATCCACTCCGACATCACCACCGCTTTCGGCAACACTCCCCTGGTTCGCCTGAACCGGGTCACCGAGGGCCTCGGTGCCACCGTGCTGGCCAAGCTCGAGTTCTACAACCCGGCCTCGAGTGTCAAGGACCGGCTCGGCATCGCGATCGTCGACGCCGCAGAGGCATCGGGCGAGCTCAAGCCCGGGGGCACGATCGTGGAGGCGACCAGCGGCAACACCGGTATCGCCCTGGCGATGGTCGGCGCCGCCCGCGGCTACAAGGTGATCCTGACGATGCCCGCGTCGATGTCGAAGGAGCGGCGCATGCTTCTCAAGGCATTCGGCGCCGAACTCGTGCTCACCGACCCCACCAAGGGCATGACGCACGCTCTCGCCGAGGCGGAGGACATCGCCGCCCGCACGCCGGGCGCGGTGCTGGCGAAGCAGTTCGCCAACGAGGCGAACCCCGCGATCCACCGCAAGACCACAGCGGAGGAGATCCTCCGCGACACGGAGGGCTCGGTCGACTACTTCGTCGCCGGGATCGGCACCGGCGGAACCATCACCGGTGTCGGCCAGGTTCTGAAGGAGCGCGTCCCCGGCGTGCAGATCATCGCCGTCGAGCCCAAGGACTCCCCGATTCTCACCGAGGGGCACCCCGGACCGCACAAGATCCAGGGCATCGGACCGAACTTCGTGCCCCCCATCCTCGATCGCGATGTCCTCGACGAGGTCATCGACGTCACCTTCGACGACGCCATCCGTGTCGCGCGTGAGACCGCGCGCAAGGAGGGCATCCTCGTGGGCATGTCGAGCGGCGCCGCGATCTGGGCCGCTCTGCAGGTCGCGCAGCGCCCCGAGGCTGCGGGCAAGACCATCGTCGTCATCATCCCGTCGTTCGGCGAGCGCTACCTCTCGACCGCCCTGTACGAAGACCTTCGCGAAGGCTGATCCGCTCGATGGGCATGATCGGCCGAATGCGCGAGGACATCGCGGCAGCGCGCATCCGCGACCCCGCGGCGCGCAGCGGCGCTGAGGTGGCGCTGCTGTATCCGGGGCTGCACGCGATCTGGGCGCATCGCGTCTCGCACGCGCTCTGGCGCCGACGGCTGCGGCTCGTCGCCCGGGCCACCTCGCAGATCTCGCGCTGGCTCACCGGCATCGAGATCCACCCGGGGGCGCGGATCGGCCGACGCTTCTTCATCGACCACGGCATGGGTGTGGTGATCGGCGAGACGGCGGAGATCGGCGACGACGTGATGCTCTACCACGGCGTCACGCTCGGCGGTCGCACGCGAGACGCCGGCAAGCGTCACCCCACCCTCCGCGACGGTGTCGCCGTCGGCGCGGGGGCGAAGATCCTGGGGCCGGTCACGATCGGCGAGGGCTCGGTGGTCGGGGCGAACGCCGTGGTGACCCGTGACGCCCCGGCTGACAGCATCCTCGTCGGAGTGCCGGCGAAGCCGCGGGCACGGATCATGGGTGAGGACACCAGAGCCGTGCTGACCGCGCCGGACTACTCGATCTGACGCTCTCGCGAGTGCATCACGCGCCGCGGCGCGACCGCACCTTGTCGACCTTCTTGCGGAGGAAGATCAACGGCAGCAGAACGCTGCCCAGTGCGGTGATGAGCCAGACGATCACGGATCCGAGCAGCCACCCCGAGAGATCGACGATGCGCAGCCCGCCGATCGGCAGCAGCACGACGATGACGAGCGAGATGAGCGTCGAGAAGATCCCGATGCCGCCCATCAGCACGGGCGCGTAGCGATCGGCCATCCTGCTGACCCACGGAGCGAGAACGCTCTGCAGGATCGCGAAGATCACGATGCAGACCACGAATCCCCACCATTTGTCCCACTCGATCTGGAAGCCCTCGAGCAGGAGGTCGGCGGCGATGAGGCCGAGACCTGCGGACACGAGATACATGAGCGCGCGGAACAGAAGGGTGATCACGGCCTGAGCCTATCGCTCTCACTGCGCGACGAAGAAGGGGATCGCTCCCGACAGGATGCCGACGGCGAGCATCACCAACGACACGATCACCGCGCGCCAGAGCACCTTCTTGTGATGATCGCCGAGGTTGACGCTCGCGAGCGAGACGAGCAGCAGGATCGCCGGCACCAGAGGGCTCTGCAGGTGCACGGGCTGACCGATGATCGACGCCCTCGCCATCTCGACGGGATCGATTCCGAAGGTCGCTGCGCTCTGGGCGAGCACAGGAAGGATGCCGAAGTAGAAGGCGTCGTTGGACATGAAGAAGGTGAACGGGATCGACAGGACTCCGGTGATGGGTGCGAGGAAGGGCCCGAGCGCCGGCGGCAGCACATCAGTGATCCACGTCGCCATCGCATCGACCATGCCGGTGCCGGTCAGCACGCCGACCAGAACTCCGGCGGCGATGACCATCGACACCACCCCGACGATGCTCGGGGCGTGTGCGACGATCTCCGACGCCTGCTCCTTGATCCCCCGGAAGTTGACGAGCAGCGCGACCGCTGCACCGACCATGAAGACGTACGGAAGCGGCATGATGTCGAGCACGAGCAGGACCATCACGGCGAGCGTGAGGGCGAGGTTGAACCAGATGAGCCTCGGCCGCAGCGTGGGCCGTGCGGGGTCGAGCATGGTGTCCGCCATGGCCGTGTCCGCCGGGTCCACGCTCGCCGCGGCCACCGGGTTGCGCCCACCCGCCACGACGACGATGTTGCCGGTGCGCAGCGCCGCACGGGCACCGGGCGTCGCATCCGAGCCGCGGAAGATCTTCGGCACCGTCGAGAAGGCTCCGCCGTCTGCGCCTGTGAGCAGCGCCTCGGAGTCCAGGCGGCCGAGACGACGTCGCTCCTGCAGACCGAGCATCCAGGCGAAACCGAGCGTCACGACGATGCCGACTCCGAGCGCCGGCAGCATGGGAACGAAGATGTCGGTCGGCTGCAGACCCAGAGCGGTCGCGGCGCGCACAGTCGGCCCGCCCCACGGCACGATGTTCAACGTGCCGTTCATCAACCCGGCGACGCAGGTGAGGACGACCGGGCTCATGCCGAGACGGAGATAGATCGGCAGCATCGCCGAGGTCGTGATGATGAACGTCGTCGAGCCGTCGCCGTCGAGAGAGACAGCGCCGGCGAGGATCGCCGTGCCCAGCACGACCTTTGCGGGGTCGTCACCGAGAACGCGCGTGATGACGCGGATCAGCGGGTCGAACAGGCCGACGTCGATCATGATCCCGAAGAACATGATCGCGAACATCAGCAGTGCGGCGGTCGGTGCCATGGTGGCGATCGAGTCGAGGATCATGTCGCCCATGCCGAGCCCGGCGCCGGCGAACAGCCCGAACACGGTCGGCACGAGGATCAACGCCACCATGGGAGTCAGCCGCTTCGTCATGATCAGAGTCATGAAGGCGAGCACCATGGTGAATCCGAGAAGGACGAGGACCCACTCCGGCGGAACGAACGCGACGTCGTAGGTCGGCGCCTCTTCGGCGGCCGCTGACAGGCCGGTGAGTACGTCGGGCATGCTGTGACTCCTTCGTCGGGGATCCGTCGACTCCGACGGATCCTGACGAGACTAGGCAATCCGTCGCTTGCGAGCGCGGTATGCCGCATTCCCGGACGTTGTGCGCGTAGCGTGAGTTCTGCGCATATTGCGCGATGGTCGCGTGCGAAGGGAACAGGGTGTCGAAGAAGACGACGAGACCTCGGTTCGCCACACGGACGCTGCTGCTGCACCTCGGCACGGTCGCGCTCGTGGTCGCGCTGTGCACCGGTGTGTACCTCGCACTCGCCGTGCAGCAGCTGCGCGCCGAAGCCGAGTCGACCGCCCTCGGCATCGCCAGGACCCTGGCCGAGGACCCGCAGGTTCGCGCCGAGGTCGCGCGCATCTCCTCATTGCAGGAGACGCCGGAGGCCGAGGTGCTCAGAAACGGCGAGCTGCAGCGCATCGCGTCGGACGTGTCCGACCGCACCGGCGCGCTCTTCGTGGTGATCGCCGACTCGGACGGCATCCGCCTGGCCCACCCCACCAGCTCACGCATCGGCCAGAGGGTCAGCACGCCTTTCGAGGAGGTTCTCGCCGGGAACGAGGTCGTCGACTGGCAGACCGGCACCCTCGGCGAGTCGGCGAGAGCCAAGGTGCCGGTGCGTGACGAGGCCGGCGTGCCCGTCGGCGAGGTCAGCGTGGGGTTCGAGCGCACGGGCGTGTTCGACGACCTCCTACCCCTGCTCGCCGTGATCGGCGCCACAGCCGCGGGGGCGGTGTGTCTGGCGATCATCGCGTTCCTTCTGCTGCGTCGTCGCTGGGAGCGGCTCACGCTCGGCGTGCAGCCGGAAGAGCTCGTGGCGCTCGTGCAGAACCAGACAGCAGTGCTCAACGGCGTCGACGACGGCGTGCTCGCGGTCGACATCGCTGGCGTCGTGCGGGTCAGCAACGATGCGGTCGACCGTATGCTCGGGCTCGATTCGCCGGTCGGACATCGGCTGGCGGAACTCGGACTTCCTCCGGCTGTCGTCGAGACCGCGACGGGCAGGCGCACCACATCGACCGCGGCGGTGGGCGGACGCGTCCTGTACTTCGACTCCAGACCCGTCATCCGCGACGGGAGGCCGCTCGGAGACGTGCTGATCATCCGCGACCGCACCGACCTCATCGCGCTGACGGAGCGGCTGGAGACCGTGCGCGCGGTCACCACTGCGCTGCGCGTGCAGCGCCACGAGTTCGCCAATCGCATGCACGTGGTCGCCGGACTCATCGATGCGGCCAGGATCGACGACGCCAGAGGCTTTCTCGATGAGCTCGTCGAGCGGGGCTCGGTCGCGTTCCCCGTCGCCGGGCTCGAGCTGCTCAGCGATCCCTTCCTGCATTCGTTCCTCGGCGCCAAGGGCATCGAAGCCGGTGAGCGCGGCGTCGCGTTGCGGATCGCGGACGAGACCCAGCTGATCGGAAGTGTGGCAGAGCCGGAGGACGTCGCCGCCGTGCTGGGCAACCTCGTCGACAACGCGGTGAAAGCAGCCGCCTCCGGAGAGCGGATCCCCCGCTGGGTGGAAGTCGCGGTGCTGGGAGACGGTGACGCGCTGGTCGTCACGGTCGCGGATTCCGGGCCGGGACTCGCGGGGATCGATCCGATGGCGCCGCGGACGCCGGGTGAGGACGACCACGATCACGTGCACGGCCACGGTCTGGGCATCCCCCTGGCTCGAGACATCGCGCGCCGCCGTGGCGGAGACCTCTGGATCATCGACGCGGGGGGCGGGGAGCACGGCGCCGTTCTCGCCGCGCGCATCGGCCGCGCCGTGTCCGACACTCCGACGACCGAGGAGAAGCAATGACCGACCCCCTCCGCGTACTGATACTCGACGATGACTTCCGCGTCGGCCTGCTGCATCAGAGCATCGTCGACGACCAACCGGCCTTCACCGCCCTGGAGCCGGTGCGGTCTCTCGCCGAGGCGAGGGAGCGCATCCGCTCGGCGCGCCCTGACCTGCTCCTCGCTGATGTCTTCCTCCCCGACGGAGACGGCATCGCTCTGGTGCGGGAGGCCGGGATCGACGCGATCCTCATCTCGGCGGCTGACGACGCACCCACCGTGCGCCGGGCGCTCAGATCAGGTGCCGTCGGATATCTGCTGAAGCCTTTCGACCGACGCGCGCTGATCGGCCTGCTCGAGCGCTACGCGCGGTACCGCAACCTGCTCGCCGGCGACCGGCCCCTGCGTCAGGAGGACGCCGACCGTGCTCTGGCGATCCTGCACGGCGCCGGAGAACCGGTGTCGGTCTCGCGTTCGGCGACGGAGCAGCTGGTGCTCGCCGCACTCGGCGATGGCGAGGCCTCGGCGGCCGAGGTCGGGGAGCTCGTCGGGATCTCGCGCGCCACTGCACAGCGTCACCTCGCGGCTCTCGCTGCTCGCACCGTCGTGGAGGTGCGGCTGCGCTACGGCGCGACCGGACGACCCGAGCACCGATACGCCGCCCGCACCTGATCGGAGCACAGGCGAGGACCGAGGCGCGATCGGCTCAGGAGTCGGAGCCCACCGCGGCGAGCCGGGCTTCTTCGTCTGCCTGGATGGCACTGACGATGATCGGCTCGAGCGCACCGTCCATCACCTGGTCGAGGTTGTACGCCTTGAAGCCGGTGCGGTGGTCGGCGATCCGGTTCTCGGGGAAGTTGTACGTGCGGATGCGCTCCGAACGATCCATCCCGCGGATCTGCGACTTGCGCGCGTCGGATGCCGCTGCATCCAGCTCCTCCTGCTGCTTCGCGAGCAGCCGCGCTCGGAGCACGCGCATCGCCGCCTCACGGTTCTGCAGCTGGGACTTCTCGTTCTGCATCGACACGACGATGCCGCTCGGCAGGTGCGTGATGCGCACAGCCGAGTCCGTGGTGTTCACCGACTGGCCGCCAGGGCCCGATGAGCGGAACACGTCGATCTTCAGGTCGTTCTGGTTGATGGCGATCTCGTCGGGCTCATCGACCTCGGGGAACACCAGCACTCCGGTGGTCGAGGTGTGGATGCGCCCCTGCGACTCGGTGGCCGGCACGCGCTGCACGCGGTGCACGCCGCCCTCGTACTTCAGGTGCGCCCAGACGCCCTGGGCCGGGTCGGTCGACGACCCCTTGATCGCGACCTGGACATCCTTGTAGCCGCCGAGGTCGGACTCGTTCCGCTCGAGCAGCTCGGTCTTCCATCCCTTGGACGCCGCGTACTGGATGTACATGCGGAGCAGATCTGCGGCGAACAGCGCCGACTCGGCACCGCCCTCCCCCGCCTTGATCTCCATGATCACGTCGCGTGCATCGTCGGGGTCACGAGGGATGAGCAGACGCCGGAGCTTCTCCTGCGCCGTCTGCAGACCCTCTTCGAGGGACGGGACCTCGGCGGCGAACGCCTCGTCGTCGCGAGCGAGCTCACGCGCAGCGTCCAGATCTTCGGATGCCGCCACCCAGGCCTCGTAGGCGGCGACGATCCTCGACAGCTCGGCGTAGCGACGATTGACGCGCTTCGCCCGAGCAGCATCGGCGTGCACCGCCGGGTCGGAGAGTTCCTCCTGCACCCGGCGATGCTCGTCGATCAGAGTCTGGACGGACTCGAACACGTCAGCTCCGCTCAGCGGATGTTGTTGTCGTGACCGTGCGCGCCCGAAGGCAGCGTCGGGATCGACTTCTGCATCTGCACGAGGAACTCGACGTTCGAGTGGGTCTCCTTGAGCTTGCCCAGGACGACCTCGAGCGCCTGCTGCTGGTCGAGGCCCGCGAGGGCTCGGCGCAGCTTCCAGGTGATCTTGACCTCGTCGGTCGACAGCAGCATCTCTTCGCGGCGGGTGCTCGACGCGTTCACGTCGACGGCCGGGAAGATGCGCTTGTCGGCGAGCTGACGCGACAGGCGCAGCTCGCTGTTGCCGGTGCCCTTGAACTCCTCGAAGATGACCTCGTCCATCTTGGAGCCGGTCTCGACGAGAGCCGTGGCGAGGATCGTGAGGGATCCGCCGTTCTCGATGTTGCGCGCAGCGCCGAAGAAGCGCTTGGGCGGGTACAGCGCCGAGGCGTCGACACCACCCGAGAGCACCCGTCCGGATGCCGGAGCCGCGAGGTTGTACGCACGGCCGAGACGCGTGATCGAGTCGAGCAGCACGACCACGTCGCGGCCCAGCTCGACGAGACGCTTGGCACGCTCGATGGCGAGCTCTGCGACCGTGGTGTGGTCTTCGGCAGGACGGTCGAACGTCGAGGCGATGACCTCGCCCTTGACCGTGCGCTCCATGTCGGTGACCTCTTCGGGGCGCTCGTCGACGAGCACGACCATGAGGTGGACCTCGGGGTTGTTCTGAGCGATCGCGTTCGCGATCTGCTGCAGGACGATCGTCTTGCCGGCCTTGGGCGGTGCGACGATGAGGCCGCGCTGTCCCTTGCCGATCGGAGCGACGAGGTCGATGATGCGCTGGGTCAGCTTCTCGGGCACCGTCTCGAGGCGCAGACGCTCCTGCGGGTAGAGCGGGGTGAGCTTGCCGAACTCCACGCGGGTCGCGGCGTCGTCGATCGACAGGCCGTTGATCGAGTCGACCTTCACGAGGGCGTTGTACTTCTGGCGCCCCTGCTGCTCGCCTTCGCGCGGCTGCTTGATCGAGCCGACGATCGCGTCGCCCTTGCGCAGGTTGTACTTCTTGACCTGTCCGAGGGAGACGTACACGTCGCTCGGGCCGGCGAGGTAGCCGGTCGTGCGCACGAATGCGTAGTTGTCGAGCACGTCGAGGATTCCGGCGATCGGAACGAGGACGTCGTCCTCACCGATCTCGGTGTCGAACTCGTCGGTCGGCACACCACCGCGGCGCTTGTTGCGCTGACGGTTGCGGCCGTTGCCGCCCTCGTCTTCGGCGGGTGCGCTCTGCTGCTGCTGAGGCTGCTGCTCGCCGCCCTGTGCGGTGCCGTTCTGACCGCGACCGCGGTTGCGGCTGCGGTTCCGGTTGCGGTTGCGGCCGCCCTGCTCCTCGCCGCCGTCAGCGGAGTCGGAGGACGAGTCGGCGGCGGAGGTCGCGTCGGCCGGTGCGGCCTCGGCGGGCTTCTCGGTCGCAGGAGCCTCGGTCTCGGCCGCGGGCTTCTTCGCCGTGCGGCGTCCGCGGCCGGTGGTCTTCTTCGGCTCGTCGGTCGAGCCGGCAGCGTCAGCAGAGCCGGCTGTGTCAGCGGAGTCGCTGCTGTCGGCGGTCTTCGCAGCGGGGGCCTCGGCGGGCGCTGCGGGAGCCGATGAGGAGGGTGCAGAAGCCTCTACGGCTGCGGGAGCCTCGGCGGTCTCGGCGTCGGCCTTCTTCGCACGACTGCGGCGGGGGGCCTTGGCCTTGGGAGCCGCGTCGGCGGCAGGCGCCTCGGCAGCGGGGGCCTCGGGCGCCAGTGTGCTGTCTGCGGACGCAGCAGCCTTCTCGGCCTTCGCGGCGGCCGATGCGGTGCTCGCTCGGCGCGGCGCGCGCTTGCGGGCCGGGGCCACCTCGGTCGCGGCAGTCGTCGCGGCGTCGGAGCTCGCGGCCTTTGCCGGAGCCTCGGCGGCAGTCGCCGCCTGGTCGTTCTGGGTCTCGGAGAAATTCTCCACGAGTACTCCCTCTTTGGTCTCGGGGACATGAGCGGCACGCGCACAACGGGTGCTGCGCGCGATCGCACGGACTGACGCTCGGCGTCAGTCAGCCTCTGCACTGGGTTCTCGGAAAGAACGAAGTTCTCGGTGAGAGCAGTGTCACAGGGGTTTGCGTGCGGGTCTTGCAGAGTTGCAATGGGGCCAGATTCACGCAGTTACGTGGAGCCCTCCGCTCGATTCCCCACTGTACCACCACGCACGTCGACCGCGAGCAGCAGCGCGTCCCACGGGGTGTCGGTCGTCGATGCGGCGAGTTCCATGGCGTCCTGACGGCTTCCCGGGCCGTCGGCGAGCACGAGCACGCTGGGACCGGCACCGGACACCACGGCGGCGAAGCCCGCCGCACGAAGCGTCTGGACCAGCCGCTGAGTCTCGGGCATCGCCTCGGCTCGATAGTCCTGATGAAGGCGGTCGGCCGTCGCGTCGAGCAGCAGTTCGGGGCTCTGCATGAGTGCGGCGATCAGCAGTGCCGAGCGCGAGACGTTGAACACGGCATCCGCCGTCGAGACCTGAGGCGGCTGCAGCGAGCGCGCCTTCGTGGTCGACATCGTGTACGAGGGCACGAGCACGAGCGGCGACACACCGCGGTGCACGAGCAGCTTCTTGTGCTGCGCTCCGCGCTCACCCATCCACGCGATCGTCAGCCCGCCGAACAGCGCGGGCGCCACGTTGTCGGGGTGTCCCTCGATCTCGGTGGCGAGGCGGAGCATGTCCGCGTCACTGATCTCCACGTCACCCTCGAGCAGCCCCTTGGCCGCGAGGATGCCCGCCGCGACCGCAGCACCCGAGGATCCGAGTCCACGACCGTGCGGCACGCCGTTCTCGGCGACGATGCGCAGCCCCGGAAGGGGCCGCTCGACGTCCGCGTACACATGCGCGATCGTGCGCACGATGAGATTCGAGTCGTCACGGGGGATCTCGGCTGCTCCCGAACCGGAGACCTCGATCTCGAGCGCTCCCGCAAGGAGCTCTGTCACCAGGAGCGTGTCGTAGACGCTGAGCGCGAGTCCGAGGGTGTCGAATCCAGGGCCGAGGTTGGCACTGGTCGCCGGGACCGTCACCTCGACCGTGCGCCCCTCCGCCATCGTCACTCGCCTTCCACGCGGAGCACCGAGACGACCCGTTCGACGACAGAGCTGTCGGCGAGCGCATCGACCGTGGCGCTGAGCGCGGCATCCGTGGCCCGGTGCGTGCCGATGACGAGGCGAGCGGTGGGCTCGTCCTCTCCTTCGACGGTCTGCACGACAGTGGCGACCGAAACGGCTCCATCGCTCAGGATCCCGGCGACGGTCGCCAGCACGCCCGGAGCGTCCGCGACCTCGAGAGTGATCTGGTAACGGGTCGTGACGTGACCGATCGGCACCACAGGGAGGTTCGCTCTGGTGGACTCCCCCACGCCGACACCGCCGGCGATGTGCCGGCGAGCCGCCGACACGACGTCTCCGAGCACAGCGGATGCCGTCTGCACTCCGCCGGCGCCTGCACCGTAGAACATCAGCGACCCTGCGGCCTCCGCCTCGACGAAGACGGCGTTGTTGGCGCCGTGCACCGAGGCGAGCGGGTGCGACTTGGGGACGAGTGCCGGGTAGACGCGCACCGAGATCGACTCGGTGCCGTTGGCCTCGATGCGCTCGCAGACGGCAAGCAGCTTGATCACGAAGCCGGCGGCGCGCGCCTCGTCGATCATCGACGCCGTGATCGTCGTGATGCCCTCGCGGTACACGGCGTCGAGCGGAACAGCCGTGTGGAATGCGAGACTCGCGAGGATCGCGGCCTTCTGGGCTGCGTCGTATCCCTCGATGTCGGCGGTCGGGTCTGCTTCGGCATAACCGAGGCGCTGCGCGTCGGAAAGGACGTCGGCGAAGTCGGCGCCCTCGGTCTCCATGCGATCGAGGATGTAGTTGGTCGTGCCGTTCACGATCCCCATGATGCGCACCACGCGGTCGCCTGCCAGCGAGTCGCGCAGCGGGCGGATGATCGGGATCGCACCGGCAGCGGCCGCTTCGTAGTAGACGGATGCGCCCACCCGGTCGGCCGCCTCGAACAGCTCGGGACCATGCGTCGCCAGCAGCGCCTTGTTGGCCGTGACCACATCGGCTCCGGAGCCGATCGCCTGCAGGATGCTCGTGCGCGCCGGCTCGATGCCGCCGATCAGTTCGATCACGATGTCGGAGCCGAGGATCAGCGACTCTGCATCCGTCGTGAACAGCTCCTTGGGCAGATCGGTCTCGCGCGGCGCATCGAGGTTGCGCACCGCGATGCCGGCCAGCTCCAGCGTGGCACCCGCGCGGTCGGCGAGTTCGTCGCCGTGGCGAAGAAGGAGGGCGGCCACCTGGGAGCCGACCGCTCCGGCGCCGAGGAGCGCCACCCGAAGTCGTCGGTACTCAGTCGTCATTGCATCTCTCCTTAGGAGGGTTGATCAGTCGTGCTACGTCGGGGACCGCGTCGTTCGCGCGGATCACCCGTGGTTCTCGGACGCCCCGACGCCGACATCGCGTGCCAGGACGTCGGCGATGGTCTCGCCGCGGACGATGATCGCCGACCGGCCATCGCGCACGGCGACGATCGGAGGGCGAGGGACGTGGTTGTAGTTGCTGGCGAGCGGCGCGCAGTAGGCGCCGGTGGAGGGAACAGCCAGCAGGTCGCCCGGAGAGACATCGGCGGGCAGATACTCGTGGTCGACCACGATGTCGCCGGACTCGCAGTGCTTGCCGACCACCCGGCTGAGCTGCGGCTCCCCTGAGCCGAGCCGCGAGGCGAGACGAGCCGAGAACTGCGCTTCGTAGAGCGCCGTCCTGGCGTTGTCGCTCATGCCGCCGTCGACGCTGATGTAACGCCGAGTGGCTCCGGTGTCGAGCGCGACGTCCTTGGTGGTTCCGACCTCGTAGATCGTCACCCCGGCGGTGCCCACGATCGCCCTGCCCGGCTCGAACGACAGGGCGGGCACGGCGATCCCGCGTGCGGCGCAGCCCTCCGCGACGGCGGCGACGATCTCGCCCGCGAGCATCTCGATCGGCGTGGGGTCGTCGACGCTCGTGTATGCGATGCCGAAGCCTCCGCCGAGGTTGAGCTGAGGCACCGGTCCACCCTCGAGCAGCGCGGCGTGCAGCTCGAGCACCCGCTCCGCCGACTCGCGGAAGCCCGCGACGCCGAAGATCTGCGATCCGATATGGCAGTGGAGTCCGGCGAATTCGATGCCGGGGATCTCGCGGATGCGGGCGACCGCCTGCTCGGCGTCGGGGAGCGGGAAGCCGAACTTCTGGTCTTCGTGGGCCGTCGCCAGAAAATCGTGGGTCTCGGCGTGCACGCCGCTGATGACCCGCACCAGCACGCGCTGCACAGCGCCCGTCCTGGCGGTGATCGCCGCCAGACGCTCGATCTCGATCGCGCTGTCGACGATGATCGTGCCGATGCCCACCTCGACGGCGCGCTCGAGCTCGGCGACCGACTTGTTGTTGCCGTGGAAGCCCAGGGATGCCGGAGCGACGCCCGCTGCGAGCGCGACCTCCAGCTCGCCGCCGGTGCACACGTCGATGCGGAGTCCTTCGTCGATCACCCAGCGCGCGATCGTCGTGGTCAGCAGCGCCTTGCCCGCGTAGTACACCTGCGCGGTCGTGCCGTATTCGCTCGCCGCCGCGTCGAAAGACGAGCGGAAGGCGCGGGCGCGGGAACGCACCTCGTCCTCGTCGATCACGAGCAGCGGCGTACCGTACGTCTCGGCGAGAGCGGTCGCGGAGATGCCGGCGATCCGCAGTTCTCCGTCGGCGCCGCGGACTGCGGAGGCGGGCCACACAGCGGCGGGAAGATCATTCACGTCGCCGGGCACGACGAGCCATTCCGGGGCGAGCGAGTCGGCAGGGGAAAGCAAGGAACACCAATCGTGGGACGAGTCTCGGGCGGATACGCGCACTGCGAGGTTGCCCCCGATTCTAGGGCACCGTGCATGCCGCATCAGTCATGGTGACGCTCGGCGTCAACCCCCTGCGGACACATCCTGCCGACTCGTAAGGTGGTGGAGATGAGCACCGAATCCGCAGCACCCGATGCCCGACGCCCCGGCCTGATCGCGCGCGTCAGCACTGCGACGATCCGCTGGGCTCTGACCCGTCGTCCGGTGCGGGCCTTCCTCCTCTACTCGGAGCGTCGGGGCCCGATGCTGGCCGACAGCGTGACCTACCGCGCGCTGTTCAGTGTGTTCGCCGCCGTTCTCCTCGGCTTCTCGATCGCCGCGCTGTGGCTCGCCGGCAATCCGGACGTCTGGGATGCGATCATCTCCGCCGTTCAGTCCGTGGTGCCCGGTCTCATCGGCGAAGACGGCGTCGTGAATCCCGATGACCTCAAGGAGCCGATCTCGCTGTCGATCGCGGGCGCCGTCTCGACGGTCGCTCTGATCGGCTCGGCGCTCGGCGCCGTGGGTTCCCTGCGCACGGCGGTGCGAGTCCTCGCCGGAACGGCGCACGCCGACGTGCTGTTCATCTGGGTTCTGCTCCGCAACCTGCTGCTCGCGGTGGGTGTCGCTGTGCTGTTCATCGTTGCAGCGGCCGTCACTTTCGCCGGTCGGCTCGGGATCACCTGGATCAGTGGTCTGCTCGGCATCCCCGAGGATTCGCCCGTCGCATCCTGGGGCATCCGGATCGTCTCGCTGATCGTCGTACTGGCGCTCGACACCGTGCTCATCGCGGGCGTGTTCCGGCTGCTCTCCGGTCTCCGTCCCTCGGGGCGCTCCCTCTGGATCGGGGCTCTCATCGGCGGCGTCGGGCTGCTCGTGCTGCAGGAGCTCTCCGGGCTGTTCATCGGGGGCGCGACGAGCAATCCGCTGCTCGCATCCTTCGCCACGCTGCTGGCGCTGCTGATCTGGCTCAACCTGTCGACCCAGGTCATCCTGATCTCGTGCGCGTACATCGTCACGTCGGAGGAAGAGCGCAAGGACCGCGTGCATGCCCGGTTCGGCGCGACGACCTTCCCGCAGCGACGCGTGCAGCGAGCTGAGGCCGAGGTCGCGCTCGCGACATCGGAGCTTCGCGCGGCCCAGCAGGCCGAACGGGAAGCCCGCCTCGGTTCCGACGACGACTGAGCGTCACCCCTGAGGGCAGGTGCCCTTCTCGAGCAGACTCTCGTCGGTGGCGATGGCACCGTCGACGTCGACGTCGATCACGGCCTCCGCTCCATCGATCTCGAGGTCGGTGAGTGTGATGCCCGCGGGCAGCTGATCGGCGATGCAGATGCGCTGCGTCTCGGTGAGCCGTTCCCCGAGTGCGCCGAGGGTCGATCCGACCTGATCCGCGTCGACCTCGAGTCCGCCGATCGTCAGCCCGACGGGGGTGAGCTCGAGGTCTCCTTCCGCGACGCCAGGAGTCACCGTGAGGGAGATCGGGATCGCGATGCCCAGCACGCTCACGGAGCCCGCCACCGTCGCGTTCGGCGTGTCGAGCGTGACGGTGTCGATGGGGAGATCGGTGTCGGACAGCAGATCCGTGAACTGCGACTCATCGATGCGGATGGTGCCGGAAGCGCCGCGCAGGTCGCCGCCGCGCAGCGGGACGCCCGTGGCAGTGACGTCGACGGCGCCGGTGATCCCCTCCAGGGTCACGGAGTCGGTGGTGAGGTGCAGGCTGTCGAGCGTGCCACCGATCAGCTGAGGCAGCAGGATGCCGTCAGCCTCGACCGCGAGCTCCTGGTCAGCGGGCAGATCGAGCTGTTCGATCACGATGCCCCGCACTATGCCGGGCAGGACAGCCCGCGCGATGAGCTCCGCCGCCACGACGAGAGCGGCGAGCACCACGACGACGATCAGCAGCACCCATGGCCACCGCTTGCGCTTGCGTGCGGGTGCGGCGACACCGTCGACGGGCGCACCATCCTTGCCGCCGGGGATCACGAGCGTCGGATGCTCGGAATCCGCAGCGGGGTAAGGAAGGGTGTGGTTGTCGTCGCTCATGCTGCCATCCTGCCCTACGACGCCGGACGGCAACCGGAGTCACATGCGCTCTGGCGCAGACACACCGAGCAGGTCGAGTCCGTTGCGGAACACCTGCCCTGCGGCGTCGTTGAGCCACAGACGCGTGCGATGCACCGTCTCGACAGGATCGTCGCCCTGTGGGATGACCCGGCAGTTGTCGTACCAGCGGTGGTAGAGGCCCGCGAGCTCTTCGAGGTATCGCGCGACCCGGTGCGGCTCGCGCACCTCAGCCGCGAACGCGACGATGCGAGGGAACTCCTGCAGGGCGCCGAGAAGCGCGCTCTCGGTCTCGTGCGTGAGCGTCTCGGGAGAGAACTCCGAACGGTCCACCCCGGAGTCGGCGGCGTTGCGCGCGACGTTGTGCGTGCGAGCATGCGCGTACTGGACGTAGAACACCGGGTTGTCGTTCGTGCGCTTCTGCAGCAGCTCGGGGTCGAGTGCGAGAGGAGAGTCGGCGGGCGACCGCTCGAGCGAGTAGCGGAGAGCGTCGGTGCCCAGCCACTCGCGCAGATCGTCCATCTCGATGATGTTTCCGGCGCGCTTGCTGAGACGTGCACCGCCCACCGAGACCAACTGCCCGATCAGCACCTCGACGTTCTTCTCGGGGTCCTCACCTGCCGCGCCCGCAATCGCCTTGAGGCGGTGGACATAGCCGTGATGGTCGGCGCCCAGCAGGTACAGCTTGTACTCGAAGCCGCGATCGCCTTTGTTGAGGTAGTACGCGGCGTCGGCGGCGAAGTAGGTGTACTCGCCGTTGGAGCGACGGATCACACGATCTTTGTCGTCGCCGAAGTCGGTCGTGCGCACCCAGACAGCGCCCTCGTGGTCGAACACGTGACCCTGCTCGCGCAGACGATCGACGGCACGATCGACGAAGCTGACTCCGTCTTCGTCTTTGGCGTGCAGAGTGCGCTCCGAGAACCACACGTCGAAATCGACGTTGAACTTCGAGAGCGACTGCTTCTGCTCTTCGAGCTGGAAGCCGTAAGCGAGTTCGCGCGTCACGACCACCTGCTCGTCGCCGGGCAGGTCGAGCAGGTCGGGGCGCGCAGCGAGCACCCGTGCGGCGAGGTCGCCGATGTAGCTGCCGGCGTATCCGCCCTCGGGGGTGGGCTCACCCTTGACTGCGGCGAGCACCGAGTTGGCGAAGCGCTCCATCTGCACGCCGGCGTCGTTGATGTAGTACTCCCTGGCGACCTTCGCGCCTGAGGCCGCGAGCACCCGGGCGATCGCGTCGCCCAGCGCCGCCCAGCGGGTGTGGCCGATGTGCAGCGGTCCGGTCGGGTTCGCGCTGACGAACTCGATGTTGATGCTGCGCCCGGCCTGGGTGTCGTTGTGCCCGTACTCGGCACCGGCGTCGACGATCACCTTCGCCAGTGCGCCGGCTGCAGCCGCATCCAGGCGGATGTTGATGAACCCGGGCCCCGCGACCTCTGCGCTCTGCACGCCGTCGACCTGCGCGAGCCCGTCCGCGATCTGCTGCGCGAGCTCACGGGGGTTCGTGCCGAACGGCTTCGCCAGGCGCATCGCGATGTTCGAGGCCCAGTCTCCGTGGTCGCGGTTGCGAGGACGCTCGAAGACGATGTCTGCTGCGGTGAGTCCGAGCGGCTCGCCAGGACGTCGTTCCTCGGCGATCGGTGCGAGGACGGCGAGGAGGGCTGTGGCGAGCGTTTCAGGGTTCATAGGCCTCCCAGTTTACGGCGCGTCACGCGTCGGAATTTGCGCGGGCGGGATCGTGATCTACAGTCATGCCATGAAGGCCGCCCCCGCCCGCCGCCGTCTGCCCGTCGCAGGCCTCGCCGTCGCCGTGATCCTGGCGCTCGCCGCGGTCGTCCTCGGTGTCTGGCGCCCGTGGGTTCCGGTGCCGTCCTCGGCACCCGTCGGTGCGGCCGCCGTCGCGAATGAAGACGCCGTCGCGATCGCGCCGGTTCCGCTCCATCTTCCCGAGCATCCGACCGTGCTCGTGTTCGGCGATTCCTGGACCTACGGATCGGCGGCGACCGACCCGACCCTCGGCTACGCCTATCAGCTCGCCGCCCTGATCGACGGCGAGACGATCGTCGACGGCGTCCGCGGCAGCGGCTACCTCAAGCCCGGACTCGACGGCCCCGCCTTCGGCGAGCGCATCGCCGCTCTGGACCCCGCGCTCAGCCCCGACCTGATCATCCTGCAGGGGTCGATCAACGACCGGGCACAGGGCGAGGCCGGGTACCGAGAGGCCGTCACCGCCGCGTGGGATGCGATGGCCGCGAAGTATCCGGAGGCGACGATCGTCATCCTGGGCCCGGCGCCCCACGAGCTGCCCGTGGGCGCCGAGACCGCTCGCATCGACGCCGATCTCGGCGAACTCGCCGCGGCTCGCAGCTGGTGGTACATCTCCCCCGTCGCGCAGGACTGGATCACCGAGCAGAACTATCTGTCGGTCATCGACGTCGAGGTGGGCCGCAAGCATCCGTCGACGGACGGCCACCGTTACCTCGCCGAAAAGCTGGCCGCGGCGCTGGGCGAACTGGGCGACGCGCCGGTGACCGAAGCCGGTGGGTCGGAGACCACTCCCGAGCAGTGATATTGTCGATCGGTACGCCTCCGTAGCTCAGTGGATAGAGCGCCGGTTTCCGGTACCGTAGGTCGCAGGTTCGACTCCTGTCGGGGGCACACACATCAACTCCACGAGAAAAGCCGCCTGGGTTCAGGCGGCTTTTCTCGTTGGTGCTCTGCGCGACGTGAGCGCACGACACGAAGTCAGGCGTCGTCGGCCGTCACGGCGTTACCCCAGACCCAGCATCGGAACGTGCTGTCGCCGGCACGGAACTCTATACCTGCGGCAGATGGCGTGGAGCGCGCGAGCTTGGCGTCCACACGAATGGCCTCCGGCCCGAACCGCACCCACGCGCGGACTGCACGGTATGGCTGCGGGTAGATGGTGACCGGCTGTTCTCGAAGTGCGAGTTCGCGGTCAGTCAGGGACTGGAGGGGTCCACATCGAGCGGCCGCGAGGATCGCCTGGTACTGGGATCGCATGTCGTAGTGAGCAGCGAGACGCTTGCTAGACCCCATGCCGGCTCCCTTCTCCGGCCTGAGTCCAGGGTAGCAACATTCGAAGATATGTTCTATTCTGAAGTCATGCGACCGACGACCGATCACCTCCCGGCAACCCTATGGATGGTCGACGACATTCCGTCGCGCATGGTCTTCGCCGGGCACCGGTGGAGGGTGTCCGACACCCCTACGCGCCTGCGTCACTCGATCTGGTCCGCATCGGCGACTCAGCATCACGGGCTCTACGGATGGCGCTTCCAGGGCACGAACGACGACGGCCTGTCGCTGGTGTTCGACGTCTTCAAGGGCGAGGATGGCTGGCACGTCCACCGCAGCTACGACTAGTCCGCTCACCCTGCTCGTGCGCACTCTGGTGCTCGAAGGCGATCCGAGCATGACATGGCTTCGGTGGCTCTCCGGTGACCGGAATGCGGTCCCTTCAGAGGAGCACCCCGCAGAGGAGCGACCTGCGACGAGACCCCGGCGTCGACGGTCCGCACGCGACCTCCGATCAGGCGACCGCTAGGACACGGCCTCCGTCAATCGGATGCGCCGCTCCCCGGCGCTGCATCTGCGGCCGCTGCGTCCTCGTCCCGGCGTGGCTTGGCGCCCGCACCGGCGCCGAGCGAGATCGTCGAGAGCAATCCGAGCGACAGGAACCCCGCCGCCGTCCACGCGGCGAACCGGGTGCCGTCGGAGAACGCCGACTTCGCATCGTCTGCGATCTCGGCGGTCTCGGGCTGCGCCTCGAGCCCGCTGATCGCCGCGCCGGCGCTGTCGACGACGGACGACACGATCTGATCGCGCTGCTCGACCGGAAGCCCACGTGCATCGAGTGACGATGAGAGGATCCCGGCCGTGCTCGTGAACAGCACGGTCCCGAGCACGGCGACACCGAGAGCAGCACCGAGCTGGCGCGACGTCGACTGGGTGCCCGACGCCGCGCCGCTGTCATCGACCGGCACGTCGGCGAGCACGACACCCGTCAGCTGAGCTGTGGCGAGGCCGACACCGAGTCCGTAGACGAAGAGGAACGGGATGAGGGGCACCCACGACGCGTCTGGGGCGATGACGAAGCCGACGCCTGCGACGCCGATGATCTCGGCCAGAAGTCCCGCCCGCACGACCCAGACCGGAGCGATCTTGCCGCTCGCCGCGCCCGCCGCGCCGCTGGCCACGAACGACCCGCCGGCCAGGGCGAGCAGCAGCAGGCCCGTCTGCAGCGCATCGAACCCCAGGACGAACTGCAGCCACAACGGCAGCGCGAGGATGATACCGAACTCGCCCAGAGACACCACTGTCGCCGCTATGTTGCCGTTGCGGAACGACGGAATGGAGAACAGACGCAGGGCGAGAAGGGTCGACCTGCCGCGGCGCTCCCGGTGCACGCCCCAAGCGATGAAGGCGACGAGGGCGACGACGGCCAGCGCGAAGGCGAACGGGATCGGAGACACGTCCGACGGCCAGGTCCAGTCGCCGATCTGCGGACGCTGGTCGACGAGCCACCACCCGTAGGTACGCCCCTCGATCAGACCGAACACGAGACTCGCCATCGTGATCACCGCGAGGATCGCTCCGACGACGTCGATCTTCGACGTCCGATCGCTGCGCGATTCGGCGACCGTGAGCAGCACCCCGATGACGATGATGATCCCGAGCGGGATGTTGATGCCGAAGGCCCAGCGCCACGAGAACGCGGTCGTCAGCCACCCGCCGAGCAACGGACCGACGGCCGCCATGCCACCGATCGTCGAGCCCCACACCGCGAAGGCGATGCCGCGCTCACGACCACGGAACGTGGCGTTGATGATCGACAGCGTCGTGGGCAGGATCATCGCTCCGCCGACGCCCTGTGCGAGGCGGGCGAGGATCAGCATCCCTCCGTCGGGTGCGAGGGCCGCGAGCACCGACGACGCTGCGAAGACGACGACGCCGATGAGCATCACGCGCCGTCGTCCGAAACGGTCCGCCAGACTGCCGAACACGAGGAGCAGTGCGGCGAAGACCAGCGTGTAGGCCTCCTGCACCCATTGGACCTCGGTCGACGTGATGCCCAGATCGTCGACGATCGCCGGAATCGTCACATTCACGATCGTCGAATCGACGATGATCAGCGACACGGCGATGCTGATGAAGACCAGGCCCACCCAGCGCAGGCGAATGTAGCGTTCCATGACTACTAGCCTAGCTAGCAATTAGACAGGTGTCACGAATCTGCTCACCGTCTCTCAGCGGCAATCAGTCGGCGTGCGTCTCCGCGGCCGGACGATCGACGATCCTCCGAACACCACCCCTTGCGAGCATGAGCACGATGATGAGCGCGGTCACCTGCAAGAACCCACCCAGATACACGGCGTCGCCGAAGACCCACGCCACGATCTCGAGCACGAGGAACTTGCTGCCGGGAAGGACGAGGAGCAGCGCGGCGACGTTCAGCACTCTGATCCAGCGGCTGTGCGTGCCGCGGATGCGCGCCATGATGCGCTTCTTCACAAAGAGCACTCCCTCGAGCACGACCTTGAGCAGCACCGCCGTCAGCAGGGCGAGAAGGAATGACTCGGAGATGACCTCGGGGAACAGCTGGATGAAGACGCCGAGCACCACGAGGTAGACGAAGATGTCGACGAGGTCGACGGGACGGAGCCGCACGGCCTCATCGTAGCGAGGACTCGAACACGATTAGATTGTGCACAATCTAATCGTGTGCAATGCTTGAGAGATGGCCGTGACCGATGAGATGGTGTGCTTCTCGCTGTATTCCGCCGCCCGAGCGACGACGCAGGCCTATCGAGCCCTCCTCGCACCCTGGGGGCTCACCTACCCGCAGTACCTGGTGCTCGCGATCCTCTGGATGGAGGGCGAGCAGACGATCGGGTCGCTGGGCGACGCGATGCAGCTCGATTCCGGCACCCTCTCCCCCCTCGTGCGTCGCCTCGAGCAGGCGGGCTACGTGATCCGAGCCCGCAGCTCTGCCGATGAGCGGGTCGTCACGGTGGGGCTGACCGAGGCGGGCACGGCGCTGCGCACCGAGGTCGCGCCTGTCCACACCACGATCGCAGCCCTCGCCGGCATGCAGGACGACGACCAGCGTCACCGCCTGATCACCGAGCTGCAGGAGCTCACCGAGCGGCTGCAGAAGACAGGCGCCACCCCGCACCCCTGACGCGCACACCGCGCGCCGACTGACCACAACCGGAAGGAATCCACACCATGGAAGCTCTCTACACCGCCGAGGCCCTCGCCACAGGAGCCGGCCGCGACGGCCGCGTCGCCACGAGCGAAGGCAACCTCGAGCTCGACCTCGCCATCCCCAAGGAGATGGGCGGCAGCGGAGACGGCGCCAACCCCGAGCAGCTGTTCGCCGCCGGTTACGCCGCGTGCTTCCACTCCGCACTGCAGTCGGTCGCCCGCACGCAGAAGGTGAAGATCACCGACTCGTCGGTCGGTGCCCGCGTGCAGATCGGATCCAACGGCGAGGGCGGTTTCGGGCTCGCCGTGCAGCTCGAGGTCGTCATCCCCGACCTCCCCCACGACCAGGCCCAGGCACTCGCGGACGCCGCCCACAAGGTGTGCCCCTACTCCAACGCGACCCGCGGCAACATCGACGTCGAGATCACCGTCACCGACGACTGATCCACCCGGAACATCCCCCACGACCGATCCCACGAGGAGACACAATGCGCGCACTCACCCATGACACCTTCGGCGATCCCGAACAGGTTCTGACCGTCACCGAACGCCCCACCCCCGAGCCCGGCCCGGGTCAGGTGCGGCTGAAGATCGTGCTGTCGCCGATCCACAACCACGACCTCTGGACCATCCGGGGCACCTACGGCTTCAAGCCCGAGCTGCCCGCGGCATCCGGCACCGAGGCCCTCGGCATCGTCGACGCTCTCGGCGAGGGCGTCGACAGCCTGGCAGTCGGACAGCGGGTCGCCACCGGCGGCACGTTCGGCGCCTGGGCCGAGTACGTGGTCGCGAACGCCGCAGGTCTCATCCCGGTTCCCGAGTCGCTCAGCGACGAGAGCGCGGCACAGCTCGTCTCGATGCCGTTCAGCACCATCAGCCTGCTGCAGTTCCTGGGGGCCGAGAAGGGCGACTGGATCGTCCAGAACGCGGCGAACGGCGCGGTCGGACGCATGCTCGCCCAGCTCGGCGCCGCTCGTGGCGTCAATGTCATCGGCCTCGTGCGCCGCTCGGCCGGCGTCGACGAACTCCGCGAACAGGGCATCGAGAACGTCGTCTCGACCGACGACGACGGCTGGCGCGAGCAGGTCGCCGAGATCACCGGCGGCGCGCACATCGCCTTCGGCATCGACTCCGTGGGCGGATCGTCTGCGGGAGACGTGCTGTCGCTCCTCGGCGAGGGCGGCACACTCGTCGCTTTCGGCGCCATGAACTCGCCCACGATGGAGATCGCCTCGGGAGACGTCATCTTCAAGCAGGCGACCGTCAAGGGCTTCTGGGGCAGCAAGGTCATCCAGACGATGGATGCCGCCACACGCGGCGCTCTGTTCGGCGAACTCATCCAGCGCGTGAGCGACGGCACACTGACCCTGCCGGTCGCCGGGGTCTTCGACGCCGCAGACGCCGCGGACGCTGTGCGTGCGAGCAACACCGCCGGCCGCGTGGGCAAGGTCCTTCTGAAGTTCTGATCTCGGCGAGGCGCAGGGTGTCCGGAATTACTTGACAACGGCAATTAATGCCGCATACGCTGACGGTGACATCGAGATCGATCGAACACACCGGAGTGCGATGACCGACACACTGCGCCTCACCTGGGACGCCCCCGCCACCCAGTGGGAGGAGGCGACTCCACTCGGCAACGGCCGCATCGGCGCCATGTCATTCGGCGGATCGGACGGTCGCTATCAGCTCAACGACTCGACGATCTGGTCGGGGACACCCGACGGCCCTTCGCGCGCACTGCAGAACGTGCGCGCGAAGGGCGCCGGCCCCGAACGTCTCGCGGCGGTTCGCGAGGCACTCAGCGCCGGTGACGTGCGCATCGCCGAGGACCTCCTCATGGCCTTCGAGGGTCCCTACTCCCAGGAGTTCCTGCCCCTCGCCGACCTGCACGTCCGCGTGCACGAAGCCGATGAGGATGCCGACCCGTCCGCCCCGTGCCGCGTCCTCGATCTCGACTCGGCGACGCTCACCGAGACACTCCGGACCCCGAACGGGGACGTCATCCGTCGTTCCTGGATCTCGGCTCCGGCACAGGTCCTGATCATCGAGCTCACCTCGACCGTCGAGTTCGCGGCGACCATCGAGCTGTCCACGCCCCTGCGCGGTCGCATCGTCGATGCGCACGACGCCCTCGTCCTCGACGTCCAGGCGCCGATCGACGGCGCTCCGCTGCACGAGGACGCGGTCGATCCCCTGCGCTACGCCGATGACGACACCGAGTTCGATGCCTATGCGGCCGTCGCCGTGTCGCTCGACTCGGACGGCGAGGTGCGTCGAACCGGCGATCACCTCATCGTCCGCCATGCCCGCCGCCTGCTGATCGCCCTGTCCACATCGTCGCGCGCCGGGTCGTGGTGGGCCGACGCCGACGGGGACTGGCGGACCGCCTCTCGGGAGGCGATCCGGGATCGCGCACGAGCGAGAGCGGAGACCGCGGCTCAGCGCGACGTCTCCGCCCTCTTCGCCGAGCACGTCGCCGACCGGCGACGCATCACTCGGGCGCGATTCGCGATCGGCAGTCGGCGCGAGGGCGAGTGGAGCGTCGACCGCGATGTCCTTCACGGCTCCGACCCTCTGCTGCGCGCGACCGTCGCCGCCGAATTCGGGATGTACCTGCTCGCCTCCAGCTCTCGCGCGGGCAGCCCCGCCGCGAACCTGCAGGGCATCTGGAACGACCAGCTGCAGCCTGCCTGGTCGTCGAACTACACGATCAACATCAACACCGAGATGAACTACTGGGCGGCTCCGATGCTGCTCGACCCCGATGCGCTCGAGCCGCTCCTCTCGCTCGTCGAGCTGCTCGCACGCACAGGCACCGACACCGCGCGCGAGCTCTACGGGACGCGCGGGTGGGTCGCCCACCACAACAGCGACGTCTGGGGCTGGAGCCTGCCCGTGGGCGACGGCCACGGCGCCGCGAGCTGGGCGATCTGGATGATGGGCGGAGTATGGCTCACCCACAATCTGTGGGACGCGTACGAGTTCGGCGGAGACACCGAGCTGCTGCGCGCACGGATCTGGCCGCTGATGCGCGGTGCGGTGGAATTCTGTCTCGACTGGCTCGTGCCGGGCGCCGACGGCCACCTGCACGCCTCCCCCTCGACCGCGCCCGAGAACTCCTACGTCGCCGCCGACGGCCGGCCGACTCCCCTCGGCCTGACCGCGACCTCGGACCTCAGCCTCATCGGCTCGCTGTTCGAGCGCGCACTCGTCGCGATCGATGCGCTCGGCCTCGACGATGCGCTCGAAGCCGAGGTGAGAGAGGCGCTCGCAGCTCTCGCACCCCTGCAGGTCGGCTCAGACGGGCGCCTGCTCGAATGGTCCGCGGAGGTCGAAGAGCACGAACCTCTGCATCGGCACCTCTCCCCCGTCGTCGGGCTGTTCCCGCTCGACCTGGTGACACCCGAGCGCACCCCCGAGCTGTTCGACGCCTCCGTGCGACTGATCGACGCCCGCGGTCCCGGCGCGATGGGCTGGTCGTGGGCCTGGAAGGTGGCGCTGCGCGCCAGAGCACGGCAGGGCGAGGTCGCCGCCTCGCTGCTCGAGGAGGCACTCACCCCGTTCGACGGCGACGCCACCCGGCACGGCCCGGTCGACGGGTCGGAGTGGGGCGGCCTCCTGCCCAACCTGTTCAGCACGCATCCGCCGTTCCAGATCGACGGCAACCTCGGCTTTCCTGCCGCGATCGCCGAGATGCTCGTGCAGAGCCACGGCGGCACGGTCCGCCTGCTTCCCGCGCTCCCCGTCTCGTGGGATCACGGAGACGTCCAGGGCATGGCTGTGCGCCCCGGCCTCGTGCTCGACATCGCCTGGGTGGGCGGGCGGGTGACCTCCGGCATCCTCCGCAATCCCGGTGACCGCGACAGGCACGTCAGCGTCTCGGATGGCGACCGGGTGGCGGAGATCCTGGTGCCCGCCGGCGGGCAGGTCGACCTCGCGCGTCACGGCTTCGGCTCTGTCGAGGCAGACGAGGCGGAGTCCCGTGCACGGTGAGACGCGTCTCATCGACGCGCCCACCACTCAGACCGAGCCCGAGGATTTCGACGTCTTCTGGGCGGACACGATCGAGAGGACCCGCAGCCGTCCCCTCGATCTCACCGTCACCGCGCACCCCACGCGCCTCACGCAGATCGACGTGTTCGACGTGTCGTTCCGAGGATTCGGCGGAACACCCATCCGCGCCTGGCTGCGCGTGCCGCACGGCGCCGCAGGACCACTTCCGGGGCTGGTGCAGTTCTTCGGCTACGGCAACGGCCGCGGCCACGCACTGCGCGATCTGCGATGGGCATCGGCCGGCTACGCCCACCTGGTCGTCGACGCCCGCGGGCAGGGGCACGGCGACACCGACGACGACCACGCCGACGGCGGCCCCTCGGCCGGCGGTTTCCTCACCCGCGGCATCCGCTCGCGCGAGGAGTACTACTACCGCCGGGTCTATGCGGATGCCGTGCGAGCGGTCGACGCCCTCCGCACCATCGACCTCGTCGACGCCGAACGAGTCGGTGCGGTCGGGGCGAGCCAGGGCGGGGGGATCGCGCTCGCGATCGCCGGCCTCGTGCCGGACCTTGCCGCCGTGATCGTGCAGGCCCCGTTCCTCTGCGAGCTCGACCGGGCGGCGGTGCTGACCTCCGAGCATCCGTACGCGCTGCTCACGCAGTACTTCGCGGACCGTCGCAATGACACCGCGGCCGCTCTCGAGACTCTCCGGTATTTCGACGGCATCACCCATGCGAAGCGCGCGAACGCCCCGGCGCTGCTCAGCACGGGACTCCTCGACGGCATCGCACCACCCGACACGGTGCTTCCCGCGTTCACCGCATACGGCGGCCCCAAGACCGTGGTGCTCTGGCCGTACAACGGACACGAAGCCGGCGGGGACCTCGACGAGGAGAACGCGCTGGAGTTCGCCGCCGAGCATCTCGGTGCGCGCGCGCCCGACCGCCTGGCGGCGGATTCGCTACGATAGCCGACACGACCCGAAGGACCCGATGGACCACGACACCGTAGCGCGTACCACCCTGATCCGCTCGGCGTCCGACGCGGGATCCCGGGTCTTCGAGACGATCCTGACGCGCAGCCCCATCAGCAGGATCGACATCGCCCGCCAGACCGGGCTGTCCCAGGCCGCCGTCACGAAGGCCGTCGCCCCGCTCGTCGCCGCCGGCCTCGTCGATGCACCGCCGGCCTCGCACCGCGACGGCACCCCCGGGCGGCCCGTGAGCCCGGTGTCCATCGTCCTCGAGGCGATGGTGATGATCGGCGTCAAGGTCAACGTCGACGAGGTCATCGCCGTCGCCACGGACCTCGCGACCACCGCGCTGGCCAGCGAGCGCCGCGCCCTCCCCGCCGACGATCCCCGCACCGTGATCGAGACGATCTCCGAGATCGTCGATGCCCTCGAGACCCAGCTCGGGGCGAGCGCCTCGGCGATCGCCGGCATCGGCGTCGCCGTCTCGGGCGACGTCGACAGCTCCACCGGCATCGTGCGCGAGTCGAACATCATGGGCTGGGCCGATGTGGCGCTCGGAGACCTCCTGCAGGAGCGCCTTCCCTGGCCCGTCACCGTGGAGAACGACGTCCATGCCCTGACGATCGGCGAGCACTGGTTCGGAGTCGGTCTCGGCACCGCATCCTTCGCCATCGTCACGATCGGACGCGGCATCGGCAGCGGCCTGCACCTCAACGGCGAGGTCGTCAGCGGCGCGTTCGGCGTCGCGGGTGAGATCGGCCACCTGCCGCTCGCCGACCCGTCTCTCGTCTGCCCGTGCGGCCGCCGCGGCTGCGTCGAGGCGGCCGCATCGACGGGCGCGATCGAGTCAGCCGTATCGGCCGCCCTCGGACGCCCGATCGCCATCGATGAGGCCGTGGCCCTCGCCCATGCGGGCGACCCTGACGCCGATGCCGCGTTCCGAGAAGCCGCCCGCCTCATCGGCACGGCGATCGCCACCCTCGTGAACCTCACCGGCCCTGAGGTCGTCATCATCGGCGGAGAGGGCGTCTCCGACTTCGATCTCTTCGAGAAGACGCTGCACGATGCGTTCGACGCGCACGCGTTCGGCGCTGCGGCGCGCTGCCGCATCCTGACCCGGCCCCACACGTTCGAGGACTGGGCGCGAGGCGCATCCGCCGCCGCCATCCAGTCGCTCGTGCGCTGACCGTCGGCCACAGCTCTTCGACCGGAGGGAGCGGATGCCGTCGGCATCCGCTCCCTCCGCTGCGCATCCGCTCCTGCCACGGCCAGACGCAGAAGTGCGCGGGACGGATGATCCGTCCCGCGCACCTCATGGTCGATCAGAGTGCGTCGTAGGCCGCCTGCAGCAGCTCCAGGTAGCGTGCGAGTCCGAGCCCCTCGATGTCGGCGACGTAGGCGTCCCACGCGGCGTCGTCTGCGATGTCGCGCTGTCCGGTGACGAACTCCGCCTGCGCCTGCGTGATGTAGGTGGCGATGTTCGTCTGCAGCTCCGCGAGCTCGGCAGAGGTCTCGAGGTCGGGCCACAGCTTCTCGACCGGGAAGAGCACGCTCTCGTCGGGTGCGAACGGCTCGTACTCCTGCGTCGCATAGAGCAGACGTCGCTCGTAGCCGTCCGGCGTGTAGATGTCCTCAGGCACCACCTGCGCGTTGCGGAACTCGAGCGAGTCCCAGTACTGCGACATCGAACGCCACGCGGCATTGGAGGTCTCGTCGTAGGTGACGGGACGGAAGGTCGGCTCGAGCTCCGGGTCGAGCGCGAGATCGCCCTCTTCAGCCGGCACCCAGGCCTCGCCCTCGGGCCCCATGGACGCGCGGATCTGCCCCTCGTCCGTGGCGAGGTAGTCGAGCAGCTTGATCGCCTCGATGCGCTCCTCCTCGGTCGACTTGTTCGTGAGGGCGAAGGTCCCCACCGGGTTCACGGGCGATCGCCAGGTGGCGAGCTGCGTACCGTCCGGTCCTGCGAGGGGTGCCACCGCGTCGTAGTTCTTGTCGCGACCGTCCGGCGAGTCCGCCGAGACGAAGACGTAGGGGTGCAGAGTGACGGCGGAGCCGAGGATCTGCGCATCCGCACTGTCGCCGAGCGCCTTCAGCGCGTCGCCGTTCTGAGTGAACGCCGCCGTGTCGAGCAGCCCCTCCTGGGCGAGCGAGGTGATGTACTCGAGCCCTGCGCGCCAGCTGTCAGAGGTGGCGTTCAGCACGACCTCGTCGCCGTCGAGCACGAGCGGCGGCGGACTGGAGGGCCCGCCGACGGGTGCATAGGTGAAGGCGTTCATCAGGTAGTTGATGATGGGCTCCGACGCCGATCCGCTCAGCGGCACCTCGTCGGCCGCGCCGTTGCCGTTCGGGTCCCCGTCCTTGAAGGCACGCAGCACCGTGCGCAGCTCCTCGGTGGTGGTCGGCTGCTCGAGTCCCAGCGCGTCGAGCCACGTCGTGTTCATCCAGAGCTTCGACGGGTAGCTGCAGTGGAAGCACTCGCTCCACTGGGTGATGGCGTAGATGTGACCGTCCGGCGCGGTGACCGACTGCTCCCAGTCGGGTTTCTCCTCGAAGCGCTTCTTGAGGTTCGGCGCGTGCTCGTCGATCAGGTCCTCCAAGGGCATGAGCACGCCCTGCTGGCCGTATTTGAGGATCTCGTTGCGCGAGAATCCGTCGACCCACGGCACGAGGAAGTAGGCGTCCGGATAGTCACCGCTGGCGAGCGAGATCTGGCGCTTCTCTCCCGCGACGCTGCCGTCGTAGGTGGTGGTCTGCCAGTCGAAGTCGATGTCGAACTTCTTCTCGACCTCCTGGGTGAAGAGGTTGTCCTTGAGCGAGCCGTTCTCGCCCTGTGGGCCGAATGCGACCAGCTGGCCGTTGTCGTCGCTCGACGGGGTGCAGGCGGCGAGCGCCAGTCCCGTCGCGACGACGGTGACCGCTGCGATCGCCCCTCGTGTGATGCGGTGTGTCATTGCCGGAATCTCCTTTGACCGGTTCAGGTGTGCGGGTGTGTGTGGTGGGTCTGAGTGGGGTCTGATCAGCCTTTGACGGCGCCGACCATGATCCCCTTGCTGAAGTGCTTCGCGACGAACGGGTAGACGATGAGCATCGGGACCGTCGCGATGATCACGGTCGAGTACTTCAGCAGGTCTGCGAGCTCCCGGCGCTCGAGCTGTGCGGCGAGATCGCCACCGCCTCCGCCGTCGTTGAGGATGAGGATGCCTCGAAGCACCAGCTGCAGCGGCTGCAGATCGGCGTCGCGCAGGTAGAGGAGGGCGTCGAAGTACGAGTTCCACTGCATGATGGCGTACATCAGCGCGATGACCGCGAGGAGAGGCTTCGCGAGCGGCAGCACGATGGTCCAGAGGATCCGCAGTTCGCTCGCGCCGTCCAGCTGCGCGGCCTCGTACACCTCGTCGGGGATCGACGTCCGGAAGTAGACCATCGCGATGATCACCTGCCAGACACCGATCGCGTTGGGGAGGAGCATCGACCATCGCGTGTCGAGCAGACCGAGCGACTGCACCACGATGTACATCGGGATGACTCCGCCCGAGAACAGCATCGTGAACACGACGCCTCCGGTGAGCGTCTTGCGGCCGAAGAGGTTGGCCCGCGACAACGGGTAGGCGATGGCGACGGTGCCGGCGACGCTGATGACGGTGCCGGCCACGGTGTAGAACACCGAGTTGCCGAATCCTCGGAGAATCGCCGGGTTGTTGAGCGCCTCCGTGTAGCCGCGGAGCGTGAACTCGACGGGCCAGAACAGCACACGCCCGGATGAGACCGCCTGGGGACTCGAGAACGAGCTGGCGACGATGTTCAGCAGGGGCAGGAGCACGACGAGCAGGAAGACCGTGAGCAGCAGGTAGGCGGCGATCACGAAGACGCGATCCGCGCGGGTCTCTTTGACCTTCACGCCGGAGGTCAGGGGGTCGCGTCGGCGCCGACCGCGTCCTCTGCCGGACGAGACGACGATCTCCTCGGTGAGGAGAGGCTGTTCTCTGATCACAGTGCTCACCACAACCCGCTTCCGGTCACTCGCTTGGATATGCCGTTGACGACGAGCAGCAGCAGCAGGCTGATGACGGCGTTGAAGAGCCCGATGGTGGCTCCGAGGCTGAAGTTCGCATTGAGGATGCCCGTCTTGTAGACGTAGGTCGGGATGATCTCCGAGGTCGAGAGGTTGAGCGCGTTCTGCAACAGGAACGCCTTCTCGAATCCGATCGCCATGATGTTGCCGACACCGAGGATCAGGATGATCGTGGCGGTGGGCAGGAGCGAGGGGAGGTCGACGTACCAGATCTTCTGCAGCCGCGAGGCGCCGTCGATCTTCGCGGCCTCGTAGAGGGAGGTGTCGACCGAGGCCAGAGCCGCGAGGTAGATGACGGCCGAGTATCCGGTCGTCGTCCAGATGTCGGTCGCCACGTAGATGTGGCGGAAGAAGTCGGCACTCGCCAGCAGGTCGACCTGTCCCGCACCGAAGAAGCTGAGAGTGCGCCCGAGGATCCCCACTCTGGGCGACAGCAGCAGGATCGTCATCGACACGATCACGACCGTCGAGATGAAGTACGGGGCGTAGGTCACGAGCTGCACGGTGCGTGTGAAGAACCGCAGCCTGACCTCGTTCAGCATGATCGCGAGGATGATCGGAAGAGGGAAGCTCGCGATGAGCGTGTACACGGCAAGGATGAAGGTGTTGCCGATCAGCTTCGGAAACACGGGGTTGCGGAAGAGCGCCGCGAAGTTGTCGAACCCGACCCACGGGCTCCCCCACACGCCGTCGATGGGGTTGTAGTTCTTGAACGCGATCACGGCGTTGGCCATGGGCACGTATCGGAACACGATGAACCAGATGACGGGCAGTAACAGCAGCAGGTACAGCTGCCAGTATCGGCGCAGACTGCGGGCGAACCGGGAACGTGCGTCGGTACGTCGAGGAGCCGGCGTCGAGACCTCGACCGGTGGTGCGTGCTCAGCACTGAGCTTCATGATCGCCCTCCCAGGGCAGGGTTACTTTACGACGTAATAAAATCACGTGCAGCGGAAAAAGTAAACGCCGACTTTCGCGGCGGAGATTTCTGCGGATCACTTGCACCCCTCTCGCAAACGTGATTTATTGACGTTGTCAAGTAACTACCGGAGGGTCTTATCCCATGACTTCCCGTGCCGACACCGTCGTCGCACTCCGCGCCTCAGGCGTCGTCTTCGTTCTCCAGATCTCCGCCCCCATCCCCCGTGTCCTGCACTGGGGCGCAGACCTCGGCGAGTCCACAGCCGCGACGGCATACGCGCTGGCGCTGACCGCCAGCCCCGCTCAGCTCAACAACTCCCCCGACATCCCCCGCTCGTTCTCCGCTCTGCCCACGGAGTACGAGGGCTGGTCAGGAACACCCGCACTGTCCGGACACGCGCAGGGCCGCGCGACGACGCCGCGACCACGGCTCGTTCGGCACGACGTGGTCATCCCGTCAGACGGAGTCGGCGGCCGCATCGCGCTCGAGTTCGAGGACGAGGTCTGCGGCATCCGCACCGAGCTGCGGTATCACCTCGACGCGCACGGAGTGCTCGCCGTCGACGCCTCGCTGACCAGAGCCGCAGAACTCAGCCCGCGGATCGGAGACACCGCGTATACGGTCGGCGCGTTCCTCGCCCTGCTCCCCCTTCCCGAACGCGCGACGGAGATCCTGGATTTCACGGGCAAGTGGTGTCGTGAGCGGTCTCCGCAGAGGTCGCCGTTCGGGTTCGGAACGCACCTGCGGTCCGCACACCGTGGCAAGCCCGGCCATGACTCTCCCTTCCTCTTCGCGGCCGGCACCGAGGGCTTCGGATTCGGTCACGGCGAGATCTGGGCCGTGCACCTCGCATGGAGCGGCGAGCAGCAGTACCTCGCTGAGCGCCTTCCCGAGGGCGCGGGGGCATTCAGCTCGGTCCTCGGCGCCGGCGAGGACCTGCACCCGGGCGAGATCATCCTCGAGGACGGCGAGCGCTATGACGCGCCGACCGCCCTGTTCGTCTGGTCAGACGACGGCCTCGACGCGATCAGCGATCGACTGCACCGGCGACTTCGCGCGCGGGACTCGCACCCGCGCGGCCCGCGCCCGCTGGTCCTCAACACCTGGGAGGCCGTCTACTTCGATCACGACCTCGCCCGCCTGACTGCCCTGATCGAGAGGGCTGCAGAGGTGGGTGTCGAGCGCATCGTCCTCGACGACGGTTGGTTCCGCGGTCGGCGGGAGGCGGATGCCGGCCTCGGCGACTGGTTCGTCGATGAGGACGTCTGGCCGCAGGGACTCAGCCCGCTGGTCGATGTCGTCCGCGCACACGGCATGCAGTTCGGCCTGTGGTTCGAACCCGAAATGATCAACCTCGACTCCGACCTCGCCCGGTCGCATCCTGACTGGGTCCTCGGGCCCGCCGAAGGATTCGGGCCCGAATCCCGATCACAGCACGTGCTGGACATCGCCAGGCCCGAGGCATACGAATACCTTCTCGAACGCATCGACGCGCTGGTCCGCGAGCATTCGATCGACTACCTCAAGTGGGACCACAACCGCGACCTCCTCGAGGCGGTGAGTCGCGGCACCGATGGCGATCGTCCGAGTGTGCATCGGCAGACCGAAGCGCTCTACCGGCTGCTCGACGAGCTCCGCCTGAGCCACCCGGACCTCGAGATCGAGACGTGCTCGGGTGGCGGCGGTCGGGTCGACCTCGGAATCCTCGACCGCACCGATCGCGTGTGGGCATCCGACTGCAACGATCCGGTCGAGCGGATCCAGATCGAACGGTGGACGCGCACGATCGTGCCACCCGAACTGATCGGATCTCACCTCGGGGCCGCTCGCTCGCACACCACGGCGCGGACCACCGATCTGTCGTTCCGTCTCGTCACGTCGCTCACGGCTCACGCCGGCATCGAGCAGGACCTCACATCGGTGGACGACGACGAGCTGGCCGCGATCGCCCGCTGGGCCGGCATGTACCGGGAGTTCCGCGACCTGCTGCACAGTGGTCGCGTGGTGAACGCAGACCTCGCCGATCAGGCGACCTCGCTCTCGGGGATAGTCGCCCAGGACGGTTCCGCGGCGCTGTTCACGTGGAGCAGGTTCGCGACCTCGGCGGCGGGTCAGTCGGGTCGAGTGCGCTTCCCCGGGCTCGATGCGCACGCGGCGTACAGCGTCCGGATCCGCGAGGACCTCGGCTCCGCGAGTCGGCACGGGGGCGACCCCGTGTGGGTGACCACCGCTCTGGCGGGCGCGATCGACGTGCCGGGAGTGGTCCTGAGCACTGTGGGGGTTCCTCTCCCGACCCTCAACGCGCAGCAGGCGATGCTCATCGAGATCCGGCGCACCGACAGCTGACACCCCGACTCTTCCTTCCCATCCACACGACAGAGCAGTCGAACGAGAGGAAAGCAATGAAGACCCATCGACAGAGAAGGCGAGCGGCCTCGATCACCGGGGCACTCGCCGCAACCGCACTCGTCCTGAGTCTCGCCCCCGGCGCGACCTGGGCGACTGCGGCGACGCCCACCCCGACGCCTGCGCCGGAAGCGACCCCGGTCTCCACGCCGTCACCACCCGCGGAGGACTCTCCCGAGACGCCGCCCCCGGCGGAGGACTCTCCCGAGACGCCGCCCCCGGCGGAGGACTCTCCCGAGACGCCGCCCCCGGCGGAGGAATCCCCCGAGACCACGCCCCCGACGGAGGATCCGACGCCGACCGAATCCGAGCCCGCCCCCTCGGCCTCGCCCGATGCCACCCAGGCACCGCCGGCGAAGGAGGCGGCGAAAGCCACGTCGGACGCCGACGACGGGATCTCCGAGCTGTCCGCGAAGCCCTACATGGGCTGGAGCAGCTACAGCATGCAGGTCTACGAGGGCGGCCAGTGGATCACCGCCGATCAGATCATGGCGCAGTCCGATGCCATGCACGACAAGCTGCAGGACTTCGGCTACGAATACATCAACATCGACGCAGGGTGGAACGGCGGCCAGGACGAGTACGGACGCCCGATACCCAGCACGACGCTGTTCCCCGACGGGCTGGATGCCGTGATCGACCACGTGCACGGCAACGGCCAGAAGGTCGGCCTGTACCTCATCCCCGGCATGAGCCTGGAGACCGCTCAGAAGGCGCTTCCGATCTACAACGCGCCGGGCTGCACCACCGAGAACCTGCTCAAGCAGCCCCTGCAGCAGGGTGACTACTGGGGCTTCGGCTACCGCTTGGATTTCGACAACCCCTGCACGCAGAAGTACATCGACTCGATCGCCGACCTGCTCGGCGAGTGGGGTGTGGACTTCATCAAGTTCGACAGCGTGACGCCGGGTTCCGGCATCGGCGACCTCTCGATGGATGCTCGCGAGGAGGTGGCCGCCTGGTCTGAGGCTCTCGAACGCAACGGCATCTGGTTCGAGCTGTCGTGGGCGGTCGACATCAACTACGCCGACTACTGGAAGCAGTACGCCGACGGCTGGCGCATCGACTGGGACGTCGAGTGCTATTGCGGCGACGAGGCGCTGACGACCTGGGAGAACGTCGCGCGTCTGTTCCCGCGGCTCTCCGACTGGTGGCGCCACGCCGGACCCGCCGGATGGAACGACCTCGACTCCCTCAATGTCGGAAACGGCAGGATGGACGGCCTCACCCGCGACGAACGGCGCACGGCGACGACGCTGTGGGCGACATCTGCCGCCCCGATGTACCTCGGCAACGACCTCACGAACCTCGACGAGTTCGGCCTCGACCTGATCACCAATCGCGAGGTCATAGCCGTGAACCAGGCGGGTGTCCCCGCGCGACCGGTCTGGACCGGCACGAAGCAGCAGGTCTGGTACGCACTCAACCCCGATGGCACATATACGGTCGCGCTGTACAACCTCGGTCGTGCAGACGCCGACATCACCGTCGACTGGTCTGACATCGGTCTCGACGGATCCGCGAAGATCCGCGACCTCTGGGCCGGCAAGAACCTGGGCACGGAGGCCGACGGCTTCACAGCCGAGAGCGTGCCGATCCATGGTGTGCGTCTGCTGAAGGTGACGCCAGCGAAGCAGGCCGTGCTCACGGTGAACGATGACTCGCTGCGCGTCGGCTACGACGGAGACTGGATCCGCAACGACGGCAACGAAGTCCCGGCGACATCGCAGCCGTTCACCGTCGCCGTGTCCGACACCCCGGGGGGTGGCACGCCCACCCCGCCCGCCACAGGTCTCACGGTGACGCTGAACGACGACGATGCACGCATCGGCTACAGCGGCTCGTGGGGGGACAGCAACAATCGAGGACTCGGCGATCACGGCGACGATGTGCACTACGCAGAGACCAACGGAGCGGCGTTCGAGTACACGTTCCAAGGCACCGGCATCCAATACGTCACCGAGAAGCACGAGTCGCAGGGAGAGGTCGAGATCTACCTCGACGGTCAGCTCGTGGAGACCGTGGACACGTCGCTTCCTGCGGCGGACGGCCGACTCTCGCAGCAGGTCGTCTACGGCGTCGCCGACCTCGCGAGCGGGAGCCACACCCTGCGTGTGGTGAAGAAGTCCGGCTCCTTCATGCTCCTCGACAAGCTGGTCGTCACGCTCGACAGCCAGCTGAGCACGACCTCGGGAGCCTTCAACAAGGCCGCGCCCGCCGATGTCGCCGTCGACGTGCTGCGGGATCCCGGCGAGCTCGCCTCGATCAGCGTCGCCGGCGATGCGCTCGAGCGCGACGTCGACTTCACGCTGTCAGGCAGCACGGTCACGATCCGCTCGTCGTACCTTGCGACGCTTCCCGTCGGCGATACGATCCTGGACTTCGACTTCACGGGAGACCACCTCGATGACGTGCACGCCACCGTGGCTGACGGAGCGTCCGTGGCATTCAGCTTCCGCGGAACCGGCGTCTCGTGGATCGGTCCGAAGGGCCCTGACCAGGGCACGGTCGACGTCTACATCGACGGCAAGAAGGTCGAGAGCATCGACACTCACAACGAATCGCGCGTCTCGACCCAGGAGCTGTTCTCCGTCTCGGGTCTGAAAGACAAGGAGCACACGATCAAGATCGTGAAGACGTCGGGAGACGTGCTGCGCACGGACGTGTTCCGGTACACGGTCAAGAAGGTCGGCTGATCACTGCCGGGGCGGGCCTCGCGCCCGCCCCGGCAGCACCCGTGCGCCTCGCGGATGTCCGCGTCCGGGTGCATACTCTGCGGCATGGAGATCACACTCGCACAGCCCGCGGGACTCGTCGTGAGCCCCGCATTCAGTCATGTCGCCGTCGTCCCCCCAGGGGCCACGACGATCCACATCGGCGGCCAGAACGGCGTCGACGAGACCGGCGCGCTCGTCTCGGCGGATGCCGCCGAGCAGTCGCTCCGAGCGGTTCAGAACGCCCGCATCGCCCTCGAGTCAGCGGGCGCGAGCCTCGACGACGTCATCAGCTGGACCATCTATATCCATCAGGATGCTGATCTGCGCGCTGCCTACGGCGCCGTCGCATCCACGCTCGCGCGCGACGGCGCCCCTCCCCTGGTGACCGCAGCCCTGGTGGCCGGTCTCGGCGTCCCCGGAGCAGTGATCGAGGTGAGCGCGATCGCCGCTGTCATCCGCGAATGACCTGACCCGGCGTCAGCTGTTCAGATTCTGCCCCGCACCGGCGTCCGCTCGGCCGAGTCGCCGCCGTCCGGCATGGCCATCTCGGCGCGAACACCGAGCAGTCGCACCTCACGGTCGCGATCGAGCGTGTCACCGAGAGCGAGAGCCGCATCGACGACCTCGGCCCGCTCGGTCGTCGGCTCTGACAGCTTGCGACCGAAGGTCTTCGTCTCGAACGGTGCGTAACGCACCTTGAGGTGCACGCGGACGACCGCGCGCCCCTCGGAGGCGCAGTCGTCGAAGGCCTGCCCGGCCAGATCGACCAGCGCCGAGCGCACCTCCGCGGGCGTCGTGAGGTTCTGCTGGAAGGTCGTCTCACGGCTGTGGCTGCGTGCCACCCAGGGGGTGCTGTCGACCACAGCAGGTCCGAGACCCGACCCCAGACCGTGATACCAGACGCCCATCCGGGGACCGAACTCCGCGGTGAGCTGGCCCTCATCGGCCTCAGCCAGCTCACGGACGGTCGTGATGCCGTGGGCTGCGAGCCTCTTCTGCACCTTCGGCCCCACACCCCAGAGCCCCCGCGTGGGCTTGTCACCCATCACCTCGAACCAGTTGTCGGCGGTGAGCCGGAACACTCCTCGGGGCTTGCCGAACTCGGTGGCGATCTTGGCGCGCACCTTGTTGTCTCCGATACCGACCGAGCAGTGCAGCCCGGTCGCCTCGAGCACCGCGCTCTGAGCGAGGCGCGCGATCCCCTCAGGATCATCGGTCGTGACGCCGAGGAAGCACTCGTCCCAGCCGATGACCTCGAGCACCACCCCTGGCAGCGCGCGCAGCGTCGACATCACCTCCGTCGACGCCGACTCGTAGGCGTCGTGATCCACCGGCAGGAAGACAGCGTTCTCGGGCGCCTTGCGCGCCGCGATCTTCAACGGCATCCCGGATCCGATGCCGAACTCGCGCGCCTCGTACGACGCCGTCGACACGACGGCTCGCTCCGTGGGATCCCCCCTGCCGCCGACGATCACAGGGAGCCCCGCGAGCTCGGGTCTGCGCAGCACCTCGACCGCAGCGATGAACTGGTCCATGTCCACGTGCAGAACCCAGTCGCTCATGCATCGAGTGTGGCCCGTGTCACTCGGGAAGTCACCCCTCGCACACGATCAGCGCGCGGTGCTCAGCTGATCGAGATGCCGATCGCCGTCGCGATCACGGCGAGCAGCGGCAGAGTGCCCTGCATCGCGGCCGCCCGCAGCTTGGTGCGGTCGGAGAGCACGAGCACCAGTGCCGCGGCGAGCATCATCCCCGTGCCGGCGAAGACCAGAGTCAGCCCGATCGTCGTGAGGCCGATGATCACGAAGCCGACGCCGAGCAGCGCGGTCAGCGCCAGGAAGAGGTTGTAGAAGCCCTGATTGAAGGCGAGGGCCTTCATCGTGACGGCGTCGGCCTCGCTGGCGACGCCGAAGATCTTCCTCGTCTCAGGTTCGGTCCACTTGAGCGATTCGAGCGCGAAGATGAAGACGTGGAAGGCGGCAGCGGCCGCGGCGAGGACGAGTCCGACGATGAGCATGACTCGATCGTATCGACCCTCGCGTGCTGTCAGATCAGGAAGATCGGCAGCAGCCCGGGGTTGTGCGCGTGCACGAGCACGGCGAAGACGACAGCGTCGAAGAGCAGATGCACGGTCACGACATAGGCGAGCGAGTGCGTCCGCATGAAGATGAACCCCTGCAGTAGCGCGAACGGGATGGTGAGCAGCGGACCCCACTCGCGGTAGCCGAGCTCCCACAGGAAGGAGACGAACACGATCATCTGCAGCACGTTGGCGAGGGCATCGGGAAAGTGTCTGCGCAGCAGTGCGAACACGGTGCAGATGAAGAACAGCTCGTCCCAGATGCCGACTGCGCCGACGCCGACGAACAGCCGCGCGATGAGCTCGGGCGAGTCGACGACCGGCCAGTTCTGATAGACCCCGCTCGTGATGAAGTAGAAGGGCAGGATCAGCCAGCCGAGCACCAGGACCGCCACCAGCCAGCCCCATTGCAGGCGCCCCCATCGCCGGTGTGCACGCCAGGGGAAACCGATCGCCCGATCTCGGAAGACGAAGCGCGAGACGACGTACGGCACGGCGACCGCACCTCCGAGCGCCAGCGTGAAGCGCAGCATCGCCAGGTTGTCGAGCTCCGCCGCCAGCGGGATGACGCTCACGATGAGCATTCCGAGCGCGATCAACGAGAGGTCCCGGGTGAGCGAAGGCCGACGACTCGCTCCGATCACGCGAGCGCTCTCAGGCCGCGCGCCGACGGTCGCCGTCTGATCCGGGGACGAGGGCACACGCCGTTCGACCAGCCAGGCGGCGCCGACGCCGAGCGCGAGCAGCACCCAGCCGAGCCAGGCGATCTGCACGACGAAGAACGCCGGTGCCGCAAGGCACACGAGCAGCGCAGGTGCGACGGCGGGCCAGGTGGTCGACGTGCGCTGGATGTCGATCACGCGCGCGGCTTCCGCCGATACACGAGATCGCGGATGTCGCGCCCCTTGGCGATCCCCTTGCGCTCGAAAGCCGTCATGACTCGTCCGTCGAACCGCTCCGCCCAGTCACCGTCGAAAGCGCGCTCGAACAGCGGCTCGTCGTCGAGCACGTCGCGCATCTGGAGGGCGTAGTCCTCCCAGTCGGTCGCCAGGCGGAGGAGACCTCCGTCGCGAAGCGCGCGGGCGGCGGTGTCACCGAACCCCTGGCGGACGAGCCGGCGTTTGGTGTGCTTCTTCTTGTGCCACGGGTCGGGGAAGAAGATCCAGACCTCCGCTGCGGCTTCCTCGGGCAGGTAAGACGACAGCACCTCCGGCGCATTCGCCTCGACCACACGCACGTTGCGTGCGCCCTCGCGGTCGGCATCGAGCATCGTCCTCGCCAGCCCGGCGCGAAAGACCTCGACGGCGAGGAAGTCGTCATCGGGTCGCGACGACGCCGCGGCGACGATGGCGTGCCCCTGGCCGGATCCGATCTCGACGAACAGATCGGCCGCCCGTCCGTATTCGACGGTCGGGTCGAGCCTTGCTTCAGGGTGCACCGAGGTCCACGCGACATCACGAGGGACATCCAGGAGGTAGTGCGGTCCGAGCTCTTCGAACGCGCGTTCCTGCGCGTCGGACATCCGGCCGCTGCGGCGCACGAAGGAGACCGGTTCGTCGCGGAAGGTGCGGGGTTCGGGCATGCTTCCAGGGTAGTCGGCGGCGATCGACGCCACAGACCGCGGATCAGGGCGCGGGCGCGGTGACGAAGTCGATCAGCTCTTCGACCCGGCCGAGGAGCGCGGGCTCGAGGTCGCGATACGTGTGCACCTTCGACAGGATGTGCTGCCAGGCCCGACCGGTGTCGCCCTGCGTCTCGTATGGCCAGCCGAACGCACGACAGATCCCGGTCTTCCAGTCCGTCCCCCGGGGGATCTCCGGCCACTTCGCGATTCCGAGAGCCCGCGGGGTGACGCACTGCCAGACGTCGACGAACGGATGGCCGACGATGCGTACGTGCTTTCCATGCGGTCCGCGGGCGACCGCATCGGCGACGCGCGACTCCTTCGACCCCGGCACGAGATGATCGACGAGCACCCCGTAGCGCCGGGAGGCGGTCGGCGGCTCGGCGGCGAGCAGCTCATCGAGCAGATCGACTCCCTGCAGGAACTCGACGACCACGCCCTCGACCCGCAGATCTGCGCCCCACACCTTCTCGACGAGCTCGGCGTCGTGCTTGCCCTCCACCAGGATGCGGCTGGGCAGTGCGACCCTGGCTCGCTGGTCAGCGGCCACGAAGGATCCGGATGCCGTGCGCCGGAGTCCCTGCTCCTTCGCTGCGGGGACTGTGAGGCGAACAGGCGATCCGTCGATCAGGAACCCGCCGCCCAGGGGGAAGAGGCGCTTGCGCCCGACTCGGTCTTCGAGCTCGACGTTGCCGCCCTGCACCCGCGTGACCGCTCCGCAGAATCCGTCCTGCGCGACCTCGACGACGAGATCGAGCTCGGCCGCAACCTGAGGAACCGGCTTCGCTGCGCGCTCACGCCAGCCGGCCGCGAGCACATCCGATCCATACCTGTCGTCCATGCCATCCAGCGTATGTGTCTCCGCTGAGGGCGAACGGCTATCCCCGCTCGGAAGCTGTCGCGTGTCGGTCTCAGTGCATAGACTCGTGCCATGGGGCTCGGCTGCCGGTCGGAGGGAACACGATGAAGACACGGTGGCTCGCGCTGGCCGCGCTGACCGCGGCAGCGGCCGCAGGGGCGTTCTCCGCCTCGGCCGCGTCTGCGACCGATCCGGTCACTCTCGACTCGGGGTACGTGACCGACGACGCCGACGTCCTCAGCGCGAGCGAAGAGGATGCTGTCGAGGCGCGACTCCAGACGCTCAGCGACAACTCCTCCTCCGACCTCTTCGTCGTCCTCGTCGACGACTTCACCTCGCCGTCCGACAACATCGCCTGGGCCGACACCGTCGCAGAGAGCAACAACCTCGGCTCCGAGCAGTATCTTCTCGCCATCGCGGTGGACGGACGCAGCTACTACATCTCGGCCGCCCCCGACGGTCCGCTCAGCGACAGCAAGCTCGACGATGTGGAAGACAAGATCCAGGGCCTGGCCGCGCAGGAGGACTGGGAGGGCATGATCGTCCTCGCTGCCGACGAGATCGAGGGTGACGGCGGGGCGGGCGCTCTGCGAGCCACCCTGATCGTGGTCGCTGTCATCGCACTCGGCCTGGTCGTGTGGCTCGTCATCGCGCTCGTACGCCGCTCGCGGAGGAACGCCGAGATACGCAGGCGCGGGGCCATGCCGGAGAAGCCCGATCCGAACGATCCGTTCTCGACTCTGACCGACGAGCAGGTGCAGACGCAGGCAGGTGCTGCCCTCGTGCAGGCCGACGATGCGATCACCTCGAGCCGGGAAGAGCTCGGCTTCGCCGTCGCGCAGTTCGGCGAAGCGGCCACCTCGGCGTTCACCGGCGCCGTCGAGACCGCCAAGGCCAAGATGTCGGAGGCCTTCGATCTCAAGCAGAAGCTCGACGACGAGATCGAGGACACCGTCCACGATCGTCGCGCGTGGCACATCCGCATCATCCAGATCTGCGACGAGATCGACGATGTTCTCGACGAGAACACCGAGGCGTTCGACGCCCTTCGCAAGCTCGAGCAGAATGCACCGCAGGAGCTCGAGCGAGTGAAAGGTGAGCGGGCAGCGCTCCAGCCCCTCCTCGACGGCGCGGCCGCTGCTCTCTCGGCTCTCGCCGACACCTACGACTCGACGGCTCTGTCGACCGTCGCAGACAACCCGGCGCAGGCCCAGGAGCGCGCGCTGCTCGCAGACCGTTCGATCGAGGCCGCAGCACAGGCGATCGCCGCGGGAAGGTCGGGCGAGGCCGCCTTCGCAATCCGCACGGCCGAGCAGTCCGTCGCACAGGCGGCTCAGCTGGATCAGGCGATCACCGCGCTCGGCTCCGAGCTGACGGACATCGAAGCGCAGGCGCAGGCCCTGGTGACCGAGCTGCAGGCAGACGTCGCCGCCGCGCAGCAGCTGCCAGACCCTGACGGAGCGATCGCCTCGGTCGCCACGGCGACCGTCCGCCAGCTGCAGCTGGCCCAGACCGGCCTCGCCGGAGCCTCACGCGACCCCCGGCGGGTGCTCGACGCCCTCACTGCCGCGAACACGCAGATCGATGCCGCGATCGCCCAGGGCACGCAGGCCGCGGAGCGTGCCCGTCGAGCCCAGCAGATGCTCGAGCAGACGTTGACCCAGGCCGGCTCCGAGATCCGCGCGACCCGTGAGTACATCGAGACGCGCCGCGGCACGGTCGGGTCGACCGCACGAACCCGGCTGTCGCAGGCCGAGGCCTCCCTCACCCAGGCACTGAACCTGCGCGCGACCGACCCCGTGGCGGCGCTCACCGAAGCCGGTCGCTCGCTCGATCTCGTCCGTCAGGCCACGTCGTCCGCGCAGGCCGACGTCGAGGCGATGAATCCGAGCCGCTACCAGAACGACAGCTGGGGCGGCGGAGGCGGCAGCATCTTCGGCGGATCCGGTTCCGGCGGCTCGGGCCTCGGCGGCGACATCCTCGGCGGCATCATCGGCGGTCTGCTCTCCGGTGGTGGAGGCGGCGGTGGCTCCTCCCGCAGCAGCAGCTGGCGCTCCAGCGGAGGCGGCGGTTTCCGCAGCTCCGGTTTCGGCGGAGGCGGCGGCAGCCGCTCCAGTGGCCGCAGCGGCCGTTCGGGAGGACGACGCTTCTGAACCGCACACACATCGACCCCAGACATCGAGTCCGACCCTCTGAAAGGAACCACGCATGACCAAGCAGTCCATCTTCGGACGTATCTCGACCCTCGTCCGCGCGAACATCAACTCCCTCCTGGACTCTGCGGAAGACCCGCAGAAGATGATCGACCAGCTGGTTCGCGACTACACGAACAGCATCGCCGATGCGGAGTCGGCCATCGCAGAGACCATCGGCAACCTGCGCCTGCTCGAGCGCGACCACGAAGAAGACGTCCAGGCGGCCACCGAGTGGGGCAACAAGGCCCTCGCCGCCAGCCGCAAGGCCGACGAGATGCGCACCAAGGGCGACGCGGCCGACGCCGACAAGTTCGACAACCTCGCGAAGATCGCTCTTCAGCGTCAGATCAGTGCCGAGCGCGAGGCGACCGGGGCCGAGCCCCAGATCGCGGCACAGACCGAGATCGTCGACAAGCTCAAGTCCGGCCTCAACGGCATGAAGGACAAGCTCGGCGAGCTCAAGAACAAGCGCAGCGAGCTGCTCGCCCGCGCGAAGGTCGCCGAGGCGCAGACGAAGGTCCAGGACGCGGTCTCGTCGATCAACGTCCTCGACCCCACCAGCGAGCTGGGCCGTTTCGAAGACAAGGTCCGCCGCCAGGAGGCCCTTGCCCAGGGCAAGATCGAACTCGCGGCCTCCAGCCTCGACGCGCAGTTCGAGAGCCTCGAAGACCTCGGTGAGCTCACCGAGGTCGAGGCTCGTCTCGCCGAGCTGAAGGCGGGCGGCTCCGCCCCTCGTCAGGCCATCGAAGGCTCCTGATACACCTGCGGGTGCCTCGGATCCTCGTGTCCGAGGCACCCGCTCCTCTTCACAGCTGGAGGCACCCATGGTGCGTTTCCTCGTCGTCCCGCAATGGCAGGGCTCCCCTGCCCCGCGCGCGATGCTCCTCGTCGACGGCGCCTCGGCGATCGCCGGCGATCTTCCGCGCGCGGCGACCACCGTGCTCGATGTGCCGGTGGAGGCGGGCGAGTCCCTGGGCACGGGCGTTCGACGCCTCAGCGCGCTTCTTCGCACCAGAGAACTCGTCGATGCGAGCATGACGGCCGACACGGTGATCATCGGCGGCGACTGCAGCGTGACGGTCGCCGCCCTGGCGGCTCTCCCCGGCGGCACCGATGACCTCGCCGTCGTGTGGTGCGACGCCCATGCCGATATGCACACGCCCGACACCTCCCCCTCCGGCGCGTTCTCGGGCATGGCGCTCCGAGCCGTGCTGGGAGAGGGAGAACCTCAGCTCACGCTCGCGCCCGGAATCGCACGCGATCGGGTGGTCACGGTGGGCATGCGCAATCTCGACGATGCCGAGGTCACTGCTCTCGACGGACTCACGCAGCTCTCCGTCGAAGATCTCGACTCGCCTGATGCCCTGGCCGACGCGGTCGAGGCGACCGGCGCACGCCGCGTATGGGTGCACATCGACGTCGACGTGCTCGATCCCGCCGAGATCGCCGGCGTCTCCTCCCCTGCCCCGTTCGGGCTCGCGCCTGCGGCCCTCAGCGCAGCGATCCGCGCGCTGCGGTCACGCGTGCCGCTGGCCGGCGCGACCATCGCCGGATTCGCCCCGCGGTCGCCCGCCGATGCGGTCGACGACCTGGGAGCGCTGCTCCGCCTCGTCGGTGCTGTCGCATGACGGCTGACTGGCGGCCCGCTGCCGAGCTCGCCCTGGCGCGCGGTCGACGACTCGACCGGAGAATCCCCTCGTTCCTCCTCCGCTCGCCGGTCAGTCGGATCGGATACTGGTGGGGCACGGCGGTCGGCTGGATCTGGGGCTCACTGTGGAGCACGGGCCCCGTGGAACGACGAGCAGGCCTCTGGGTGTTCCGAGGGATGCCGAACTGGACGTTCAATCGCGGCGGGGTCTGCGTGGGCGGCTGCTTCCTCACCGGTGACGCCCGACCCAGCGACGCGATGCTGCGCCACGAGGCGGTGCACAAAGCACAGTGGCTGCGCTATGGATTCCTGCTTCCGGTGCTCTATCTCTTCGCAGGCCGGGATCCCCTGCACAACCGCTTCGAGATCGAAGCGGGCCTCGAAGACGGCAACTACGTCCGCCGCAGCCGCCCTCAGCCGTAGACGGGCAGCCGTAGACGGGCAGAGCCCTGATCCGTAGAGGGCAGAGCTCTCAGCTGCACACAGGCAGAGCCATCAGCCGTAGACGGGCAGAGCCCTCAGCGGTCGACGGGAAGAAGTCCGAACCGTTCGGGGGCGTAGATCTGAGCGGGCTGGATGTCGAGGGTGCCGGTCAGGTGCTCGACGATGTCGGCCGTGCCGAGGTAGCCGCCGAGAAGGGTGATGTGGGTCTCGAGCTCGTCGTCGCAGAGCATCTCGTCAGCCCAGGCGCAGGTTGCTCGCGCGAGCGCCTGTCCGGGCGCGCAGGCCCGCCCGGTTCCGGGTGCTCCCGATCGCTGGGCTCGAGCGAGCCAGGTGACGGTCATGCGTCCGGGAGCGTCGATCACGCCGATGTCCGATGCGTCGGCGACCTCGATGAAGATCCGGCCCGATGCGCACAGCGGCAGAGTCGTGAGGAAGACCTCGAGTTCGGCGAGCGAATGCTCGTCGGCGGTCACCAGGTGGTGAGCGCGACGACGTGCGGCGCGGCGCTCGGCACGCGTGCTGCGGGTCTCGAGGAAGGTCTCCATGATGCATCCATCATACAGGACGCGAAGGGTTGCCTAACCTTGCTCAGCAACTTCTTCCACGAGCGCCGCCCGAAGAGCCTCGAGCTCCTGATCCGTCATGCCGTTCGCGCGAAGGTAGCCGGCGGCCGAGCCCCACCGCTCGTCGACCTGCTCGAGCAGCGCCCTCATCACGGGCGCAGGCGACTGCGTGGCCAACGCGACCGCGTGCACCGCCTGCGGATGCTGCGACCTCAGGTACGCGGCGATGCGATGCGACCGCTCGGCCGGCAGCAGCGACTCCGTGAGTGCATAGTCCTCGATGATCGCGTCGCGGTCGGCGCCGACCGCGGCGAGCGCCAGAGCGACCGTCACCCCGGTGCGATCCTTGCCCACCGTGCAGTGGATCAGGGTCGGCTCGCCGGCGGCGATGATCCGGATGGCGGCGACGAGCCGCTCTCCGCTCTCCTCGAGAAGGTGGAGATAGAGGTCTTCCAGGCTCGTGTCCGTCTCGAAGAACGAACGCACGGATCCGAGGAAGAGCGGAAGGTGGGTGGTGTCCGGCCCTTCGATCTCGGTCGGCTCCGCAGCGACCTCTTCGCCGTCGCGGAGGTCGACGATGTGCGCGACGCGACGACGAACCTCGTTCACGCCCGCCGTGGTGGCGGCGGAGAGCTGGCCTGATCGCAGCAGCATCCCCGAGCGGATCCGCCCGCCGTCTGCGGGGAGTCCGCCGACGTCGCGGAAGTTGTTGACGCCGTCGATGTCGAGGACGCTCATGCCTGCGCCTGTGGGGCGCGGGGCGGGACGGGGTATCGTCCGGCGATGACGACCCGGTTGAAGGCGTTGATCGAGACGCAGGCCCAGCTCAGTGCCGCGTACTCCTTCTCGGTGAAGACTCCGCCGACGCGGTCGTAGACCTCGTCGGAGATGCCCTCTTCGGAGATGAACGTGAAAGCCTCCGCGAGCTCGAGCGCGGCCTCCTCGCGGTCGCTGAACACGTCGCTCTCACGCCAGGTCGCGATCTGCATCAGCGTGTCCGTGTCGATGCCGGCCTTGAGGGCTCTGTCGACGTGCAGGCGCGTGCAGTAGCTGCATCCGTTCAGCTGCGAGGAGTGGATCATCACGATCTCCTTGAGCCGATCGTCGATGCCGTTCGCTGCACAGATGTCACCGACCGTACGGGCGAAGGCGTCGAGGGCCTGATAGGCCGCTGGCTCGGTCTTGGAGAGGTGCACTCGCGTCTCGCTCATGCCTCAATGATATTCCGTTGCGCAATCGTCCCGGCGAGTCGCTTTCCACGCAGACGAATGCAGAATGACAACAGTCCTCCGCATCAGGCTTGCGCAATGACACTCTTCACCGCAACCTGTGTTGACACATTGCTCCTGCATTTCCGCACTGCCCCGAGAACAGAGCAGAATATGCAAGTGGCGATCGACACCAGCGAGTTCAGTTATCTTCCCGCACAGGCGCAGGCGATGGGAGTCCCCGTGCCATCCGTCCGACGCGTGACGCTGCCCCTCCCAGACGGCCGTCACGTCAGCGCTCTGCGGTTCGGCGAAGAGACGCCCCGTGTCACGCTGCTGCACGGCGCGGGCCTCAACGCGCACACGTGGGACACGACGGTGCTCGCCCTTCAGCAGCCGGTGCTCGCGATCGACCTCGCCGGACACGGCGATTCATCATGGCGCAGCGACGTCGACTACACCCCTCGCACGCTCGCGGTCGACGTCGCGGCAGCACTCGACGCCTGGACCGACGGAGCGCAGCTGGTCGTGGGCCAGTCGCTCGGCGGCCTCACCGGCGCCGCCCTCGCTGCAGCCCGCCCCGAGCTCGTGTCCGAGCTGATCGTCGTCGACATCACTCCCGGCATCGACACCTCGGCCGGACCAGCCGCCCTGCGCGAGTTCTACGCCGGACCCACCGATTTCGAGACCCGCGACGAGCTCGTCGACCGCGCGATCTCCTTCGGTTTCGGGGGCGCCCGCTCCGACACCGAGCGCGGGGTGTTCCTCAACACCCGTGTGCGCGACGACGGCCGCGTCGAGTGGAAGCACCATTTCGCGCACCTCGCCGCTCAGACACTGGCAGCCCACGGCCCCGGAGACGACTCGGCGCCGTCCCTGCTCCACACGACCGGATGGCAGGATCTGTCGAAGACTACTGCCCCGGTGACGCTCGTCCGCGCCATCGACGGCTTCGTGAGCGAGGCGGATGCGAAGGAGTTCGGCGAGCGCCTGCCCCACGCCCGCGTCACCGCCGTCCACGCCACGCACAACGTCCAGGAGACCGCACCCGCCGAGCTGGCGTCGCTGATCTCCGCATCCCTCGCTTCTCGCGGAATGTGACGTTCCGTTCCACATTCCGCCCTCACGCCCTGACACATCCCTAGGCTCGATCCAACGGCACACAGCAACTGCCGCACCGAGAGGAAACACCCCATGTTCCGACGTACGCGACGACTCGCGCTGATCTCCGCGATCGCGGCGAGCGCCATCGTCCTCACTGCCTGCGCAGGTGCCGCAGAGCCCGAGACCACCGAACCGGTCGGAGAGCCTGATCCGGACGCGACGCTGCAGGTCGGCCTCGTCCTCGAGCCCACCAACCTCGACATCCGTCACACCAGCGGCGCAGCGCTGGAGCAGATCCTGATCGACAACATCTACGAGGGTCTCATCAGCCGCACGCAGGAGAACGAGATCGTGCCGCGACTCGCCTCCGACTACGAGGTCTCCGAAGACGGACTCACCTACACCTTCACGCTGAACGAGGGCATCACCTTCCACAGCGGAACCGCGCTCACCTCCGCCGATGTGGTCTCCTCCTACGAGGCTGTGCGCACCGACGCGACGCTGCAGGGCAATGCCGAGTTCGCCTCGGTGGCCTCGATCACCGCACCGGACCCGACCACGGTGCAGATCGTGTTGACGGCGCCGAACCAGAACTTCCTGTTCTCACTGACCGGTCCTGCCGGTCTCGTGTTCCAGACCGGCGATACGACCGATCTCAAGACGGCCGAGAACGGCACAGGTCCCTTCACCCTCACGCGGTGGAACAAGGGCAGCGCCATCACGTTCGCCCGCAACGAGGCCTACTGGGGCGAGCCTGCGGGCGTCGCCGAGGTCGAGTTCCAGTACATCCCCGACTTCACGGCCGGGGTGAACGCTGCTCTCGATGGCGGCGTCCAGGTGCTCACAGCGGTGGATCCGAATCTCGCCCCGCAGCTCGAGGAGTCCGGCGACTTCACTCTCACGACCGGCCGCACCACCGACAAGGCGACGCTCGCGTTCAACAACGCCAAGGCGCCCCTCGACGACGTCCGGGTGCGCGAAGCGCTGCGCCTCGCGATCGACCACGAGGCTCTGGTCGAGGCTGTCGGCGCGGGCTCGACCCTCTACGGACCGATTCCCGAACTGGACCCCGGTTATGAAGACCTCTCTGACGTCGTCTCCTACGACCCCGAGAAGGCCAAGGAGCTGCTCGCCGAGGCCGGGCAGGAAGACCTCGAGCTCACCCTGACGATCCCGAACTTCTATGGCACGACGGTCCCGAAGGTCCTCATCTCCGACTTCCAGAAGGTCGGAGTCACCCTCGACGTCGACTCGGTCGAGTTCCCGGCCTGGTTGGAGGACGTCTACACCAACCACGACTACGACCTGAGCTTCGTGCTGCACGTCGAGCCGCGCGACTTCGGCAACTTCGCGAATCCCGAGTACTACTTCGGCTACGACAACGCCGAGGTGCAGGGCCTCTACACCGAGGCTATGGCCGAGGTCGACCCCGACAAGTCCGCGGACCTGCTCGCCGAGGCCGCGCGGATCGTCTCCGAGGATCACGCGGCGGATTGGCTGTACAACGGTGCGACGATCACGGCCGTGAGCCCGCTGGTCACCGGGTTCCCCGAGGACTCGATCAACTCGCGCATCAACCTGGCCGGCGTCACCGTCGCCACCGAGAAGTGACGACGCGCACTTCGTGATCCGCTACGCGCTCGTCCGAGGAGCCCTGCTCATCGCAGGGCTCCTCGTCTCGAGTGCGGTGATCTTCCTCACCTTGCGGGTCTTCCCCGGCGACGTCGCGCAGCTGATCGCCGGAACCCAGGCCTCCCCCGCCGAGGTCGAGGCGCTCCGAGAATCGCTGGGCCTCAACCGTCCCCTCCCCGCGCAATACGCCGAGTGGATCGGGGGCCTCTTCCGCGGTGATCTCGGCACGTCTCTGCTCTCCGGTGCATCGGTCGGCGAGGAGCTGCTCGAGAAGGCGCAGGTCACGGTTCCCCTCGGCATCCTGGCCCTCCTGATCGCCGTGCTCATCGCGGTGCCGTTCGGCATCCTGTCAGCCGTGCGGCGCGGCGGCCGCGGAGGCACCGCCCTCAGCGTCGGCGCACAGGCCCTCGCCGCCGTGCCGGTCGTCTGGGCGGGGATGATGCTCATCGTCGTCTTCTCGGTCTGGCTCGGCTGGCTTCCGCCGCAGGGGTTTCCCCGCACGGGGTGGAGCACGCCGTGGAAGGCGATCGAGTCGCTCCTCCTGCCCGCTCTCACGATCGGCATCGTCGAGGGGGCGATGCTCATGCGGTTCGTCCGCAGCGCCACCCTGCAGGCGGCAGGCCAGGACTTCGTCCGCACGGCGGCCGCCAAGGGCCTCACCCGCACCCGCGCCCTCATCTCGCACGGCATCCCCGCAGTGGGCCTGTCGATCATCACCGTGCTGGGACTCCAGATCGCCGGGATCATCGTCGGGTCTGTCGTCATCGAACAGCTCTTCACACTTCCCGGGATCGGACGGATGCTGGTGGCCGACGTCGGCACCCGAGACCTCATCAAGGTGCAGAGCGAACTCCTCGTCCTCACCGGATTCGTGCTCGTGGTCGGATTCCTCGTCGACCTGATCCATCGCGCGATCGATCCGCGCCAGAGGGAGGCCTGATGCCCGGCTGGCTTCCGAGACTGGCGCGATCCGCCACAGGTCGATTCGGCGTGATCGTCGTCGCCGTCGTCGCGCTCACCGCACTCGTCTCGCTGTTCTGGACCCCGTTCGATCCCCAGGAGTCCGACCTGCGCGCTCGCTGGTCGGTCCCGAGCTGGCCTCATCTGCTCGGCACCGACGACACGGGCCGTGACATCCTCAGCCTGCTCATGGCAGGTGCTCGCACGACGGTCTTCGTCAGCATCGGCGCCGGCGTCATCGCGACCTTGGTCGGCATCTCCCTGGCCGCGCTCGGAGCGCTCACCGCCCGCTGGCTGCGAGAGACGGTGGCAGTGCTCGTCGACATCCTGATCGCCTTCCCCGTGCTGCTGATCGCCATGATGATCTCGTCGGTCTGGGGCGGCTCGCTGTGGGTGGTGATCTGGTCGGTCGGCATCGGCTTCGGCGTCAACATCGCCCGCGTCACGAGGCCCGAGCTGCGCCGCGTGCAGCAGAGCGACTTCGTCCTCGCCGCTCGGGCGTCCGGCCTCACGACCGGACAGAGCCTCGCTCGCCACCTTCTTCCGAACGTCGCCCCCGTGTTCATCGTGCAGCTCTCGTGGTCGATGGCGGTCGCGGTGCTCGCCGAGGCCGGCCTGTCGTACCTCGGTTTCGGCGCCTCGGTCACGGAGCCGAGCTGGGGACTCCTGCTCGCCGACCTGCAGCGCTACATCGGCGTGCATCCGCTCTCGGTCATCTGGCCGGGGCTCGCGATCACGATCACCGTGCTGGCGCTCAACCTCCTCGGTGACGGCCTGCGCGAGGCCACCGACCCCACGCTGCGTCACCGCGCGGCCGAGATCCACACACCGGCGGTGATCGCATGACCCTCGAGGTGACGGACCTCGTCGTCCGCATCGACGGACGCCCCGTCGTCGACGGCATCTCGTTCGAGGTGCCGGACGGATCCCGTCTCGGCCTGATCGGTGAGTCCGGCTCCGGTAAGTCGCTCACCGCCCTCGCGGTGCTCGGTCTGCTCCCCGAGGGTGCGGTCGCGAGCGGCAGCATCCGCTGGAACGGCACAGAGCTGATCGGACTCCCCGACCGCGAGCTCGCGAGACTGCGCGGAGACGAGATCGGGATCGTGTTCCAGGAGCCCCGCACCGCCCTGAACCCGATCCGCACGATCGGCAGGCAGATCGCCGAGTCGATCCGCATCCATGAGGGCATCGGTCGGCGGGAAGCCCGCGAGCGTGCGATCCAGGAGGCTGCGCGCGTGCGGCTGCCCGATCCCGCATCGATCGTCGATCGCTATCCGCATCAGCTGTCCGGCGGTCAGCGGCAGCGTGTCGCGATCGCGATCGCGCTCGCATGCCGGCCACGCCTGCTCATCGCCGATGAGCCGACGACCGCTCTCGACGTCACCATCCAGGCCGAGATCCTGTCGCTGCTGTTGAACCTCGTCGAGGAACAGGGCATGTCCCTCATGTTCATCACGCACGACCTGGCGGTGCTGGCGCAGGTCGCGACCCGTGGCGTCGTCCTCGAAGACGGTCGGGTCGTCGAGGCTGCCCCCGTGAGCACGCTCCTCACCGCCCCGGCGTCGCCGATCACACAGGGGCTCCTCCGCGACGCCACCGCGACGCTCTGGCGTCCTGAAGGAGGTGCGCGATGAGTCTCATCGAGGCGCGGTCGCTGCGGCGCGACTTCGTGATCCCGAAGCGTTCGACGTTCGAGCGCACCCGGCGCCAGACCGCGCTGGCGCCGACCGATCTCGACATCGTCGAGGGATCGTCCGTCGGCATCATCGGCGAATCCGGATCGGGCAAGTCCACCCTCGTCAGGCTGCTCCTCGGTCTCGACCGCCCGACGTCCGGCACCGTCACGGTCGACGGGAGAGCGGTGGATGCCACGGCATCCGCGCGGTCCCTGCACTGGCTGCGCCGTCAGACCGGTCTCGTGTTCCAGGACCCCTACGCATCGCTGGACCCGAGGATGACCGCGGCGCAGATCGTCCGCGAGCCGCTGTGGGCGCTCGGCATCGACGAAGATCACCGAGCCAGGGTGCGCGAAGTGCTCGAGCAGGTGGGTCTGGAGCCCGAGATGGGCGATCGATACCCGCACGAGTTCTCGGGCGGGCAGCGGCAGCGCATCGCGTTGGCCAGGGCCATCGTCCACCGTCCGCGCATCCTCGTCGGCGACGAGCCGCTGTCGGCGCTCGATGTGACCGTCCGCGCTCAGATCCTCGAGCTCCTGATCGAGCTGCGACGCACCGCCGACCTCACGCTCGTCCTGGTGTCGCACGACATCGGCGTGGTGCAGAACCTCTGCGACGCCGTCGTCGTGATGAAGGACGGGAGCGTCGTCGAGCGAGGAACCACCGCAGACGTGCTGCTGCGTCCGACGCAGGACTACACGAAGACGCTGCTCGCGGCGATCCCGGTCATCCCCGCTCCCCCGGCATGAGCGCGATTCTCAGCGCCCGGAGCTCAAGCTGAAGAACTTCCGTCGACGGCTCGGGCGCAGGGCGCGTCGCATGTAGACGGTGCCGAGGTCGCGGCCGAACTTGTGTCCGACTCGACCCATGCGCCCGGCTTCGACGAATCCGAGCTTCGCGTGCAGACGTATCGATGCGTCTGCCTTGGTGTCGCTGATCACGGCCACCATCTCGCGGATGCCGAGCTGCTCGCATGCGTCGATGAGCGCCTGCAGCAGTGCGACCCCGAGTCCTTTGCCGCCGGCCCCCGGTCCGAGGTAGATCGAGTCCTCGACGGTGTACCGATAGGCGTTCTTGCCCGCCCACGGCTGCGCCAGCGCGTATCCGATCACGACTCCCGCCGGCGAGACCGCCACCAGGAAGGGCAGGCCCAGCTTGCTCAGCAGCGCGAACTTCTCCCGCCAATAGGGGATGCTGCTGCGCCGTTCATCGAGGGTGACGACCGAGTTGCTGACGAAATGGTTGTAGATCTCGCGCACGTACGGCAGATCGCCCGACCGTGCGGGGCGGATCGAGTACGAGAACACCTCGGGTTCCGGCTGCGGGCGCAGATGGCGCGGCAGCACACGGCGGCGATCACCGGGCTCGAACTGCATGCGATCAGCTTAGAGGGGGCTCGCCGCCGATGCGCCAGTCGACCGGGCTCGCACCGAGCCCTTCGAGCAGCGCGTTCGCGCGGGAGAACGGGCGGGAGCCGAAGAACCCCCGACGGGCGGACAGCGGCGACGGGTGCGCTGACACGATCACAGGGGTGTCGCCGAGCAGCGGCTGGAGGTTCGCGGCGTCCTTTCCCCAGAGGATCGCGACGAGCGGCCGGTCACGGGCGACGAGAGCGCGGATCGCGAGCTCGGTGACCTGCTCCCACCCCCAGCGGCGATGGGATCCGGCCTCGCCAGGACGCACCGTCAGCACGCGGTTCAGCAGCAGCACCCCCTGGTCGCTCCACGCGGTCAGGTCCCCGTGCGGCGCCGGAGGGATGCCGAGGTCGCTCTCGAGCTCGGCGTAGATGTTGCCGAGACTGCGTGGCAGGGGGCGCACGTCTCGGTCGACCGCGAAAGACAGGCCGATCGGATGCCCGGGAGTCGGATAGGGGTCCTGACCGGTGATGAGCACCTTGACGTCCGAGAGCGGGCGCTCGAACGCACGGAGCACATGATCCCCCGCGGGAAGATAGCCCCGCCCCGCAGCCTGCTCGTCGCGCAGTCGCTCGCCGAGAGCGGTGATCGTCTGCTGAGCCGGCGCCAGTGCGTCGGCCCACCCCGGATCGATGAGTCCGTCATCGGCGAGCTCGGCAAGAGTTCGCGCAGTCATCGTTCAGTCGATCGGTCGCACGCGCAGCGGTCCGCGGGCGAGCAGATGATTCGCGGACTGCGCGACGGGTCGCATCGTGATGAGGTCGAGGTTCACGTGGCCGGGGGCATCCAGCGCGTAGGCGATCACGTCGGCGACGTCTTCCGCCTGCAGCGGCGCCTCGACGCCCGAGTACACGGCCTCCGCGGCGACCGAGTCGCCGCCCAGCCGGTTGAGCGTGAACTCCTCGGTGTGCACCATGCCGGGGGCGATCTCGGCGACTCGGATCGGCTCGCCGTTCAGCTCGAGTCGGAGCGCGTGCACCAGCATCGCCTGCGCGGCCTTGGCCGCGTTGTAGCCGCCTCCGCCGGGGTAGGCCACCTGTGCGGCCGTCGACGTCACGAACACGGTGTCGGCGTGCCCGTCCGCCGCGGCCGCCCGCCTCAGCAGGGGCAGGAGACCGGCGACCAGACGCTGGCTCGAGAGCACGTTGGCGTCGTACATCCACTGCCAGTCGTCGATCGAGGCGTTCTCGACGCGGTCCGTCCCCCGTGCTCCGCCGGCGACCTGCACGAGCGCATGCACGGGCCCCGAGGCCTCGAGCTCCGTGACCAGCGCTGCCACGGCATCCGGGTCGGTCAGGTCGCACGCGATCGTCGAGGCACCCGTCTCCGCCGAGAGCGCCGCCAACCGGGACGCACGTCGTGCGACTCCGACGACTCCCCAGCCGCGCGCGCGCAGCGCACGCACCGTGGCCTGTCCGATACCCGAGCTCGCACCTGTCACGACTGCACGCCTGTTCACCATGCCTCCACCGTACGATGTTCCGGCCACTATCTCGCCTCGCGCACCGCCACGTCGCGCTTTCGGGCCGACGATGCGGTCGTCTTGGGCGATCTCGCCTCGCTTGTGAGCACCACCGCGACACCGATCCCGCACAGGATGAACCCTGCGACCGTGACGACCGTCATCGGCTCTCCCAGCAGGATGCTGCCGGCGAGTGACGTCGCCGGGGCGATCAGGAAGAGCAGAGCCTGCAACGCCGTGATCCCCACCCGCCGCAGCAACCACCAGTACAGGCCGTAGGCGGCGAGTGTCGGGAACACCGCGGTGAGCGCGACAGCGAGCCAGAACGAGGCCGACGCCGGCGGGAGCAGGGTTCCGGTCACCACCGCGATGACGAGCAGCAGCACCGCGGTCACCGTCACATGGATGGTCAGGGTGAGGAGCACGCCGCTCTTCACCGCCGACTTCCGCTGCAGCAGGGTGCCGATGATGAGGCAGACCATCGCCACGGCCGGCAGCAGATACGCCATCGCAGGCGCCTCGGAGGACCCGAACTGAGAACGCACCACGAGGAGCACGCCGACCGCTCCGATCACGAGCCCTGCCCATTGCGCACCTCGCACTCGCAGACCGAGCACTGGTCCGACGAGGACGGCCACGACGAGTGGCTGCACCGCGTCGATCAGCGCCACCGTGCCTGTGGCGATGCCGGCCGCCACGGCGCCGTAGACCGCGACACAGTATCCGAACTGCGCGAAGAGTCCGATCGTGGCCTGCGTGCGCACGTCGCGAATGTGCAGCCCCTTCGCTGCGCCCGAGAGACGGAGCACGGCGAGGAGAAGGACGGCCAGCGGCACGAACCGCCACACGAGGAGCGTGAGCGGCGACACGTCCACCGTGGCGTACGCAGGAATGATGAATCCCGAACTCCAGGTCACGATGAAGGCCACGGCGGCGGCGACAGTGACCACCGAACGAAGTAGACCGATCTGTTTACTCATGTGTCGACTATACAGACTGGTATAGTCAACTACATGACGCAGCCCGTTCCCGAGCTCGCCCCGCTCACCCCCGGAGGGCAGCGCGTTCTCGACGCCGCCTCGCGGCTCTTCTACGAACGCGGCATCCATGCGGTCGGAGTGGACACGATCGCCGAGGCGGCCGGAGTCACGAAGAAGACGCTCTACGACCGCTTCGGATCGAAGGAGGCGCTCGTCGTCTCCTACCTCCAGCACCGCGACGCTCGGTGGCGGGAGCACGTGGCCGCCCACCTCTCCCGCGTTCCCGAGCCCGGCCCTGATCGGGTGCTCGCGATCTTCGACGCCGCCATCACCTGGTCCGACGAGAACAGCCCGAAGGGATGCAGCGCGATCAACGCGCGCGCGGAGATCGGAGACGGCAACGACGACCACCCTGTGTTCCCCGAGGTGTCACGTCAGAAGGCCTGGCTGCTCGACGTGTTCGAGGAGCTCTGCGCCGAAGCGGGAATGGCCGATCCCCGTGCGATGGCGCAGGCGATGATGCTGCTGTACGAGGGTGCGATCGTGACGGTCGGGATGACGACGTTCGCCGAACCGTTCGTGATCGCGCGCATGTGGGCGGGGCGACTGCTCGGTCAGGCCTGATCCCCCGGCTCGTCGGCCCGCGGGTTCGGCCCGACTTCATTACGTCACATTTCCCACCCGCTGTTGACAGCCTCCGACATTCCGTACTGTCGCATCAACGACATCAGTCGAACCGACCTTCCAACAGTTCCAGGGGGAACACATGTCCGCACCCGAGACCTGGCGTTTCGAGACGAAGCAGATCCACTCCGGAGCCGCTCCCGACCCGGTGACCAAGGCCCGCGCAACGCCCATCTACCAGACCACGTCCTACGTGTTCGACAGTGCCGACCACGCGGCGAACCTGTTCGCTCTGGCCGAGTTCGGCAACATCTACACCCGCATCCAGAACCCGACCCAGGACGTCCTGGAGCAGCGCCTCGCGGCACTCGAGGGGGGCACCGGCGCCCTCGTCCTCGCCAGCGGTCAGGCTGCATCGACGTTCGCCGTGCTCAACATCGCCGAAGCCGGCGACCACATCGTGTCGTCGAGCTCGATCTACGGCGGCACCTACAACCTGTTCAAGTACACGCTCGCGAAGCTCGGCATCGAGGTCACGTTCGTCGAGAACCAGGACGACCCCGAGGAGTGGCGCCGCGCCATCCGCCCGAACACCAAGCTGTTCTTCGCGGAGACCATCGGCAACCCGCAGATCAACATCCTCGACATCCGCACCGTCGCAGACGTGGCGCACGAGGGCGGCGTGCCGCTGATCGTGGACAACACGATCGCGACCCCGTACCTGATCCGCCCGTTCGAGCACGGCGCCGACATCGTCGTGCACTCCGTGACGAAGTTCCTCGGCGGCCACGGCACCACCATCGGCGGCGCGATCATCGACGGCGGCACCTTCGAGTGGTCGAAGAACGTCGAGAAGTTCCCCGGGCTCACCGTGCCCGACCCCTCGTACCACGGCGCCAGCTACACCGCTGCCGTCGGCGACCCGCTCGCCTACATCATCAAGGCCCGCGTGCAGCTGCTCCGCGACCTCGGCTCGGCCATCGCACCGCAGAGCGCCTGGAACCTCATCCAGGGCATCGAGACCCTCTCGCTGCGCATCGAGCGCCACGTGCAGAACGCCCAGGAGATCGCCGAGTGGCTCGACGGCCGCGACGACGTCGCGTCGGTCAACTACTCGGGCCTGCCCTCTTCCCCCTGGTATGCCAAGGCGAACCACTACGCCCCCAAAGGCGTCGGAGCGGTGCTGTCCTTCGAGCTCAAGGGCGGCGTCGAGGCCGGTCGCGAGTTCGTGAACAGCCTGTCGCTCTTCAGCCACCTCGCGAACATCGGCGACGTGCGCTCGCTCGTGATCCACCCGGCGTCGACCACGCACGCACAGCTCACTCCCGAGCAGCAGCTCACCGCCGGCGTCACGCCCGGCCTCGTGCGCCTGTCGGTCGGCATCGAGAACATCGACGACCTCAAGGCCGACCTCGACGAGGCGCTCGGCGCGGCTCGCCGTGTGTCGGAGGCCGCTCGGGCCTGACCCTCCGTCGACACTGCAGGTGCCCTGGGCTTCGGCTCGGGGCATCTGCTCGTTCGGGGCATGCACGGCCCGTGCACAGACAGCTCCGTCGACAATGGGAAGCCTGCCCGAGGAGCCCACGATCACCGCCACGACGAATTCACCGACACACCGACGCTCGAACGCGCGCGCGGGGCGCGTCATCGCCGTCACAGGTCTCGTGGTGCTGATCATGATCGTGGGCGTCTGGATCCCCGGAGTCGTGGGAACCGCGGCCGCCGCGCTCCTTCCCTGGTGCGGCCTCGCGCTCGGAGTCCTGTCGGCGATCGCACTGATCCGCGCCCGCCGCGTCATCCTGGTGCTGCTCGTGCCCATCCTCGTCTGGGTGCTGGCGATCGCCCCCTCCACCCCAGGTTTCGCATCGGGTGCCCCCGACGGGACGTCCACCGTCGAGATCGTCAGCCAGAACGTGCGCGCGCACTCCGGCGGCGCAGCGGAATCCGCAGCAGACCTCGCCGCCTCCGGTGCCGACGTCATCGCGCTGACGGAGCTCGACGCCGACAGCCTCGCCGCCGCCCGTGACACGCTCGCCGCCGACTACCCGCACTCCTACGCGATCGGCACGGTCGCGGTCTGGAGCCGCCTCCCCATCGCCGACGCTCAGGCGCTGTCGCTCGGTCTTGACTGGAAACGCGCGCTGCGCGTGGTGGTGAGCGCGCCGGATGCGGACGTCGCCGTGTACGTCATGCATGCGGCCTCCGTGCGGCCAGGAGTGCAGGACGACCGAGACGCGATGCTGTCCGGCATCGCCGATGCCGTCGCTGCAGACAGCGCCGAGTCGATCGTCGTCGTGGGCGACTTCAACGCCGCCTCCGCCGACCCGGCCCTGGCTGCCGCGCGGTCGCAGCTCGACTGGGTCCGACCGACCGACGGCACCCTCGGGTTCACCTGGCCTGCCGCTCTGCCGCTCGCCAGGATCGACCACGTCTTCGTGCGCGGCCTGGCCGTGCTCGGCTCCACGACGATGCGGGCCGGCAGCAGCGACCACCTGGCGACCGTGACGACGCTCGGCCTCTGAGGCCGCGCATGGCGGATCCGCCGGCGGCACACCCGGGTGCGTAACGTGCGTCCGACGAGTCGCGTGCCAGGCGAGAATGGGAGCATGGACTGGCAGACGACCTCTGAAGACACGGTGCCCTCGGCGCCCGTGACGGAGGCCGACGTGCGTCTGCTTCGCGCACGACCACCGGCGACCGGCGCGTGGCGCGACGGAGACCCGGCGGGCGGACGCAGCTTCGCCTCGTTCGGCGCCTTCGCGACAGAGAGCGGCGCTGAGCTCCCCGGCATCCGTCTCGCGTTCGAGACGTGGGGCGAGCTGAACGACGCCCGCGACAACGCGATCCTGGTGCTCCACGCGCTCACCGGCGACAGCCACGTGCGCGGCGGCGCCGGAGCGGGGCACCCGACCGCAGGCTGGTGGGAGGACGTGACCGGGCCCGGGGGGCCGCTCGACACCGACCGGTGGTTCGTCATCGCGCCGAACATGCTCGGCGGCTGCCAGGGCTCCACGGGACCCGCCAGCATCGCGCCCTCCGGATACGAGTGGGCCTCCCGCTTCCCCTATCTGACCATCCGCGACCAGGTCGCAGCCCAGGTGCGCCTCGCAGATTCCCTCGGGATCGACACCTGGGCCGCCGTGATCGGCGGATCCATGGGCGGGATGCACGCCCTCGAATGGGCCGTCACGCACCCTGAGCGCGTCGCCCGCCTCGCAGTGCTCTCCTCCCCGCCCGTCACCACTGCCGATCAGATCGCCCTGAACACGGTGCAGCTCGAGACCATCCGCATGGACCCGAGGTTCCAAGGCGGCGAGTACTACGACCTGGCCGACGGCGACGGTCCGCACCGCGGCCTGGCGCTCGCCCGACGCATGGCGCTGCTGAACTACCGCAGCCCGATCGAGCTCAACCAGCGGTTCCAGCGTTCGTGGCAGTCCGGGGTGTCTCCTCTCGGTCACGGCGGTCGCTTCGCCGTCGAGTCGTACCTCGACTTCCACGGCAACAAGTTCACCCGCCGTTTCGACGCGAACAGCTACATCACCCTCGTCGAGGCCATGAACTCGCACGACGTCGGCCGTGACCGCGGTGGCGTCGAAGAGGCGCTGCGCGCCGTGACCGCCACGACACTCGTGCTGGGGATCGACAGCGACCGGCTCTTCCCCGTCGATGGCCAGCACCGCATCGCCCGCAGCATCCCGAACACCCTCGACGGCCCCGAAGCGGTGGTGCTGACCAGCGACTTCGGTCACGATGGATTCCTCATCGAGACAGAGGCGGTCGGCAGCAATCTCCGACGGCTGCTCGCGAGCTAGCTCTCGTCGATCGTCCACGGCAGCGAACCGGTGCGCAGCCGCACACCGTCCCACTCGAAGTCCCTGCCCTGCGGCGTCTCGACCACACGGGTCGAGAAATGCTGCGCCACCCCTCCGGAGGCGAGCACAGCATCGACCGAGGAGAATCGGCCGAGCTGGTGCAGGGTGACCCAGGTCGGAGGGAAGAGCGTCCACTCCCCCGTCGCGTGTCGCGACAGGGCTTCTGCCGGGCTCAGCCACACCACGTCGACGACTTCGTCGACCGAGAACCGCGGTTCGTCGTCAGGCGCTGAGGCCAGGAAGAACCAGGTCCGGATGCGAATGGGCGCCTCGACCGGCGGATGCCAGCGCGACAGCAGCACGGGATCGCTGATGATCAGGCCGACCTCCTCGGCTGTCTCGCGAACCGCCGCCCTGCGCGCATCGTCACTCTCATCCGCCCCCTCTCGGCGGTCGGACGGCTCCACCTTGCCGCCGGGGAACACCCAGGCCCCCGCGAACGAGCCGCGATCGGGCCGACGCATCAGCAGCACGGCGAAGCCCTCGGGCGTCGGACGCAGCAGCACGGCTGTCCCGGCGACGGGCAGATCGTCGAGGTCGGTCACAGCCTCACTCTACGAGGCGGAGCACCGCTCACGCCGCCGTGAGCACCGGTCTGCGCGCCTCTGAGCGATACGACAGCAGGGCGATCAGGAGGCCGGCGACCGCGAGCGCCGCACCCGTCCAGGACGGCGCGACGAAGCGCCATCCGGCGGCGATCACCACGCCGCCGAGGAATGCGCCGAGGCTGTTGCCGATGTTCAGCGCAGAGTGGTTCATCGCGGCGGCGATCGACTGGTTGTCTCCGGCGACATCCATCAGCCGGGTCTGGATCGTCGGGCTCAGCACCGAAGACACGAAGCCGACCACGAACACGAGCAGCGCGAGGGTGACGATCCAGAATGCGAGCACGGCGAGGAGGGCGAAGACCACAGCCATCGCGGCAAGTCCGAAGAGCAGCGTGCGTCGCAGGTCGATGTCCGCGAGATGTCCGCCGACGAGGTTGCCCGCTGTCATCCCGAGCCCCATCAGCACCAACACGATCGGCACCGCCCACTCGGGCGAGCCGGCCACCTCGGTCACCAGCGGCGCGATGTAGCTGTAGACCGCGAAGAAGCCGCCGAAGCCGATCGCGCCGACACCGAGGGTGAACCAGACCTGGGGAATGCGGAAGACGCCGAGCTCCTCGCGCATGGTCCGCCCGGGCGAGCCGGGATGTGCGGGCACGAAGAACGCGATGCACACCGTCGCCAGGGCGAAGACGAGCGTCACGACCGCGAAGGCCGCCCGCCATCCCCAGAGCTGACCGAGGAAGGTTCCCAGCGGCACTCCCACCACGTTCGCCACGGTCAGACCTGTGAGGATGAAGGCGACGCCCTTGGCGCGGTTGCCCGGCCCCATGACGTCCGCCGCGACCAGGGCGCCGATGCCGAAGTAGGCACCGTGCGGCAGACCGGCGAGGAACCGAGACGCACCCACGAGTTCGAAGGTCGGCAGGAACACCGTGAGCGCGTTGAACACGGTCAGCGCCAGCGCCAGGCCGATCATGACCCGGTGCCGGGGGTAGCGGGCGACGAACCCGGCGATCGTCGGAGCACCGACGACCACGCCGAGCGCGTAGAGCGAGATCAGCCACCCTGCCTGGCTCAGCGCGTCTTCAGGGCTGGAGGCCCACAGCGTGGGCAGCAGCTCGTCGGCGATGTTGGGCAGCAGGCCCATGACGACGAATTCGGTCATGCCGATGCCGAAGCTGCCTATGGCGAGGGAGAGGAGCGCCCACTTCGCCGCACCCCTCGATTCAGTCGAGGGATTCACCCGTCGAGTCTACGGGGTGTCCGCGTCGTCGATCGCCGCCTCGAGCCGCTCGATCTTCGCGTCGAGCTCTCCGGTGTAGCCGGGGCGGATATCGGCCTTGAGCACGAGCGACACCCGCGAGCCGAAGGGCATCACGGCTTCGGTGGCGCGCTTGACGACATCCATCACCGAGTCCCAGTCCGGGCCCTCGATCTCGGTGAACATGCTGGTCGTGCGGTGCGGCAGGCCCGACTCCCGAACGACGCGGACGGCGGCGGCGACCGCATCGTGGACCGACGCGTCGGAGCGCTCGGCGCCGTCGGAGGGGACGCCGCTCGGTGCGACGGAGAAGGCGATCAGCATGGTTTCACTCCCGGGTGGTGGACGAACGATGGGCGGGCACGCGGACGAGGGCGCGGATGCCGACGGCGAGGAGCACGACGAGCACGATGTTGCGCAGAGTCAGGATGGCGACGGGCAGCGTCTCTGCACGCAGCAGCGCGTCGTAGCTCAGCGGATAGATCAGGCAGGTGAGCGCGCACAGCGCGAGCACGAGCAGCGCAGGCGCGGCCGCTCGCGTGCGGTCGAGAACGAGCCAGAGGACGGCCGGAGCGATCAGCCACGTCTGGAACTGCGGAGAGCCGACCTTGTTCGCGACGATCAGGGTCGTCACGAGACTCAACGCGAGCGGAGGGAACAGCCGTGCGAAGGATGCCCCGCGTGATGCCTTCAGCGCGCCGATGACGGTGATCAGGACGACGAAGACAGCCATCAGGGGTGTGAGCACAGCACTCACGGCATCCGCGCCCTGCGCGCTGATCTGGAAGGTCAGGATGTCGAAGCTGTACTCGATGCGGGCGGCCCCGGCGATCGCGAGCCACAGGAACGGGGTCGCGGCCACTGCCTCGATCTGCAGACCGCGGCCGGTCTGCTCTGTCAGGAATCCGAAGATCTCGGCATCGGCTCCGAAGGCGACCAGAACGACGACGACGGCTGCCGATACGGCTGCGGCGGTGAGCAGAACGCGCATCCGGCTTCGGGCTGCCACGACGGCTGCGACCAGCAGCGCGCCCGGCCAGATCTTGATCCAGGCGCCGATCGCCAGCAGCGCTGCCGCGGCAGCGGGGCGGCGAACCAGCCAGAGTCCGCCGATCACCGCGAGCGGCACCGTGATCGCGTCGATGCGGTACATCGCGATCGGTCCCAGCAGAAGCAGGGCGGTGATCCAGAACCAGGCGGCCATCCGCCGAGGCTGCGACGGCGAACGCCCGACGAGCACCGCGAAGGCGATCGCATCGAGCACCGTGACGAGCACCGCCCACGCGATCAGATACGCCCCGGAGGCCCCCATCACCGCGATGAGCGGTGTCGACAGGATCTTCGCGAGCAGCATGGGCACGAGCGCGAGCTGCGGATAGACCCACGTCTCGGTGACTCCGACGATGGCCCCGCCCGACAGCGCCGCCGACGACCACGGTTCGTACACGAGCACCACGTCGCCCATCGGCTGGCTCGGATACAGCCAGCCGGCGACCGCCGTGAAGAGGTGCACGAGTCCGAACGCGCTCCACAGCGTGACGAGACGCATCGAGACGGTGCGACTCACGCGACGACGTCCGAGAATGCGCGAGGCAGCGCCTCTGCGACATCGAGCGCCACGATCGGATGTCCCGTCGCGCGGCCATCCGCGCCCGTACCAGCCGCGAGGACACCGGCATGACCATGCAACCACGCGGCCGCGGCTGCGACCTCAGCCAGCGGTGCGTCGGCGTTCGCGGCGAGGAGCGCCCCGAGCACGCCGCCCAGGACATCACCGGTGCCCGCAGTCGCAAGCCAGCCGGTGCCCGCCTCCACCCGGATCAGCAGTCCGTCCGAATCCGCGATCAGCGTCTGTGCGCCCTTGAGCAGCACGACGGTGCCGAGGTCGTGCGCCACCCGGGCGACGGCGTCGGCGCGGTCGTCACGGGTGCCGTATCCGAGCTGATCCTGCAGGCGCTCGAACTCACGGCCGTGCGGCGTCAGCACGCGCGGGGCACGACTCCCTCGCGCCAGGTCGAGCGCCCCCGCGTCGACGACCACCGGCACCTGCCCGTCGAGCAGGTCGCGCAGCTCGCGCTCCGTCTCGGGGCTCCTGCTCGCGGCATCCGTCCCTGATCCGATCACCCAGGCGCCGACGCGTGCACCCGCGATGCTCGGGCTGACCACGGTCTCGGGGCGTCGTGCGATCACGGCATCCGCGGCTCGGCCGTCGCCGACGTAGCGCACGAAGCCCGCCCCGGCGCGCCACGCCGCCTCGACACCGAGCACCGCGGCACCCGGATAGGCGGACGATCCGGTGCGCAGGCCGACGACGCCCCGGGAGTACTTGTCGTCATCCGCGCCTGGCACGCGCAGGAAGCGTGCGGTGTCTTCGCGGGACCAGTCACGTGCGTCGGGCATGACTCCACGTTAGTGCGGCGGCCCGCACCGCCCCACCCGGCCGGTAGCGTCGAGGGGTGAGCATTCTCTTCTCCCCGCTGAGCATCCGTTCCGTCACGTTCCGCAACCGGCTCTGGGTGTCTCCCATGTGCATGTACAGCGCGATCGACGGCGTCGTCCAGGAATGGCACCACACCCACCTCGCCCAGTTCGCCTCCGGCGGAGCCGGTCTGATCGTCGCCGAGGCGACAGCCGTCGTCCCCGAGGGCCGCATCTCACCACGGGATGCCGGCCTCTGGAACGACGAGCAGCGCGACGCGTGGGTGCCGGTCGTCGAGGCGATCCATGCACGTGGCGCGGTCGCGGGCATCCAGCTCGCGCACGCCGGCCGCAAGGCGTCGACCTGGTGGCCCTGGGCCGACGCGCGCGGATCGGTACCGGCGGCGGACGGCGGATGGACGACCACCGCGCCCTCCGACATCGCCTTCGATGGCTTCGCGGAGCCTGCGGCGCTCGACCAGGACGGCATCGACGCCGTCGTCGAAGGGTTCGCGAGCGCGACCCGCCGTGCCCTCGACGCCGGCTTCGACGTGCTCGAGGTGCACGGTGCGCACGGATACCTGCTGCACCAGTTCCTCTCTCCGCTCTCGAATCTGCGAGACGACGAGTACGGCGGCTCTCTCGAGAACCGCGCTCGACTGCTCCTCCGGGTGGTGGGCGCGATCCGCGAGGTCGCCGGAGACGGGGTGCCCGTCTTCGTGCGCATCTCGGCGACCGATCATGCCGAGGGCGGATTCACCCCCGACGAGGCGGCGATCGTGAGCGGCTGGGCGACCGAGCACGGAGCCGACCTCATCGATGTCTCCAGCGGCGGGCTCGTGGCGCACCAGCAGATCAGCGTGTTCCCCGGATACCAGGTGCCGCTGGCCGAGAACGTGCGCCAGGGCGGACGCATCCCCGTGTCGGCGGTCGGACTGATCACCGCCGCCGAACAGGCCGAGCAGGTGCTCGCCGACGGTGCGGCCGATGCGATCTTCGCGGGTCGCGAGTGGCTGCGCGACCCGCACTTCGCGCTCAGGGCCGCCCATGAGCTCGGCGCCGAGATCACCTGGCCGCCGCAGTACGAGCGGGCGCGCTGGCGCTGATCGCCACCCCGCACAGAAGCCCCCGGGTCCGCATGGACTCGGGGGCTTCTCGGTGACCGCGGGTCAGTGACCGCGGATGCGACGGGTCGCGTCCTGCACCTCGCCCACGAGCTCCTCGAGGATGTCCTCGAGGAAGAGCACGGCAGTCGTGCGCCCCTGGGAGTCCCGCACCTTCGCCAGGTGACGCCCTGCTCGGCGCATCACGGCGAGAGCGTCCTCCAGATCGGTGTCCTCCTGCACCGGGACCATATGGTTGATGCGCTTCGAGGGCAGCGGCTCGACCAGCTTCTCGGCAGCGCCGGGTCCATCGGACGCCCGCAGGATGTCCTTGAGGTGGACGTATCCGACAGGGGTTCCCTCGTCGTCGACGATCACGTAGCGGGAGAACCCGTAGCGGGCGACGGCCTTCTCGACGTCATCCGGAGTCGCCGACTGCGGAAGCGTCACGAGATCGCTGAGCGGAACAGCCACATCGCGAGCCTTCTTGTCGGTGAACTCCACGGCTGCCGCCACAGTGCCCGCCGTGTCGGTGAGCACGCCCTCTCGCCGGGACTGATCGACGATCGTCGCGACCTCGTCGAGCGTGAACGTCGATGCGGCCTCGTTCTTCGGCTCGACCCGGAACAGCCGGAGCACGCCGTTGGCCGCCGCGTTCAGCAGCCAGATCACCGGCATGAAGATCTTCGACACCATCACGAGGGGCGGCGCAAGGATGAGCACCGCGCGCTCCGGCACCGAGAACGCGAGGTTCTTCGGCACCATCTCGCCGAACACCACGTGCAGGAACGACACGATCAGCAGAGCGATCGCGAACGACACGGCATCGACGACGCCGTCCGACCAGCCGAGCGCGTGCAGCGGCACGGCGAGCAGGTGATGGATCGCGGGTTCGGAGACGTTCAGGATCAGCAGCGAGCAGATCGTGATGCCCAGCTGCGAGGTCGCGAGCATGAGCGTCGCGTGCTCCATCGCGAAGAGCGCGGTCTTGGCGGCGCGCGACCCGCGGTCGGCCTTGGGCTCGATCTGCGACCGGCGCGCGGAGATCACCGCGAACTCGGCGCCGACGAAGAACGCGTTCGCCACGAGCAGCACGACCAGCCAGGCCAGTCCTCCCCAGTCGTTCATCGTCCGACCACCTCTGCGGGAAGATCCTGATTCGGGACGTAGCGGATGCGGTCGACACGACGACCGTCCATGCGGACCACCTGGAGCTTGCCCGTGTCGAGGTCGACCTCGTCACCCACCGACGGCACGCGCTCGAGGACGCTCATGACGTAGCCGGCCACGGTGTCGTACACGTCACCCTCCGGAACCTCCACTCCCGCTCTGCGTCGCAACTCGTCCGGCCGCAGCTCTCCGGGGAAGGTGATGCCGTCTCGCCCGCGGACGACTCCGGCGCGCGTGCGGTCGTGCTCGTCCGAGACCTCGCCCACGAGCTCCTCCACCAGGTCCTCCAGCGTGACGAGACCGGCGGTGCCGCCGTACTCGTCGACCACGACGGCCAGCTGGTATCCGCGGGCTCTGAGCTCGGAGATGAGCGCGTCGACGTGCACCGTCTCCGGGACACGGAGCGGATCGGTCGAGAGCGCGCCGACCGGCACCTCGCCTCGTCGATCACGCGGGACGGAGATCGCGGCCTTCAGGTGCACGACACCCGTGATGTCGTCGAGGTCGTCGTCGTACACGGGGAAGCGGCTGTGTCCCGTGCGACGGGCGAGCTGGATGACGTCGTCGGCCGAGTCGCCGACCGCGAGGGCGTGCATGCTCGGACGAGCCGTCATCACGTCGGCGGCCGTCAGGCGGGAGAACGTCAGCGTCCGATCGAGCAGGCTCGCGGTGTCGGCTTCGAGCAGTCCGGCACTCGCCGAGCGACGCACGAGAGAAGAGAGCTCCTCGGCGCTGCGCGCACCGGACAGCTCTTCCTTCGGCTCTATGCCCATGCTCCGCAGGACCCCGTTCGCACTGCCGTTGAGCACCACGACGGCCGGCTTGAAGACGGTCGTGAACGCGACCTGGAACGGCATGACGAGCTTCGCGGTCGCGAGCGGCAGCGCCAGGGCGAAGTTCTTGGGCACCAGCTCCCCGAGGATCATCGACAGCACGGTGGCGACCAGCATGGCGACGATCGTCGCGATCGGACCGACGGCCGCCTCAGGGATGCTCCATGCGACGAGGGTCGGGCCGAGGAGGTTGGAGAGCGCCGGCTCCATCGTGTACCCGGTCAGGAGCGTCGTCAGGGTGATGCCCAGCTGAGCGGACGACAGATGGGTCGAGGTGTGCTTGAGGGCGCTGATGGTCAGCGACAGGCGGGATTCGCCGCGGGACTGACGGGCCTCGAGATCGGCGCGGTCGAGAGTGACCAGGGCGAACTCGCTCGCGACGAACAGCCCGGTGCCCACGGTGAGCAGAAGCCCCACGCCCAAGAGGATGTAGTCCATCAGTCGTTCCTCCCGAGACGGGGAGGCAGGCAATGGGGCGATGTACTACAACTGGGAGGGTCGTCCATGGTGTCCACGATTCTACGGGATCGCAGTGGGTCGGAGCGCGGACGACTACCAGCTGACCGGGAGGGCCTTGCCCTCTTCGTATCCTGCGGCGGACTGCAGCCCGACGAGCGCCCGTTCGTGGAACTCGGGCACCGACGATGCCCCGGCATAGGTGAACGACGAGCGCACGCCCGATGTGATCATGTCGAGCAGGTCCTCGAGTCCTGGGCGCAGCGGGTCGAGGTAGATCTTCGAGGACGAGATCCCCTCTGCGAACAGCTCCTTGCGGGCACGCTCATACGCATCGAGACGGCCGAACCGAGCCTGCACCGCCTTGGTGGAGGCCATGCCCCAGGATTCCTTGTAGATGTCGCCCTCGGCGTCGCTCTGCAGCTCGCCCGGCGCCTCGATCGTTCCCGCGAACCAGGAGCCGACCATCACGGACGCGGCGCCCGCGGCGAGCGCGAGCGCCACGTCGCGCGGATACCGCACTCCCCCGTCCGCCCAGACGTGAGCGCCGAGCTCCCGGGCGGCCTGGGCGGTCTCGAGCACAGCGGAGAACTGCGGGCGGCCGACGGCCGTCATCATGCGCGTCGTGCACATCGCGCCCGGCCCCACGCCGACCTTGAGGATGGAGGCGCCGGCCTCGACGAGGTCCTTGACGCCGTCGGCGGTGACGATGTTGCCGGCCACGATCGGGATGCCGAGATTCAGTGCGGCGACGGCGCTCAGCGCGCGCAGCATCCCCTCCTGGTGTCCGTGCGCCGTGTCGACCACGAGCACATCGACGCCGGCGTCGGCGAGGGCCTTCGCCTTGGACGCGACGTCTCCGTTGATGCCCACCGCCGCCGCGACGGCGAGGCGGCCGTCGCCGTCCGTCGCCGGGCGATACAGCGTCGACCGCAGGGCACTGCGCGCGCTGAGCGTTCCGACGAGGTGCCCGTGGTGCGTGATCGTGACCATGTCGACGCCCGCGTCGGTGATCACGTCGAAGGCATGACGCTCTGATCCGATGTCATCCGCGTCGAGAGACGGCGTGCCGGCGTGCACCAGATCGCCCAGCTGTGCATCCGGGAGCGCAGTGGCCAGCCGCGTCGCCGGCAGGACACCGAGAATACGCTCGGCATCGTACGGAGCTCCGCCCGTGGCCACGACGATGCCGTGACCTGCGGTGGCAGGCATCAGCCGGAGTGCGTCCGACACCGATGCCTCGGGAGGCAGCACGATCGGCGTGTCCCACAGCACCGGCTGCGCCTTGACGTCGCGGATCGCCGCATCGAGACCTTGCAACGGCATGTCCTGAGGGAGCACTCCGAGTCCGCCACGCCGCGCGAGCACCGCCGCGAGCCGGGGGCCGGTCACGGAGTTCATGTTCGAGGCCACGATCGGCAGGGTGGCCGGGGTGCCGTCCTGCGGGGCCAGATCGACCTGCAGACGGCTGGTGACGGCGGATCGTCGCGGCACGAGGAACACGTCGGAATAGGTCAGATCGACTGTGGGTGACTCACCGGAGAACTCCATACCCCCACGGTACTCAGATAGCGGCGTCGAGGGCGCATGCCTTCGACGAATGCGCGAGGAAACACGTTAGGCTTGGAAGTCGAGAGTGTGCGGGCCCGGACGCATCACGCGTCCTGCTGTGCATACGTGGACTTCAGCGATGAAAGAGGGCGATCGAGCGTGTCGAACCAGGTGACCGGCGTCGGGGGCGACGGGGGGTTCGGAGCCAATTCCTGGCTCGTGGAAGAGCTCTACGAGCAGTACAAGGTGAACCGCGACTCCGTCGACAAGGAGTGGTGGCCCATCCTCGAGAAGTACCAGTCGGATGCCGCGACCGGCACCGCGGCTCCTGCACCCGCTGCCGAGCAGCCCGCGCATCCGGTGACAGCCCCCATCCCCGTCATCGGCGCACAGCCCGTGGCGCGGACCACGACCAAGCCTGCCGCCGCGGCGCCGATTCCGGCGCAGGCCCCGAAGCCCGCGGCGAAGGCCGAGGCACCGGAGTCGGCAGATCCCGTCGAGGAAGACAAGGTCACGCCGCTCCGCGGTCTGCCCAAGACCCTCGCCGCGAACATGGACGAGTCCCTGACCGTCCCCACCGCGACCAGCGTCCGCACGGTGCCCGCGAAGCTGATGATCGACAACCGCATCGTCATCAACAACCACATGGCGCGCACCCGCGGCGGCAAGATCAGCTTCACCCACCTCATCGGCTGGGCGCTCATCCGCACGCTCGACGAGTTCCGCAGCCAGAACGTCTTCTACGCCGAGATCGACGGCAAGCCCTCGGTCGTGGCACCGGCGCACGTCAACCTCGGCATCGCGATCGACCTGCCGAAGCCGGACGGCACGCGCGCACTCATGGTCCCCAGCATCAAGCGCGCCGACACGTTGACGTTCAGCGAGTACCTCGTCGCATACGAGGACCTCGTTACGCGCGCGCGCAACAACAAGCTGACGGCCGCAGACTTCCAGGGCACGACCGTGTCGCTGACCAACCCCGGCGGCATCGGCACCGTGCACTCCGTCCCCCGCCTCATGAAGGGGCAGGGATGCATCATCGGCGCCGGTGCGCTCGAGTACCCGGCGGAGTTCCAGGGAGCGAGCGAGAAGACGCTCAACGAGCTCGCGATCGGCAAGACCATCACGCTGACGAGCACGTACGACCACCGCGTCATCCAGGGCGCCGGCTCCGGCGAGTTCCTCAAGAAGGTGCACGAGCTGCTGATCGGGCAGCGCGGCTTCTACGACGACATCTTCGCTGCTCTCCGCATCCCGTACTCGCCGATCCGCTGGAACCCCGACATCGCGGTCGACCTCGCCGAGCGCGTCGACAAGCAGTCCCGCGTGCAGGAGCTCATCAACTCGTTCCGGGTGCGCGGACACCTGATGGCCGACATCGACCCGCTCGAGTACGTCCAGCGCTCGCACCCCGACCTCGAGATCGAGAGCCACGGCCTCACCTTCTGGGACCTCGACCGCGAGTTCGTCACCGGCGGGTTCGGCGGCCGACGGGTCGCGAAGCTCCGTGACATCCTCGGCGTCCTGCGCGACTCGTACTGCCGCACGCTCGGCATCGAGTACATGCACATCCAGGACCCGGAGCAGCGTCGCTGGTTCCAGGAGAAGGTCGAGGTCAAGTACCAGAAGCCCGGCCATGACGAGCAGCTGCGGGTCCTCCGCAAGCTCAACGAGGCCGAGGCCTTCGAGACCTTCCTGCAGACCAAGTTCGTCGGGCAGAAGCGATTCTCGCTCGAGGGCGGCGAGTCGCTCGTCCCGCTGCTCGACGAGATCCTCCAGGGTGCGGCCACCTCCGGCCTCGAGGGCGCCGCGATCGGCATGGCGCACCGCGGCCGTCTGAACGTGCTGACCAACATCGCGGGCAAGACCTACGGCCACGTGTTCCAGGAGTTCGAGGGCACGCAGACCCCCGGCAACCAGCGCGGCTCCGGCGATGTGAAGTACCACCTCGGCACCGAGGGCACCTTCGTCGCCGACGACGGATCCGAGCTCCCCGTCTACCTCGCCGCGAACCCGTCTCACCTCGAGACCGTCGACGGCGTCCTCGAGGGCATCGTCCGCGCCAAGCAGGACCGCAAGCCGATCGGCACGTTCGCCTGGCTGCCGATCCTGGTGCACGGCGACGCGGCGTTCGCCGGGCAAGGTGTGGTCGTCGAGACTCTGCAGATGTCTCAGCTGCGCGGATACCGCACCGGCGGCACGATCCACGTCGTCGTCAACAACCAGGTCGGCTTCACCACCCTCCCCAACGATTCGCGCAGCTCGGTGTATTCGACGGATGTCGCGAAGACGATCCAGGCGCCGGTGTTCCATGTGAACGGCGACGACCCCGAAGCCGTCATCCACGTCGCGCAGCTCGCTTTCGAGTACCGCGAGCGGTTCCACCGCGACGTCGTCATCGACCTCGTCTGCTACCGACGCCGCGGGCACAACGAGGGAGACGACCCCTCGATGACGCAGCCGCTGATGACCGACCTGATCCAGGCGAAGCGATCGGTGCGCAAGCTCTACACCGAATCGCTCGTCGGTCGCGGCGACATCACCGAAGAGGAGTACGACGAGGCCAAGGCGGACTTCCAGAACCGTCTGGAGATCGCGTTCGCCGAGACCCACGCGGCAGAGACCGGCGCCAACCCGGTCGCTCAGGACCTGCCTCCGGCTGACGAGCAGGTCGGCGCCCCCGAGATCACCGGAGTCTCGAACGAGGTCATCCAGCTCATCGGCGACGCGTTCGTGAACAAGCCCGAGGGCTTCACCGTTCACCCGAAGCTCCAGCAGCAGCTCGAGAAGCGTCTCGACATGAGCCGCAACGGCAACATCGACTGGGGCTTCGGCGAGCTGCTCGCCTTCGGTTCGCTCCTCGTCGAGGGCACGCCCGTGCGGCTCGCGGGGCAGGACTCGCGGCGCGGCACGTTCGTGCAGCGTCACGCGACACTGCACGACCGCGCGAACGGCCAGGAGTGGCTGCCGCTGTCGAACCTGTCAGAGTCCCAGGGGCGCTTCTTCGTCTACGACTCGCTCCTGAGCGAGTACGCCGCGCTCGGCTTCGAGTACGGCTACTCGGTCGAGGCTCCAGAGGCACTCGTGCTGTGGGAAGCCCAGTTCGGCGACTTCGTGAACGGCGCCCAGTCGGTCATCGACGAGTACATCTCGGCGGCCGAGCAAAAGTGGGGACAGCAGTCCAGCGTCACCCTGCTCCTCCCCCACGGCTACGAGGGCCAGGGACCGGACCACTCGTCGTCGCGCATCGAGCGCTTCCTGCAGATGTGCGCGCAGGACAACATGATCGTCTCGCGCCCCTCGACGCCCGCGTCGTACTTCCACCTGCTGCGCCGTCAGGCCTACGCCCGTCCGCGCAAGCCGCTCATCGTCTTCACCCCGAAGGCCATGCTGCGCCTGCGAGGTGCGACGAGCCCTGTCGAGGCCTTCACCCAGGGCCGCTTCGAGCCCGTGCTCGACGACAACCGCGGTCTCGACCGCAACGCGGTGAAGCGCGTGCTCGTGCACTCGGGCAAGGTCCACTGGGATCTCAAGGCCGAGCTCGACAAGAACCCGAACCCCGAGATCGCGCTGGTCAGGCTCGAGCAGCTGTACCCGACGCCGATCGACGGCCTGAAGGCCATCACCGACTCCTACCCGAACGCCGAGCTGGTGTGGGTGCAGGAAGAGCCGGAGAACCAGGGGGCATGGCCGTTCCTTGCTCTCGCATTCGCCGATGTGCCCGGTGACCGCAGCTTCCGCCCGGTGTCGCGTCCCGCGTCGGCATCGCCGGCGACCGGCTCGTCGAAGGTGCACGCGGCCGAACAGGCGAAGCTCCTGCGAGACGCCCTCACCATCAGCTGACGGCTGTCGGAGAAAACGGAGAGGGGCTCACGGCGATGCCGTGAGCCCCTCTCTGTAGAGTCCGTCGTCGCGGCGGGCGGCGCTCAGTACCAGATGCCCAGGAGCGGGGCATCTGCTGTGCGGAACGCATCGTCGAGCGCTGCCGCCGTCTCCGTCGATGCATACAGACGGCCAGCCGCGCGGAGCCGAACAGCGCTGACCCCGCCCGCGTAGATCGACGAGAGAGCCCCCACGCCGAGAATGACGTCGGCCTCTGCGCCGTCGTCGACCCGTGTGACATCCGCCGTACCGTCGGCACCCGAGGTCAGTCGCCACGAGCCTTCGGCGAAACCGAGAGGGTCTTCGACTCGGAACACGACATCGAGGGGCGCTCGATACGTGCGGGCGCTGAGCGCAGCGGGCACGTCGAGGAGGCGCAGCCACCCGTGATCGTGAGGGGTGAGGTCCACGCCTCGCTGGTCGGTGACGAGCCAGGTGATCGGATCGTCGATCGGGCGCAGGTCGACCACCACCTTCGACACCAGGTCGTGCTGCAGAGCGAATCTCCAGAGCGCGGCCAGGGCATCCGTCGTGGTCGAGGTCAGGTGGTGGATCTCCATGTCCGCGCGAAAACTCCCCGCGACCTCCTTGAGCGTGTACGCCATCGCACCCCGGACTGCTCCGTCGGCGTCGACGTAACGCACGCCTCGAACGGCTCGTGGCGCGGTGTGTCCCACCGACAGCCCGGCGATCCGCTCCCAGCGCGCGTCCCACCCGGCGATCTGCCCCGAACGCTGGGTTCGCGCCTGCTCATGCAGAGCGGACAGGTCCTTCTGAAGCGTCTCGCGCTCGACGTACTCGACGCGGCCATCGGTCGCCGGGCCGTTCCATCCCGCCCTCGGCGCGTCGATCGACACCTTGGCTGCGGGGATCGCGGAAGCGAACCCGTACCGCTCGTAGATCGTCGCCTCAGAGACGGTGAGGCCGGCGACAGCGACACCCGCGCCTGCGGCGGCACGCAGCTCGCCTTCGAGCAGGTTCCGCGCGATGCCGCGGCGACGATGAGTGCCTGAGACCGTGACAGCGCTGATCGCCCACATCCCCACCTCTCCGCCGGGCACGGTCAGCGGAGTCACCCACGAGTTGACCGTGGCGACCGGGAAGGCGCCGTCAGGGGCATTCTCCTCGAACACGCCGACGTTGCGCCGCGTCGCGAGAAGTACGCGGTCTGCGGCGATCTGCTCCGGCGTGGGATCGGCATCGAGGAACCCCCGCGCCTCTGCCCGCAGGAAAGCCTCGGTGTCCGCATCCGAGCCGTTGTCGACGAGTCGGTAGACGAGATTCTTCGCGGCCAGGCGCGCAGCGGACACGGGATCAACGGGGACGGTAAGCGCGTCGGTCATTCCTCCACCCTATGGGAGGCGCGACGGACCGGGTCCCGCCTCAGTGCTGTGCGGCCTGCACCTCACGCAGTCGAGCGAACACCTGGTCACGCAGCTCTTCGGGTGCCGTCTCCTTGCACGCGCGCGCCACGACCTCGGTGAGGGTCGTCGCCACCAGCGCCTCATCCCGGCAGGACGGGCAGTTCTCGAGATGCTCACGGATCTCGGTGTGCTCGGTGTTGCACACCTCGTTGCGGAGGTACTCCTCGAGGTCCTTGCGGGCCTTGTCGCAGCCGCAGTCGGTCATTTCTTGCTCCTCGGGTCGGCCGTGGAGATTCCCCGCTCCGCGGCGTACTCAGCCAGCAGCTCCCGCAGCATGCGCCTGCCTCGATGCAGGCGGCTCATCACGGTGCCGATGGGGGTCTTCATGATGTCCGCGATCTCCTGATAGGCGAAGCCCTCGACATCAGCGAGGTACACCGCCAACCTGAAGTCCTCGGGAACGGCCTGCAACGCGTCCTTGACGACCGATGCGGGCATGTGGTCGATGGCTTCCGCCTCGGCCGAACGGCTGTGCGACGCGGTGGTCGACTCGGCACCGCCCATCTGCCAGTCCTCGAGCTCGTCGATCGTGCCCTGGAACGGCTCGCGCTGCTTCTTGCGGTAGATGTTGATGTACGTGTTGGTGAGGATGCGGTACAGCCACGCCTTCAGGTTCGTGCCCTGCGAGAACGTCGCCCAGGACCCGTATGCCTTGACGAAGGTCTCCTGCACGAGGTCAGCAGCGTCCGCCGGGTTGCGCGTCATGCGCATCGCCGCGGCATAGAGCTGATCCATGAACGGGATCGCCTGTTCCTCGAATTCGCGCCGAGGGTCGCTGACCGTCTCTGCGGTTGCCGTGTCATCCATCACCGGCCAGTCTAGGCGGGTGAGGTCCACCGACTCGCGTTCCAGCGTTGCGAGCATGCTCTCTCCTTGTCGGCGTGCGCCCATATTCGGTCGTTCGGACACTCGCGTTTACTAAGGTGGGAACCGATGAGCGCCAACAGGTATTCCCCCTCCCCTGTCCAGGGCGTCTATGTCGCGCCGATCAGCACCGGAGCCGTTCATGCGACCGTGACGATCCCCGGCTCGAAATCGCTCACCAATCGCGAGCTCATCATCGCCGCGATCGCGGACGGACCCGGCAGACTCATCGCTCCTCTGCACTCCGACGATTCCCGCCGCATGATCGAGGCCCTGCGCGCCCTGGGCGTCGGCATCGAGGAGATCGACGGCAACGGAGAGTTCGGGCCCGACCTCGCGATCACGCCGGCCAAGCTCATGGGCGGCACGACGATCGACTGCGGCCAGGCCGGCACGGTGATGCGCTTCATCGCGCCGCTGGCCGGGCTCGCCCAGCGCGACGTGCACCTCACTGCCCACGAGACGGCCCTGCACCGACCGATGGGCGGTCTCATCAGCGCGCTGCGCGACCTCGGAGTCGACATCGACGATGAGGGCACGTGGGCCCTGCCGTTCACCGTCCGCGGCCACGGTCGCATCCGAGGCGGGCGCGTCGAGATCGACGCCTCGGCATCCAGTCAGTTCGTCTCGGGACTCCTGCTCGCCGCCCCGCGCTTCGACGTGGGCCTGCACCTCGTGCACACCGGCGACCATCTGCCGAGCCTGCCTCACATCGACATGACGATCGAGGCGCTGAGCCGTCGCGGCATCCGGATCGAGCGACCAGCCACAGGTGAGTGGCTCGTAGAGGCGGGCGTGCCACGCGCCAAGGAGATCGCGATCGAGCCCGATCTCTCGAACGCGGCGCCGTTCCTCGCCGCTGCACTGGTCACGGGGGGCGCGGTGTCGGTGCCCGGGTGGCCTGTGCACTCCACCCAGCCCGGCGCTCTGCTTCCCGAGATCCTGCAGGCCATGGGTGCGCATGTCGGCCGTCACAGCGGAACGCTGACGATCCGGACCGGGGCCGAGATCCGCGGGCTCGACATGGACCTCTCGGCTGCGAGCGAGCTGACCCCGACGCTCGTCGGACTGGCGGCGTTCGCGTCCGGCCCCACCACGATCCGCGGTATCGGTCACATCCGACTCCACGAGACCGATCGCATCGCGGCGCTCGTCGGCAACATCCGCGCCCTCGGCGGCGAGGCGGAAGAGCTCTCCGACGGCCTGCGCATCATTCCCCGACAGCTGCACGGTGGCCGATGGGCGGCGCACCACGACCATCGGATGGCGACGACGGGCGCCCTGATCGGTCTGCGCGTGCCCGGGGTCGAGATCGATGACATCGGCACCACCTCCAAGACGCTTCCGGAGTTCACTCTCCTCTGGGAGCGAATGCTGCGAGGCGCATCCTCGTGAGCTGGCTCGACGACTCCGACGACCTCGACGACGACTTCGAGGACTATGACGAGAGCAGCATCCGCACGCGCCCGAACCCGAAGGCCAACCGCCCTCGCACCAAGCGACGGCCTGCGCATGACGACGCTCAGATCGGCCGCGTCCTCGGCGTGGACCGTGGTCGCTACTCCGTGCTGATCGACGAGGACACGCCTGACGAGCGCATGATCACCGCCGCACGGGCGCGTGAGCTTCGCAGGAACCCGATCGTCACCGGTGATCACGCCAAGGTCGTCGGCGACATCTCAGGCGAAGACGGCACCCTGGCGCGGATCATCGGCATCGCCGATCGCACGTCCCTGCTTCGGCGCAGCGCCGACGATACCGACCAGGTCGAGCGGGTGATCGTCGCGAACGCCGATCAGATGCTCGTCGTCGTCGCCGCCGCCGACCCCGAGCCGCGTGCCCGCCTCGTCGACCGCTACCTCGTGGCCGCGTTGGATGCCGGCGTGCGCCCGCTCCTCGTCGTCACGAAGACGGACCTGGCCGACCCCAGCGCCTTCCTGTCGCATTTCGACGGACTCGACGACCTGCGCGTCTTCACCAGTGCGCAGGACGAGATGCCCGTCGACGAGATCGGTGCTGCCCTCGTCGGGCACTCCACGGTCTTCGTCGGGCATTCGGGTGTGGGCAAGTCGACGCTCGTGAACGCTCTGGTGCCCAGCGCTCTGCGCGCGACGGGGCACGTCAACCAGGTCACCGGACGTGGCCGGCACACCTCTTCGTCGACCGTATCGCTGCGATACGTCAGCCCGGAGGGCAACGGCTGGGTGATCGACACCCCCGGCGTCCGCTCCTTCGGTCTCGGGCATGTGAACCCCGCGAACATCCTCGCCGCCTTCACCGAGCTGGCGGAGATCGCCGAGAAGTGCCCGCGCGGATGCACGCACCTCGCGGATGCTCCGGATTGCGCACTCATCGAAGCGGCCGAGAGCGGCGAGCTGAGCGAGACCGGGCGAGCGCGCCTGGACTCGCTGCAGAGGCTTCTGCAGACGTTCGCCGACAAGGCCGAGCAGACGCCCGGTCGGTAGGCTGGACGTGTGACTGTGCGCCTCGACTCCGGATCCGCTGCCCCCGACTTCGCTCTTCTCGACCAAGACGGCGCGACCGTCCGACTCGACGATCTGCGCGGCCGGAAGACGGTGCTCTATTTCTATCCGGCCGCGATGACGCCAGGGTGCACGACGCAGGCCTGCGACTTCCGCGACAGCATCTCCTCTCTCGAGGGCGCCGGGTACCGCGTGATCGGGGTCTCGCGTGACGAGCCTGCGAAGCTCGCCGAATTCCGCGAGCGCGACGGCCTCACCTTCACCCTTCTCAGCGACCCGGACCACGCCGTGCACACCGCATACGGAGCCTGGGGCGAGAAGATGAACTACGGCAAGGTTGTAGAAGGAGTCATCCGCTCGACCTTCGTTCTCGATGAGCAGGGAACGATCACCCTCGCTCAGTACAACGTCAAGGCGACAGGGCACGTCGCCCGACTGCGCAAGCTGCTCGGCATCGACGCCTGAGAGTCACTCCGCCGGGCGCTCGTTCTCGGCGCGCGTGCTCGCGATCAGCAGCGCGAAGCACAGCAGCGCCGGCAGCCCGACGCCGATGGTGAACGCCCAGGCGATCGGCTGCAGCGTCAGCGAGGCGAGCGCGAGCGCCACGGCGAGCACCTGGAAGACGACCCCACCCGAGCGTGCCCACGAATGGCCCGTCCTGGTTCCGATGGCGAATGCGATGAGAGCGACAGCGCCGATGAGCGTCAGCACGATGAGGGCGAGCGCCGTCGGCAGCGACGCGGCATCACCTGCGCCGAGACCGACGAGCTCGATGAGGGCGAACACGATCAATGCGGCGCCCTCTGCCGCGAGAACCGCGGAAGCCGCCAGAGCGAGGCCGGGTGAGCGCACAGTTGTCTCCTGAGAATCGAATGAGAACGGCGGAAACCCTTGATTTCGCCGGTTTCATGTAACAGAATGGACAGCGTCATGTGCTCCCACAGCGGCGTGGGGCGGGCTTCGCGCTCGCATCACAGAAAGCGGGCATCCGTCCGTATCTCATACAGGGTAGCTGAACCCGATCTGCACCCGAAATCCGAGTCGTCGCAATGCGACGATTTCTGAAACACCACACCGAGGAGCCCCCATGGACTGGCGCGATAAGGCCGCCTGCCTGACTGTCGACCCCGAGCTGTTCTTCCCTGTCGGGAACACCGGTCCGGCCGTCGACCAGATCGAGAAGGCGAAGACCGTCTGCGCCACCTGCACGGTGACCGAGATCTGCCTGCAGTACGCCCTCGAGTCCAGCCAGGACTCGGGCGTGTGGGGAGGCCTCTCCGAAGACGAGCGCCGTGCGCTCAAGCGCCGCGCCGCTCGCGCCCGCCGCGCCTCCTGAACATCGAGAAGCGGCCCGAGACGATGTCTCGGGCCGCTTCTGTGTCTCCGCTCGACGCTGCGGCCGATCCTCCGCCTACTTCGTCAGCCAGCGAAGCGGGATGTCGATGACGACCTCGGTCCCCTCGCCTTCGCTCCCCCGCCATTCGATCGAGCCGCTGAGCTCGCCCTGGATGAGGGTGCGGATGATCTGCGTTCCCAGCCCCTGACCGATCCGCCCCTCCGGCAGGCCCTTGCCGGTGTCATGCACCGTGACGCGCAGATTCTCCTCGGTGCGCGCCGCATCGATCGTGACCATGCCCTCTTGCCCTGCGAGACCGTGCTCCACGGCATTCGTGACGACCTCGGTGAGAGCGAGAGCCAGCGGCGTGGCATACTCGCTCGGCAGGACGCCGAAGCGACCGGTCGACCGTGTGCGCGCGCGGGTGTTCGGTGCCGATGCGACCTCGGCCACGAGCTTGAGGACGCGATGGAACACCTCGTCGAAGTCGACCTTCTGCGTCAGGCCCTGGGCGAGCGTGTCGTGCACGACGGCGATCGAATCGACGCGTCTCATCGCCTGGGTCAGCGCATCGCGCGCCTCGTCGGAGTGCGTGCGTCGTGCCTGGATCCGAAGCAGCGACGCGACAGTCTGCAGATTGTTCTTGACTCGGTGGTGGATCTCGCGGATCGTCGCGTCCTTGGTGATCAGCTCCTGCTCCTGGTGGCGCAGCTCCGAGACATCCCGGCACAGCAGGATGGCGCCGATGCGGGTTCCGTGATCCTTGAGCGGGATCGCGCGCAGCGACACGGTGACACCGCGCGCTTCGATGTCGGTCCGCCACGGTGCGCGTCCGGTCACGACGACGGGCAGCGACTCGTCGACCTGTCGGGACGGCGGCACGAGCCTCGTGGTGACCTCCGCGAGGGATTCGCCCTCGAGCTCGTCATCGAACCCCATGCGATTGAACGCCGAGAGTGCGTTCGGGCTGGCGAACGTCGTGATCCCGTCGACGTCGATGCGGATCAGGCCGTCGGACGCGCGCGGCGCGCCGCGGCGAGGGGAGGTCGGAGCCGCCGGATCCGGGAAGCTCCCGTCGGCGATCATTCGGAAGAGGTCGTTGGCGCACTCGTCGAACGTGATCTGCTGCCGAGACGGGGTCCGGGCCTCGCCGAGGTTCGTGTGCCGGGTGACGACGCCGATGACCACGGCCTGGTGCTCTCCGCCGCGACGTTCGTTGACGATCGGCACAGCTCGAACACGCGTCGGGGTCTCTTCGAACCAGTCCGGCGACGACGAGTCGACGATCTCCGCGGATTCGAACGCCCCCTGCACCTGCGTACGCCACTGAGGGCGCACCCGCTCGCCGACGATGTCCCGATAGAAAAGGGTGGCTGCTCCACTCGGACGCGCGTGCGCGACGGCGACGAAAGATCCGTCGTCGGTCTCGATCCAGACCACGATGTCCGCCGAGGCGAGGTCCGCGAGAAGCTGACCGTCACCGGCGAGTCGGTGCAGCCACTCGACATCGTTGTCGGCAAGACGGCCCTGGGCATTGGCGAGGTCGCTGAGCGTTGACACCCCACCAGCCTAGAGCGCGCAGCCTCAGAGAACGGCCAGCGACGTCGCACGCCAGCGACGGTCGAGTCCTTCGAGACGGATCGCCACCGCCCGGGTGCGGCCCGGCCCAGCGACGACGACGACTGCTTCGACCTTGCCGTCGACGGGTTCTGTCACGCGGATCGAGAGGATCTCGAAAGTCGGGCGCGCAGGCGAGACCCCCCTCGCGCTGCGCGCCCTCGCCGAGAGGTTCGCCCGCGTCACCAGGCTCCGGTACGCGTCTTCATTGAACCAGCGGGCGAGCTGATCGACTTCTCTGACTCCCGCGAGCACCTCGAGCACGCCCTGTGTCAGGCTCCGCAGCAGCGGATGCGGATCCGGCAGCTCGGCGCGAGGCGTCGGCTGCGGTGCGAAGTACTCGTGAAGCATCATCTGAGGCACTCTCCATCGGGAAGACTGCGCCAAGTAGAGCATGCGCCCAGTCGCCGTTCGGGTCGCGTTCGGGATCTATGTGGATAACTCGTACATGCCTTCCCGGACATCGCTTACGGTGGGGCGCGTGCACTGGGATCGACTGTTCGAAGACCTCGAAGGCCAGCTCGCCTCGGAGTGGGAGAGCGAGCGCGCGGCGCTGGATGCCGAATCCGAACGATTGCGCATCTCGCGACTCGAGCTTCGCAGCCGTCTCAGGGTTCTCTGCGCCGCAGCAGCTCCGACGACCATCGACCTGCCCGGCGGAACTCGTGTGCGGGCCCGGCTCGACGCGCTCGGCTCGGATTGGATCGCCGCGACGATCGCGCAGGCCGAGGAATCGACCACGACGCGGTCGACCCTGATCGTTCCGTTGCACGCGGTGCGCGGGCTGACCGTCGATCATGGCCTGCTGCTCTCCAGCCTGGACGAGCACGACGGCTCCGCGCCTGTGCTCCGCGAGCGCATGTCGCTCGGCTTCGTTCTGCGTGATCTCGCCAGGCGGCGGGTGCCGGTGCGAATCGTCAGCGTCGACGACTCCGACATGCACGGAACGATCGACAGGGCGGGAGCGGATCATCTGGACCTCGCTCTGCATGATCCGGGCGAGGCGCGGATCGCCTCGGCCGTCCGCAGCTTTCAGATCATCCCGTTCGCCGCGGTGTCCTCGGTGCAGACCGTCGGCGATCAGATGCCGTGACGGCGGGATGTACCCCAGACCTCCGGAAAGCTCGCCTCGTTGGCCTGACGCCACAGGGCCATCCGTCTGGCCTCTTCCGACTGCTCGTCGAGATACTCCGAAAGGCTCGACTCCTCGATGCGCCATCTGGCCGGTGCGCCGAGCTTGGATCCGCGCAGACGCCCCTCGTAGACGAGCTCGATGACTTCGTCGACCTCGATGCTCAGCAGCTCCGCCACCTGGGCCGGCGCGAGGAAGCCCTGCGCGGGCTGAGAGGAATGAGGCATGCTCCCATTGTCCTCCAGCCGTGCCGGAGCACCAGCGCCGATCCGATGCTGTGGATAAGTCTCGAGCGGGCTCATCGATTTCTGTGACCATGTCGACATGAGCAAGTTCGTCCGTTCCCGCCGCGCCGTCTGGGGTGACGCCCGTTTTCTGATCGGCATCGCGGTCGTCGCGTTGTCGATCGGCGGTGTGTGGGCCGTCGTCTCCTCCTCGGGCACCACGACGCCGGTGCTTCAGGCGACGCGCACGATCGTTCTCGGTGAAACGCTCGTCTCGGAAGACTTCCAAGTGGTCGAAGTCGGACTCGGCACGGTGACGGACCGCTACCTGGCACCACAAGAGCTGCACGCCGGCCAGGTCGCGTCCCGCACGGTCTTCGCAGGAGAGCTCCTGGCCACCTCTGCCGCTGAGAGCGCCGATGCCAACAGGACGACCACGATCGTCGTCGAGAGCAGCACGGGGATCCCGGCCGATGTCGCCGCCGGGAGCGTCATCGAGCTCTGGCATTCGCCACCGGTCGACGACGGCGGCAGTCAGGGTCCGCCTCGTATCCTCGTGGCCGACGCCATCGTCACATCGGTCACGAAGGCGGAGCGGATGCTCTCGGCCGACGGCACGACCGCCGAGGTCGTGATCGACCGAGCGGATGTCGCCGAGGTGCTGGCCGCGATCACCGGCGGCTCTGTCCTCTCGGTCGTGCCGATCGGTTCGACCTCATGACCTCGGTCCTCGTCGCTGTTCCGGAAGCCCGCGCGCGAGGTCTGGCCGACGAGCTCGAGATGGAGGGGATCACTGTGGTCTCCGTCGTGCCGCCGAACAGAGTCCTTCCTCTGCCCGAAGGCGTCGAAGCGGCCATCGTCGTCGCCACCCGTGCCGTTCTGACATCCGAGCTCGTCGCCGAGTGCGACAGGGCTGGCGTGCGGATCATCCCGCTCGGCGACAGCGACAGCAGGCTGCTCGGACGCTACGGACTCACCACCGCGCTTCCGGCGGATGCGAACGGCTGGGAAGTCGCGGCAGCACTCACCGCTGATATCCCGCGCATCACCGGGCATGAAGCATCACCTCCGCATCGCGTCACGGTCGTGTGGGGCCCCTCCGGCGCCCCTGGCAGGTCGACCATCGCGATCCAACTCGCCGTCGAACTCTGCCGGACGGGGCGGCGCGCCGCCCTGGTCGATGCCGACACCGTCGCTCCGTCGCTTGCGCTGCTTCTGGGGCTCAGCGACGATGCGCCCGGCATCGCCGCCGCGTGCCGACGCGCAGAACTCGGCGCACTCGACTCAGCCGAGCTCACGAGGCTGGCGACGATCCTCGCGACGAGCGCAGGCGAGATCGAGGTCCTCGGCGGCATCAATCGGCCAGGGCGCTGGCCGGAACTCGGAGCGAGTCGTCTGCAGACCACTCTGCGCGCCTGCCGCAGCTGGGCGGAGGAGACCGTCGTCGACGTGGCGAGCGCCTTCGATGCAGACGACGAAGCGACCTACGACCTCGCCGGACCGCGCCGTCACGCGGCCACGGTCGCAGCGCTGCAGGAGGCGGATGCGATCATCGCGGTCGCGTCGGCCGACCCGCTCGGCATCAGTCGCTTCGTGAGGGAGCATGCCGAGCTCCGACGACTCACGGCCCCCACGCCCATCAGGGTCGTTGTGAACCGCGTCCGACCCGGCCCCCTGGGCATCGACGCGCGTGGTCAGATCCGGCGCACTCTCGAGAGATTCGCGGGCATCACCGACATCGCGTTCCTGCCGTTCGATCAGCGCGCCGCTGACTCCGCTCTGCTGCACGCCCGCCCGATGGCAGACCTCACCCCGCGTTCGACCCTGGTCGCCGGCGTGCGTCGGATCGCCGAGACGTACACCTCGGTGACGTCGCACACGTCTACTGGCGGTAGCTCGAGAGGAAGTTCCCGAGGCGCTCGACGGCTTCTGCGAGCACACGAGGCTCGGGGAGCGTGACCAGCCTGAGGTGGTCGGGCGTCGGCCAGTTGAAGCCGGTCCCCTGCACGAGAAGGATGTGCTCGGAGACCAACAGGTCGTAGACCAGCTTCGCATCGTCCCTGATCTCGTGGACATTCGGGTCGAGACGAGGGAAGGCGTACAGGGCACCGACCGGCTTGACGCAGGAGACACCGGGAATCGACTCGAGCCCCTCCCACGCGATGTCGCGCTGCTCGTGCAGGCGACCGGTCGGAGCGATAAGCGCATCGATCGACTGCACTCCCCCGAGAGCCGCCTGCACCGCGTACTGCGCGGGGACGTTCGGGCAGAGGCGCGTGGACGCGAGGAGGTTGATCCCCTCGAGGAACCCCTTCGCGTGGTCCTGCGGCCCGGTGATCACAAGCCATCCGGACCGGAATCCGGCGACTCGATAGGTCTTCGAAAGCCCGTTGAACGTCAGGCACAGGAGATCAGGCGCGAGCGTGGCTGTCGGGATGTGCACCGCACCGTCGAACAGGATGCGGTCGTAGATCTCATCGGACAGCAGCAGCAGCTGGTTCTCCCTCGCGATCTGAACCATCCCCTCGAGGACCTCGCGAGAGTAGACCACGCCGGTCGGGTTGTTGGGGTTGATGATCACGAGGGCTTTGGTGCGAGGAGTGATCTTCGATCGGATGTCCTCGAGGTCGGGCTGCCAGCCGTTGTCCTCGTCGCAGAGGTAATGCACGGGAGTGCCGTCAGCCAGACTCGTCATGGCAGTCCACAGCGGATAGTCGGGGGCCGGGATGAGCACCTCATCGCCCTCGTCGAGGAGCGCCTGCATCGTCATCGTGATGAGCTCGGACACGCCGTTTCCGAGGAAGACGTCCTCGGGATCGAACCGGGGGAACCCGGGGATCTCCTCATACCGGCTGACCACGGCGCGGCGTGCCGAGATGATCCCCTTGCTGTCGCTGTATCCGTGTGCGGTCGGAAGCGCTGCGAGCATGTCGTGCACGATCTGGTGGGGTGCCTCGAAGCCGAAGATGGCGGGGTTTCCCGTGTTGAGCTTGAGGATCCGGTGTCCCTCGGCCTCGAGCCGCGCCGCCTCGACGAGCGTGTTTCCACGGATCTCGTACAGGACGTTCTTGAGCTTCGACGACTGGTCGAAGTGGCGCGTTGGTGTCATTGCGCAAGCCTACAATGACGCGAAGAAGGGCCGATCCATCCGGACCGGCCCCTCATCGAACTTCCTGGCTACTTCTTCTTCTTGCTCTGCGCCCGGCGCTGCTCACGGTTGCCGGCAGGTGCTGCGGGGGCCTCCGTGCGCTGGCCGAACGCACCGCGCGGAGCATCCTCGGCCTCGGCCGGCTCGGCCGGCGCCTGACGCGCGGCAGCCGCCTGACGGAGCTTCTCGGTCGCAGCCTGCTGAACCTGTCCTCGGTCGTCTCGGACCTCGACCTCGCCGGCATCGTTCGCCGCTGAGTACTCGAGGCGCTGGTCTCCGCCGCCCTCGGCGAGGCCCTTGGCCTCGACCTCGGCAGTCTGCGAGTCGCCCGCCCGGCGGACCTCGACCTCGAGGTTGTAGAGGTACCCGACGGACTCCTCCTTGATCTGACCCATCATCGACTGGAACATCGCGTAGCCCTCGCGCTGGTACTCGATGAGCGGGTCGCGCTGCGCCATCGCGCGAAGACCGATGCCGTCCTTGAGATAGTCCATCTCGTAGAGGTGATCGCGCCAGCGACGGTCGAGCACCTGGAGCACGACACGACGCTCGAGCTCACGGGTGGCCGCTTCTCCGAGCGACTCTTCGCGGGTCTCGTAGGCGATCTTCGCGTCCGAGAGCAGTTCGCGGGTCAGACCGTCCGCAGTGATACCGCCCTTGCGGCCGGCGGCCTCGGACACGACCTCGTCGATCGTCACGCTGACCGGGTAGAGCGTCTTGAGCTCCGTCCAGAGTGCGTCGAAGTCCCAGCTCTCGTTGTGCCCCTCGCCTGTGTGATCCCGCACCACGCCGCTGATCGCGTCTTCGATGAAGTGCTGCACCCGGTCGGCGATGTCGTCGCCCTGCAGGATGTGGCGACGGTCGGCGTAGATCGCCTCACGCTGACGGTTCAGGACGTCGTCGTACTTGAGGACGTTCTTTCGCATCTCAGCGTTGCGGGACTCGACCTGCGACTGGGCGCTGCGGATGGCCCGCGACACGAGACCCGACTCGATCGGGACGTCGTCGGGGAAGTTGGTTCGAGCCAGGATCGCCTCGGCGGCCCCCGACTGGAAGAGACGCATCAGGTCGTCGGTGAGGCTCAGGTAGAAGCGGCTCTCACCCGGGTCGCCCTGACGACCGGAACGGCCTCGCAGCTGATTGTCGATCCGACGCGACTCGTGGCGCTCGGTGCCCAGGACGTAGAGGCCGCCGGCCTCGATGACCTTCTCGGCCTCCTCGGCCACGATCGCCTTCATCGACTCGTAGGTCTCGTCCCACGCGACCTCGTACTCCTCGGGCGTCTCGACCGGGTCGAGCCCTCTGCCCTTGAGTTCCTGCACGGCGAGGAACTCGGCGTTGCCGCCGAGCATGATGTCGGTTCCACGGCCGGCCATGTTGGTGGCGACGGTGACGGCGCCGAGGCGTCCGGCGCGTGCCACGATCTCGGCCTCGCGCGCGTGGTTCTTCGCGTTCAGGACCTCGTGCTTGACGCCCTTCTTCGCGAGGAGTCGCGACAGGTACTCGCTCTTCTCCACGCTGACGGTGCCGACCAGCACCGGCTGGCCGCTCGCGTGGCGCTCGGCGATGTCCTCGACGACCTGGGCGAACTTGGCGGTCTCGTTCTTGTAGACCAGATCCGACTGATCCTTGCGGATCATCGGCCGGTTCGTGGGGATCGGGATGACGCCGAGCTTGTAGGTCGACATGAACTCGGCCGCCTCGGTCTCGGCGGTACCGGTCATGCCGGCGAGCTTGTCGTAGAGACGGAAATAGTTCTGCAGCGTGACGGTGGCGAGAGTCTGGTTCTCGGCCTTGACCGGCACGGCCTCCTTCGCCTCGATGGCCTGATGGATGCCCTCGTTGTAGCGGCGGCCGACCAGGATGCGGCCGGTGTGCTCGTCGACGATCATGACCTCGTCGTTCATGACGACGTAGTCGGTGTCCTTCTTGAAGAGCGCGAGAGCCTTGATCGAGTTGTTGAGGAACGAGATCAGCGGGGTGTTCGCGGACTCGTAGAGGTTGTCGATGCCGAGGTAGTCCTCGACCTTCTCGATGCCGGGTTCGAGCACGCCGACGGTGCGCTTCTTCTCGTCGACCTCGTAGTCGACGCCTGCTTCGAGGGTGCGGGCGATCTTCGCGAACTCGGCGAACCAGCGGTTGGCCTCACCTGACGAGGGGCCCGAGATGATCAACGGCGTCCGAGCCTCGTCGATGAGGATCGAGTCGACCTCGTCGACGATCGCGAAGTAGTGCTCACGCTGGACGAGGTCTTCCTTGCGCCACGCCATGTTGTCGCGAAGGTAATCGAAGCCGAACTCGTTGTTCGTCCCGTAGGTGATGTCAGACGCGTACTGCTCGCGGCGGATAGCCGGCGTCTGACCGGAGACGATGATGCCCGTCGACATGCCGAGTGCCCGGTACACGCGGCCCATGAGCTCGGCCTGGTAGCTCGCGAGGAAGTCGTTTACCGTGATCACGTGGACGCCCTCGCCCGCGATCGCATTCAGGTAAGCCGGGAATGTGGCGACCAGGGTCTTTCCCTCACCGGTCTTCATCTCGGCGATGTTGCCGAGGTGGAGTGCGGCACCACCCATGATCTGCACGTCGTACGCACGCATGCCGAGCGTGCGCTTCGCCGCCTCACGCACCGCGGCGAACGCCTCGGGCATGAGCTGGTCGAGAGACTCGCCCTTCGCGAACCGCTCGCGCAGCTCGGCGGTCTCGTTGCGCAGTTCGTCGTCCGTGAGCTTGGAGATGTCCTCTTCCAGCGCGTTCACGGCCTTGACCACCTGGTTCAGGCGACGGATGACCCGCCCTTCTCCAGCGCGCAGCAGCTTCTCAAGAGGATTCGCCACAGATGTCATCTCCCTGTCGATGGTTCCGGCGGCGCCGCTTGTCGGGCGCGTGCCAGGCATACCTTGTCATGTTACCCGTCCGTGACCTGGACGTCGTCCGCATGGCGCGCCGCCATGACGTTTCCGAGTATGTATATATTGTTCCTCGACACCGGGAGGTCCACATGTCGGTCCGACAGAGTCTGCTCGCGATCCTCGCGCAGGGCCCCTGCTACGGCTACCAGCTCCGTCACGAGTTCGACCGACGCACCGGCTCGGTCTGGCCGCTCAACGTCGGTCAGATCTACAACACGCTCGAGCGCCTCGAGCGCGACGGACTCGTCGAGCGTGGAGCCGCCGATCTGCAGGGCCACGTGTATTGGGAGATCACCGACGCCGGGTCGTTCGAGGTCGACCGTTGGCTGGCCTCCCCCGTCGCGCGGAGCCAGGCCACCCGCGACGAGCTCGCGATCAAGCTGGCCGTCGCGGCGACGCTTCCCGGCGCGGATGCGACTCGCGTGATCGAGACCCAGCGCGCGGCGTCTGAAGAGCATCTCGGGGAGCTCACCACGGCGAGGGAGTCACGCGAGGACGACAGTCCCCAGGGGCTCGCGTGGTCGCTCGTCGTCGACTCGATGATCTTCACCGCAGAGGCAGAGCTCCGCTGGCTCGACCATGTGCAGACCCGTCTCGCACAGCATCCCCAGCACGCGCTCGCTCTGGAGCTCACGACCGAGCGACCGAAGCGCGGCCGTCCGTCGAGGACAGAGGTCGCGGCGCTCGCCTGAGCGCAGTTCGCCTCAAGCGTATGCACAGCCAGTGACGTCGCCCGGGAAACTAGGATCAGTCCTATGGCTGGAATATGGGGCAGACGCAAGCGCGAGCAGGAACAACTGGCCGCACAGGACGCCGACCTGGCTCGCCGCGCAGAGCAGGCGCTCGTCTCCGCTGACGAGCGCATCAGGAGCACCTCCGACGAGTTGGCGTTCGCGGAGGCCGAGCTCGGCGAGCAGCTGACTCGGGATCTGAAGAAGGCGCTAAGCGCGGTGCGCACTCACCTGCGCGAGGCTTTTCAGCTCCACCAGCTCAACCACGACGAGATCCCCGACACTCCAGAGGAGCTCCGCACCCGCAACGCGCGGATCATGCAGCTGTGCGACTGGGCGCAGGACCTGCTCGATGAGAAGACGTCGGACCTCGCGACATCGATCTCGAAGGTGCGTCGAGCGCCCGAGGTCATCGCCCAGGTGCGAGCGGATGCCGAGACGCTGAGCGCGCGGATCCCGCAGACCAACGAGACCGTCGCCCGCCTCTCCTCGCGATACGCGGATTCGGCGATGCACCAGATCGCGGCCAGCGCCGCGGAAGCCGAGCAGCTGATCGCCTTCGCCACTCATGGCGCCGCCGTGTCGGAGCGTCGACGCGCCGCGAAGCAGAACGAGGAGGCGAACCTCGCCCTCGAGACCGCGACCGAGGCGACGCGCCGCGCCTCCGCTCTGCTGGATGCCGTCGAGGACTTCGAGATCGAGGCGCTGCGCGCGGAGTCGACCCTCGCGGAGGTCGTCGCTGACTCGCGCAGTGACCTCATCGCAGCCCGGACCGCTCCGCAGGTGCCGGCGGTCACCGCTGCGGTCTCCGCCCTCCAGGACGCACTCAGCGCACTGTCGCCCGCAGGCTCACCCGGTGACCCCTTCGCGGAACTGTCGCGGCTGCGCGAGGCGAACACCGCGCTCGACGATGCGATCGCCACCGCCCGCCACCGTGAAGCGCACCCGCTGCCCAGCATCCAGCAGGTGCAGCACGCGATCGACGACGCGGATCGTCAGCTGGGCGTCGCTCGCGGACTCATCGCAGGGCACAGGGGCTGGATCGGTGCGGATGCCCGCACTCGCCTCGCAGAGGCCGAGAGGCTGCGCGTCGATCTCTCAGACCTGCTTCCGGCGGAAGAGACCCGCGATGAAGCGCTGGCTAGCGCTCGGCGCGTCGCGCACCTCGCCTCGGAAGCCCTGCAGCTCGCGCAGCGGGACATCGATTCATCCCGTCCGCAGGACCAGGGTTGGGGTGGCGGCGACGGCTGGGGCGGAGGCGGCTGGAGCGGCGGCGGCCGACGCGGCGGGGGCAGCGACGTCGCCTCCGGGATTCTGGGCGGCCTGGTCATCGGGAGCATTCTCGACGGAATCTTCGACTGACCCGCATCCTCAGCACATGACGACGGCCCGACTCCTTCTGGAGCCGGGCCGTCGTCGTATCAGCCTCAGGAGGCGAGTGCCTCAGTGGGCGGAGCCTGCGTCTCGAGCGCGATCACACCGTAGTCCCAGCCCTTGCGGCGGTAGACGACGCTCGGGTGATCGGTGCGCACGTCGACGAACAGGAAGAAGTCGTGCCCGACCAGCTCCATCCGGTCGACGGCCTCTTCGACGGTCATCCATTCCGCTCCGAAGTTCTTGGTGCGGATGACCACCGGCGAGTAGACCTCGTCGTCGTCGTTCTGGATCGGCACAGCGCCCGTCGCGACCGCGCGAAGGACCTCCACCGATGCCGGCTGGACGTCGATGCCCTCGAGCGCACCGCTCTCCTTCTCGAAGTGCGCCCCACGCGGATGCTGGCGTCCGTCGACTCGCTTCTCCTTGGCCCGACGAAGCTGTTCGGCCATCTTGTCGACGGCCATGTCGAGTGCGACGAACTTGTCTCCGTCCGTGGCCTCGGCGCGAACGACGGGCCCCTTGCTGATGAGCGTCAGCTCGACGGTCTCATCCGGCACACGACCGTTGCGATACACCCGGTGGGTGACTTTGACATCCAGCCGCTGCGCACGGGACGCGAACGTCTGGATCTTGGCGATCTTCTCTTCGACAACGGTGCGGAATCGGTCGGTGATACCCACCCCGACGCCAACGATGCTCGTTTCCATTGCTGCCTCCTTGTCCCGGTCCTCCCGGCCAAGGGCGGACCGTGGTCGCCTTGTGACCCCCAACGGTAGTCCGCCTGACCTCCGATGTCACGGGTCATTTGCTGCGTGTCTCCGATGCGTTCGCATTCCGTTCGCCGAGACGGGGTGTCGCGGCGAGCGCGACCGCCGAGACGACCCGGGCGCCGGCCTCTCTCAGCGTGCGAGCCGCTTCATCGAAAGTCGCTCCCGTGGTCACGACGTCGTCCACGAGCACGATCGCCCCGCCCCCGGTGGCCGGTCGTGATCGCATGCTCCCCCGCACGTTCTCCGCCCTGCTCGCCGAGTCGAGTCCGCGCTGATCCGCACGTCGCCCCCTCCGCACGAGCAGGCGATCCGGCGCCGCACCCGCCCGCCTGATCAGCAGATCGGGAACCCGGTACCCCCGTCGTCGGAACGCACTCTGCGACGTGGGGATCGGCACCAGACGCACCGGGTCATCGAGCTCGGCCTGCGCATCGACGACGCCCGCGAGAACCTCACCCAACGCCGCTCCGAGCGGGCGCGCGAGCATCGTCTCGCCGTCATCCTTGAGCCTGCGGATGCACCGGGACGCGATGGACTCGAACGGCATGGCGGCCCGGACGAGCAGGCCGCTCGGCGTGCGTCGCATCAAGGGCGCTGCTCGGATGCCCTCTCGACACGCGTCGCACAGCATCGTCTCAGGGCGACCGCAGCCTGCGCAGGTCGCTGCGAGCAGCAGAGCGAGCACCTCCACACCGATGGCACGGGCGAGCGGATCCGAGAGCATCCGTCGATCCTGCCGCACCGGCCGAGGCCTCTTGACCGCAGCCCTGTGCGGAACCCGCCGGCTGTGAGTGCTCAGCCCTCACAGGCCCGCCGTGCAGAGGCAGTCGCGCTCAGTGACCTGCTCGGGTGGCGAGAAGCGAGACTCCCGTGACCGATTCGCTCCACGCCGACCCGGTTCGCGCGAACACAGCACCCTCGGCGCCGAGGACCCGCAGGCCGGTGGCGGCTCGCGCACCCGCGATCGACACCGCGCCCGTCGGGCCGACCTCGGTCTCGCCCGGCCCTCCGACCACCTGCGTGACGACCATCCGGTCGCCCGGGTCGGTCAGCAGGCCCAGGCGGTCGGCCCCCAGCCAGACCAGCCCCACGGCGCTGCCGTCGAGCTGCGCGATCGGCTCGGTCGGGCCGAGTTCGGTGGGCAGTCCTGTCTCGTCGCGGATCACCGAGGAGACGACGATCCAGCGTTCTCCTCCGATCACGACGACTGCAGCCACTCGGGCGCCATCGGCGGAGACTCGGATGGCGGAGACCGTCGACGCCTCGGGCCACGCGCCCGCGATGGTCTGCGGGGCGACGTCGCTCCCGATCGCCTGCAGAGCGGCAGGCGCATTCGAGGGCACCGACCAGGTGTAGTCGTAGGGGTCCAGCGACGGCCGCACCAGCGACGGGCGCGCATCCAGTTCATCGAAGCCGCCGTCTCCAGCGAGCCACACATGCCCGTCGATCAGCTGCACGGCCGCGCGAGAGCTGTCGACCGACACGTCGATCGCTGTGACCGGCTGACCCGCGTTGAGGATCTGATCCGTGACACCCGGGATCGGGGTGATCTCGCCACCCACCAGCATCCCGAACGTCCCGTCCTTGATCACGAGACTGCCTGCATCCGCCGTATCGGTCACGACCTCGACGACACCGGCTTCCAACGCCCGCCCGTCGACCGTGAAACGCACCTGGTCGATCTGCACCCCCGCAGCGACGAGGGTGGCCTGAAGCTGCGTGCGCATGCGTGCGAGGGTCGTGGGGTCGAGACCGAGGGCCGCTCGGTTCAGTGCGACATCGGCGATCTGATCCGGGTCGATCGGAACGGCGTCGCGGGCGAGCTGCACTTCCTGTGGGAACGCGCTCTGCACGGCGGGGTCGAGCCACGGCCGCGGTGCCCCGCCGATCAGCGACTGCGCGATGGTCGTGGCGACCGTGGCGCGTCTGGGGAACCAGCGCACGTCGGGCACGAGACGCTCCCAGGTCTGGTCGAAGTACTGCAGTGCGTAGTCGTCATAGACCCGCGCGAACCTCGACTCGTCGATCACCACACCGTCCGGAGCCTCGGCGATCCGCCACTGGCCCTTCGTGCGCTCGACCACGAAGGCGGAGTTGGAGGCGCCGAAGGCCTCGGAGTAGGCCCCGGTCGCGTCGACGCTGGCTATCTGGTCGAAGGCGACTCGCACGTCGGCGGTGTCTCCGTCCTCCGCCTCGCTGTCGTCCTCGACGTTCGAGACGAACGAACGCGTCGCGGCGCTCACGTCGATCGACACCCCGGTGTTCGGACGCCAGGTCGACGCGAGTTCCGGGGTGAGGAATCTCCGAGCGGTGTCCCAGTTGTCAGCGGGAGTGATCGCCGCTTCCATGAAGCCCTCGACGATCTCCTCCGGGCCTGCGCCGTCGACGGGATCTGAGGCGAGCGGGAGGAAGTCCTGACCCTCCGGGGACGCCCCGAGCGGATTGCCCCTCTGTACGTCTCCGGTCGTCGGGAGTCCCGTGCACGCAGACAGGAGAAGCGCAGCTGTCGCGATAGCGAGCCCGCGCAGCGTGCGTCGGGTCCTGGCCGTCATTCGATGCTCCCTCGATCGAAGAGCTCGGCCGGAACGTCGGCGAGCTGGATCGGCTGCGTGGCGTCGCCGGGTTCTCCGAGACGCTCCTGAGGCTCGATGGGGATGGGCGAAGGGCCCTCCGTCGCGTCACCCCGACGAGGCAGTGTCAGCACGAAGTTCGTGCCGACCCCGAGCTCGGACCAGACATCGAGCGATCCACCGTGCAGAGTCGCGTCGCCGAGCGCGATCGACAGTCCGAGCCCCGTGCCCCCCAGCGTGCGCTGGCGAGAGGGGTCCGCCCGCCAGAATCTGTCGAACACCCGCTCCGCATCGGCCGGATCCATGCCGAGACCGAAGTCCCGGACACCGGCGGCCACGGCGTGCTGGTTGCTGTCGACGGTGACCACGATCGGCCTGCCCTCGCCGTGCTCGATCGCGTTGCCGATCAGGTTGCGAAGCACTCGGCGCACACGCCGCGGATCCATGTCGACCGGCGAGTACCCGCCCGGTGCCACGAGCCTCAGCTCGCTGCCCCGGTCGTCGGCGAGAGGCTGCATCTGCTCGATGATGTCCTCGGCGAGATGCGCGAGACTCGTGGCCTCGAGTTCGAGCTGCACGGAGCCCGCGTCGTAGCGACTGATCTCGAGCAGGTCCGACAGCAGAGTCTCGAACCGCTGCACCTGCGTGTGGAGGAGTTCGGTGGTGCGTGCGGTCGTCGGGTCGAAGGCACCCCGCTGGTCGTTCAGCATGTCGGCCGCGAGACGGATCGTGGTGAGCGGAGTCCGCAACTCGTGCGACACATCCGACACGAAGCGCTGCTGCACGAGCGACAGCTCGCCCAGTTCTTTGATCTGGGACTCGATGCTGTCGGCCATGGCGTTGAAGGAGCGTCCGAGCGTGGCGATCTCATCTTCGCCGTGCACGTCGATGCGGACTCCGAGGTCGCCCGAGGCCAGTCGCGCGCTCGTCTCGGCGGCCTCGACGATGGGGGTCGACACCGTGCGGAGAACGATGAAGGAGATCGCGGCGACGATGGCGACGAGGCCGATGCCGGCGACCCAGAGGGTGCGCTGCACGAACAGCAGGGTGTTGTCGGCATCGGCCAGGTCGTAGGCGAAGTAGATCGCGAACGGACCGGCCTCGGGCACTCGCAGCTGCTGGCCGACGATGATCCCTGGGACTTCCCGACCGCCGACCTCGAGCGACACGGACTGCCACGACTGCCAATCGTCGAACTCGACCACCCTGTTTCTCAGCCCGGAGCTGATCAGATTGTCGCTGAGCCCTGCGGTGAAGCCGTTGAGCGGGATGTCCGGGTCGACCTCCATGCGGAATCCGGCGAGGCCCTCGGCCGTCGAATTGCGTCCCAGGTCTTCCTGCACGCTGTCCCAGAGTTCGGGGAGGGCGGCCGGATCGTCGCCGAGCGCAGTGGCGTCGAGGGTCGCCTGAGCCTGATTCACCGAGCGCGCCGCATCTTCGAGCGCTTCGTTCTTGCGCGACTCGAAGAGATCGCTCTGGATCACGAGCGCCATGGTCACGCAGGTGATCAGGATCGCCGTCGACGTCAGCAGAAGCGTGATCGTCAGCGTTCGGAACCGCAGGGAACTGCGCCACAGCGCCCGGAGGACGGTCGGCCAACCACGCCAGTCGCGGATGACAGCGACCGCCGTGGTGGTCGCTGTGGTCGCGGCCATCGTGGTCCTAGCCCGCGCCCCCGGCACGGTAGCCGACGCCCCGCACCGTCATGACGATCTTGGGGTTGTCCGGGTCGAGCTCGACCTTCGCCCGCAGGCGCTGCACGTGCACGTTCACCAGGCGCGTGTCGGCCTTGTAGTGATAGCCCCAGACCTGCTCGAGCAGCATCTCTCGCGAGAACACCTGCTGCGGCTTCGAAGCCAGCGCGACGAGCAGCTGGAACTCCAGAGGTGTCAGGGCGATGGGAGCCGTGCCACGGCGCACCTCATGGGCATCGACGTCGACGGTGAGGTCTCCCACTCGCAGCTGCTCCCCCACGTTCTGCGACGTAGGCCTCAACCGCGTACGGATGCGCGCGACGAGCTCCTTCGGGTTGAAGGGCTTGACGATGTAGTCGTCGGCTCCGACCTCGAGCCCTCGCACCACATCTGCCGTGTCGCTGCGGGCGGTGAGCATGATCACAGGGACGCCGGATTCGGCGCGGATCCGGGAGCAGATCTCGATGCCGTCCATGCCTGGAAGCATCAGGTCGAGCAGCACGAGGTCCGGGCGCTGTGCGCGCCATTCATCGACCGCCCGCGCACCGTCGGCGCAGAACACCGGCTCGAAGCCCTCGGTGCGCAGCACGATGCCGATCATCTCGGCGAGCGCGGTGTCGTCGTCGACCACAAGAATGCGTGAGGTCATAACTGTTACCTTATGGCACTCAGTACCACAGCCCCCATGTCTACGCGCCGACGGGTCTTGTGACACGATGGGAGCGCACGACGGAGGGAGTGCCGGTGAGCGGCCAGACGTGGACCCCTGCCCCGAAGAAGGGCATCATCCCCCTGCATCCGCTGACATTCGGGATGCTGCTGAGCAAGTCGTTCGTCGCGCTGCGGCACAACCCCAAGGTCCTCTTCGGCTTCGGGGTCGTGATCCAGCTGGCGGTCGTCGTGCTGAGCGCCACGGTGATGGGCTTCGTGTTCGTCACCACGTTCACGCGACTCGAGTCGCTGTCGCCCTCCTCTGCGGACTTCGAGGCCGTGTTCGCAGGCACCATCGCGATGAACATCGTCGCGGGCATCGCCGTGGGCCTCGCATCCGTCGCCTTCACCGCCCTGATGCAGGGCGTCGTCGCAGCCGAGGTCGGCTTCGCCGCGATCGGGGTGAAGGCGAGCCTCAAGACCCTCTGGCGCAAGATGATCCCGTCGTTCTGGCGGCTCGCGGCGTTCGCGTCGCTCTCTGTCATCTTCGTCTTCGGCGTGATCGTGATCCTCTTCGTCATCATCGCCGGCTTCGTCGCGAGTGGGCTCGGCGGTTCCGTCGAAGCCATCGGCGGCATCGTCATCCTCATCGTGGTCCTGCTGCTCGCCATCGTTCCCCTCATGGTCTGGCTCACGACCAAACTGCTCCTCGTGCCGTCGATCCTCGTGCTCGAGCGAGCGAAGTTCCGCGATGCGCTCGTGCGCTCGTGGCGCCTCACCCGCGGGCGTTTCTGGATCGCCTGGGGAGTCACCTTCCTCATCGGCGCCATCATGGGTGTGGCGATGCAGCTCGTGAATCTGCCCGTCTCACTGGTGAGCTCGATGCTCGGGTCGACCATCGCTCCGACCGGCTCTGCCGACACCGCGGCGATCATGGGGTTCGTCTTCGCGCTCCTCGCCCCGCAGATCCTGCTGCTCGTGCTGCAGGCCATCACCCTCGTGGTGCAGAGCACCGCCGGGACCCTGGTGTATCTCGACAGCCGGATGCGGTACGAGGGTCTCGATCAGGCGCTGATCAGTCACGTCGAGAGACGCGATCTCGGATGGACGGACGAGCAGCTCGGCGATCCGTTCGCCGTCGATCCGGCACGCGCCGTCTCGAGCGCTCCGCCGCCGAAGCAGATCCCGGAATGGGCCACGATGACGGCCGCCGGTTATGAGATGCCGCAGTACCCGGCACAGCCATACCCCGCGCAGCAGTACTCAGGGCAGCCGCCCTACCCCCAGCAATACCCGGGGCCGCAATACCCGGCGCCGCAGTACCCGGCGCAGCCCTACCCGGCGCAGCAGAACTCAGGGCGGCCGCCCTACGCTCAGCAGTACCCGGCGCAGCAGTACCCAGCGCAGTCGCCGTATCCGGGAGCGGTCGCACCTGCCCCGCCTCAGTCGCCCGCGGGCGCCTCGGCGCCGCCCGCGTCCTCGCCCCCTGCTGCTCCCCCGGCTCCTGCGGCTTCGCCGGCTTCCCCCGACGAATCCACCTGGGCCGCGCCCGGAGCCGGCAGCGAAGGACCTGCATGATCCGCTCGCTCGACGACGTGTGGGTCCCCGACGGAGACGATGCGCGGCAATGGGCTGAGCAGGAGCTCTCCGATCCGCGCTACGCCGATGCGAAGCCCACCTGGTTCGACCTCGTCGCGCGTGACATCGGACGATTCCTCGCCGACCTGTTCAGCTCCGACAACGGCGCCAGCGTGGGGCCCTCCGCCTTGATCATCGTGAGCATCGTCGTCTTCAGCGCCCTCGTGGCGGCGCTCATCATCTGGGGCCGCCCGCGCCGCGCCCAGGCTGTCCGTCGGCCCGGGTCCGGCCTCCTCGGCGCGGACGACGACCGCTCGGCCGCGCAGCTGCGAGCCGATGCCGATCGCTGTGCACGCGGAGGCGACTGGGACGAGGCGACCATCCTGCGATTCCGCGCGCTCGCCCGAGGTCTTCTCGAGCGCGACCTCATCGATCCCTCCCCGGGAGCGACCGCGCAGGCGATCGCGCGCGAGGTCTCGGTCGTGTTCCCTGCGGAGACGACACCGGTGCGCCAGGCTGCGATCTCCTTCGACGACGTGCGCTACCTCCGGCATCCCGCGACTGCTGAGCGCTACGCCGAGCTCGCGGCCACCGACGACCGTCTGAGTGCGCTGCGCCCAGAGGCGGTGCCCGCGTGAGCGTGGTCGAGCAGCGCGATGCCCCGACGTCGACGGCCGAACGCGCGCCTCGCGGCAGAAGATCCCGGTCGCTGCTCGGGTGGGCGATCGTCGTGGCGCTCGTTCTCGGCGGCGTCTTCGTGGCGATACAGGTCGGCGTGCGCATGCCCGATCAACGCGGCTCACTCGATCCGGAGAGCGTGGGCGATTCCGGAGCCATGGCCATCGCCCGGATCCTGGAGGACAACGGCGTCGAGGTCTCGGTGTTCCGCTCGCGGAACGAGGCGCGAGCTGCGCTCGACGACGACGCCACACTCGTGATGGCCAATCCCTATACGCTCTCCGACGACGGGATCTCCGAGCTGATCGAACCGGCCCAGCGAGTCGTGTTCCTCTCGAGCAGCACTCATCTGCTGACCCTTCTGCGCATCGGCGAGAACGCCACGCCGGACTCGACTCCGGTGCCGGCCGACTGCGACGCCCCCGAGTTCGCGGATGTCGGCACCATCCGCCCTGATCGACTGTTCACGCCGGCAGACGGCGTGGAGGGCTGCTTCGGCGCGGGCGACGCGGCGGCCGTGCTCATCGACGAGACCGACGGCAAGACGCACGCCGTCGTCGAGGGCGCGCGTCTCTTCAGCAACGCCTACCTCGCGGAAGACGGGAACGCCGCCCTCGGACTCGCTCTGCTCGGTCAGACCGACCGGGTCGTCTGGTACGTGCCCAGCTTCGACGACACCGACATCGAAGGCGAGACCGACGACACGCTCGGCTCGCTCACGCCCGGGTGGGTGACGCCCGCCATCCTGCTGCTCATGATCGCCGGCGTCGCAGCAGCGCTGTGGCGCGGACAGCGCTTCGGACCTCTCGTCGCCGAGACTCTTCCGGTGACCGTGCGCGCCTCGGAGACGATGCACGGACGGGCGCGCTTGACAGCGAAGGCAGGCGACGCCGCGCATGCGGCCGAGGCGATCCGCGACGGCAGCAGGCGTCGGCTCGCGCGCAGGCTCGGACTCGCCGTGACCGCGGGCGCCGAGGAGGTCGCGGATGCCGCGGCCGATCGGCTGCGCATCCCCCGTGGATCTCTGCACGACCTGCTCGGGGGTGCGACGCCTTCCGATGATCCATCGCTGATCGACCTCGCGCGGCGCCTGCAAGAGCTCGAGAGCGCGGTCGACGCCTCCTCCTTCACGGAGCGGAGATCCGAATGATCCGCCGAACCCACCGAACCGCCGTCCATCCATCCGAACGGAAGCCGAGGACACCACGTGACCGCTGAGACATTCAACGACGCCGAACTGCGTCAGGCCATGCACCGTGTGCGCACGGAGGTCGACAAGGCTGTCGTCGGCCAGGCGGGCACCGTGACCGGCCTGCTGGTGTCGCTGCTGGCACGAGGACACGTGCTGCTCGAAGGCGTGCCGGGAGTGGCGAAGACGCTGGTCGTGCGCTCGTTCGCGCGAGCGCTGGGCCTCGACACGAAGCGCGTGCAGTTCACGCCCGACCTCATGCCCGGCGACGTCACCGGCTCGCTCGTGTACGACGCCAGGACGGGCGAGTTCGACTTCCGTGCGGGCCCGGTGTTCACGAACATCCTGCTCGCCGACGAGATCAACCGCACGCCCCCGAAGACGCAGGCCGCCCTGCTGGAGGCGATGGAGGAGCGGCAGGTGTCCGCCGACGGCGTCAGCCGCCCACTGCCCGATCCGTTCCTCGTCGCGGCGACGCAGAACCCGATCGAGCACGAGGGCACCTACTCGCTTCCGGAGGCGCAGCTCGACCGCTTCCTCATGAAGCTCGTCGTGGGAATGCCTGAGCGGGACGCCGAAGTGTCGGTGCTCCGCAAGCACGCGTCGGGCTTCTCGCCTCGCGAGCTCACCGGCGTCGAGGCCACCGTCTCCGCCGACGAGATCCGGGCGGCGCAGGATGCAGCCGGGCGCGTCGAGGTCACCGATGACGTCCTCGGCTACGTCGTCGATCTCGCCAGGGCGACGCGCCAGTCGCCATCGGTCGAGCTCGGCGCGAGTCCTCGCGCCTCGACGGGCCTGCTGGCCGCCGCGAAGGCGTGGGCGTGGCTCAACGCATCGACCGCGGTCACCCCTGATCACGTGCAGACCATGCTCGTGCCGGTCTGGCGACACCGACTGCAGCTGCGTCCGGACGCGCAGATGGAGGGCGTGTCGGCGGATGCCGTGCTCACGTCCGTCGTGCAGCAGACCAGGGTGCCGATCTAGGTGTTCGTCACCGGCCGTCTCGCGCTTGCCGTCGCCGTCGGCATCGTCCCGCTCGTCCTCGCCGGGCTCGCGGAGTTCCCGCCGTATGCCGCGCTGGGCATCTGGGTGCTGCTGTGCGTGCTGCTGGTGGTGCTGGACGTACTGCTGGCACCGAGCCCTCGGTCCGTCGTCGTGACGAGGCGCGTGCCGGCCCGCGCCCGGATCGGAGAACTGGTTCCGGTGAGCGTCGCGCTGCAGAATCAGGGCAGCCGCACCCTGCACGCGGTGATCCGTGATGCATGGCAGCCGACGGCGGGCGCGGGCGAGGCGCGTCAGCGACTCAGCATCCCACCGGGCGAACGGCGACGCGTCTCGATGCCGCTGCTTCCCCGGCGTCGAGGGGAGCTCGCAAGCGAGTTCGTGATGATCCGGTCGCGGGGTCCGCTCGGCCTCGCCGGACGGCAGGCCCGCCACACGGTGCGGGGAACCGTCCGGGTGCTCCCCGCCTTCTCGTCGCGCAAGCACCTGCCTTCGCGGCTGGCACGGCTGCGGGAGCTGGACGGCAACACGAGCATCCAGGTGCGCGGTCAGGGGACCGAGTTCGACTCTCTGCGGGAGTATGTCCGGGGCGACGACGTACGGTCCATCGACTGGCGGGCGACCGCCCGGGCGGGAACCACGATGCTGAGGACGTGGCGACCCGAGCGCGACCGCCACGTCGTGATCATCATCGATACGGGGCGCACCGCGGCTGCGCGCGTCGGCGACGGAACGAGAGTGGACGCTGCCCTCGAGGCATCGCTTCTGCTCGCTGCCCTCGCGGCGCGAGCGGGTGACCACGTGCATCTGCTCATGTACGACCGTGTCGTGCGGGCTCGAGTCACCGGCGTCGACGGCGCCGCGCTTCTGCCCGCCCTGACGGACGCGATGGCCCCGGTGCACGCCCGCCTCGTCGACACCGACTGGCCGGGCGCGTTCGCCGCGGTTCGCACCCTCACGACCCGCCCCGCGCTGATCGTCGTGCTGACCGCACAGGATGCCGCTGAGTCGGCACGCGGATTCCTCGGCGCCTTCCCCGATGCGAGCAGGGCGACGTCCATCCTCGTCGGATCCGTCACGGACGACGGCATCGCGGATCTCGCGATGCAGCGTGGTTCGCGCGAGGAGATCTACCTCGCGGCCGCCGCTGAACGCACCATGCGCGACGCGGAGAACGTGGCCGATGCGGTGCGTCGCGCCGGAGGCGAGGCCATCGCCGCCGATCCTGAGACGCTGCCGCCTCGGATCGCCGACCGATACCTCGAGCTGAAGGCCTCAGGGCGGCTGTGAGCCGCTGAGGCCTCAGCCGGCCAGAAGTCGCGGTGTCCCTGCCTCATACTCGACGAGGTCGCCGGTCTCGCCCCGGCGATACGCGCGACCGCCGATGACGAGCATGTAGATCAGGAACGCGGCGAGCGCGGCCACGCCGATGCCGATCTTGATCGGCCAGGGCAGAGACCACCCGGTCACGAAACCCTCGATCAGGCCCGAGACGAACAGCGCGAAGACGAGTCCGATCGCCACCGTCGCGAGCGAGCGTCCCTCGGCGGCGAGAGACTCGCCTCTCGATCGATGCCCCGGAGCGACCCACGACCAGAAGAGGTGGAGTCCGCCGGCCGCGGCGACGAAGATCGACGTCATCTCGAGAAGGCCGTGCGGGAGGATGTAGAGGATCATCACATCGACCTGATCGTGGGCGGCCATGACCGCGCCGGATACCCCGAGACCCATCGCATTCTGTACGAGCACGTTGATCGGCCAGAGGCCGGTGATGCCGAACAGAACGCACTGCAGGGCGATCCAGGCGTTGTTCCACCAGACCATGCCCATGAAGACCGCCGCGGGGTTCTCGGTGTAATAGCCGGTGAAGCTCTCGTCCGCATACTGCTCGAGCAGGTCGGGCGGGCCGAGGGTCGCCAGAAGCGCCGGGTCTGACGAGATCCATGCGGCGGTGCCGACCACGACCGCGATGAACGACACCGCGACCACGAGCGTCGTCCAGCGCAGTCGATAGAGGGCAGCCGGCAGCTGCAGGGAGAAGAAGCGGCCGGTCTGGGTGAGGATGTTGTCGGATGCGCCCGTGAGTCGCAGCCGTGCGCGCACGAGGATCGTCGAGAGATACGCGCCCTGAGGCGATTCGCCCACCGAGGTCTTCAGCTCCGCGAGGTCAGCGGATGCCGCACGGTATCGGACGATCAGCTCGTCGACGCCCGCCCCGTCGAGGCGGGCGCGGCTCAACTGGTCGAGTCGCTCCCACTCGGCGCGGCGCGCATCTGTCAACGCATCGGCATCCACCTGATTTACTGTACCCATGTCCGTCCCGCTCGATGCATCCGATGAGGTTCTCTCCGGCGAAGCCGTCGCGATCGACGTGCAGCCGATCGGATTCGTCCTGCGAGCCGCGGGGGCGATCATCGATCTCCTGGTCGGCATCGCCGTCTTCGTGCTCACCCTGTTCCTGCGAATCTGGCTGCTCGACATCGGAGTTCTCGACCAGGCGACCGACACGATCGCCTTCATCGCTTCGATCGTGATCAGCTTCGTGGTGCTGCCGATCACGATGGAGGTCGCTCTCAAGGGCCGCAGCCTCGGAAAGCTCGCGGTGGGTGGTCGCATCGTACGCCTCGACGGGGGCGCGACCGGATTCCGGCACGCCTTCATCCGGGCGCTTCTGGGCGTTCTCGAGATCTACATGACGCTGGGCAGCGTCGCGGTGCTCGCCGGGGCGTTCAGCGCCCGATCCCAGCGCCTCGGAGACATGGTCGCGGGCACCTACAGCCAGCGCGTGCGCACGCCGAAGCTGATCCCCAGCGTCCCGGTGCTGCCGCCGATGCTCGCCGGCTGGGCCCAGATCGCCGATGTGGCCCGCCTGCCCGACCGCCTCGCCCGTCGCATCTCCCAGTTCTTGCAGAGTGCTCCGCGAATGGTGCCGTCTGCACGAGCGAGGGTGGCGCAGGATCTGCTCTCCGAGGCCTCGCCGTTCGTCTCACCCCTGCCCCAGGCCGCGCCCGAGGTGGCGCTCATCGGCATCACCGTGCTCCGTCGCGAGCGGGAGCGCAGAGCGCTGCAGAACGCCGATCGCCGAGCGGAGAAGCTCACCGGTCGTCGCGTCGGCGTCTGAGCGCTCGTCCGGTCGGGAGGCCGCCGGGCGCACGTCAGAATCGGATCGCGTCGATCACCTTCACCCGCAATGCGACCAGGGCCGGGATGAAGCCGGCGACGGCACCGACCAGGATCGACGCCGCGAGACCGACGAAGGCCGCTCGCATCGGGAACGGCGGGATGTCCTGGATGCCGTAGAAGAGCGACGTCACCACCCAATCGGAGCGGAGCACCGCGACCACGATCGCGATGCCGACGAGCCCGGCCACCGTGGTCGCCACAAGACTCTCGAGGAACACCGAGAAGAAGACCCTGCCCGACGTCGCCCCGAACGCGCGACGCACGCCGATCTCACGCACCCGCTGCCGCATGGCGACCAGCTGGATGTTGATCAGGCTCAGCGCTCCGAGCGCGAGGATGACCGCCGCGATGCCGCCGGTGACCATCTCGAACGTCGCCTGCGCATCCAGCGCGCCGGGTTGGGCCGCCCAGTCCGAGCGGCTGACCGACACGGTCTGCCCTTCCGGAAGCCCCGCCCGCAGATCCATCGCGAGCACGGGTGCGATCTCGTCGACCTGACCCTGGCCCAGCCAGATCTCGTACTGCGGCCATGCTCCCTCCGGCAGGGCATCGACGCGAGCACGATACGCGTCGTAGAGGATGTCGACGCGCAGCTCCTCGTCGCCGAACCCCTGGCGAGGCACGACGCCCACGACCTGGTACGTGCCGCCTGCGGGCCCTGCGAGCGTCAGCGTCGGGTGCTGAGCGACGGGTGTCCGCCCGATGCGGTCCCACAGCGCCTCCGTGATCACGACGGGCGGTGAGAGCGCGTCGGAATCCGCATCGCGCATCCAGCGCCCCTCGAGCAGCTGCTCGCGGTGGATCTGCGAGTAGAGAGGGTCGATCAATCGCGAGTTCACGTCGACGATGCCGTCAGGGAGCTGCACGGGGACGACCATGCCCTGCGCGATCCGCGCGGTGTGGCTGAACTCGAATCGCTCAGCGACGCCGGTGAACCGCTCGTCGAAGGCGTCGAAGTCGACGGGTGCGCCGTCGTCGCTGCTGATCGTGACGACCAGCGTCGCTGCCCGACCACCCCAGCGGTCCGACTGCTCGGCCTGGAACTGGCGCTGATACTCGGAGATGGCCACGACCCCGGTGAGTGCCGCCACCGAGACCGCGATGCCGATCAGACTGAGCAGCACCCGCAGTTTGTGAACACGGATCTCCGACCAGGCGTCCGAGAGGGCGCCGAGGATGCCGGTCACGACACTGCTCCGCGACGCGAGGAAGGCATAGCCGGCATGGCTGGCACAGTGGCGGGCGCGGATGCCCCCGAGTCGGCCGATGCGGCGGAGGGGACGGAGGCGGCGAGCGTGGAGGCCTCGAAGGCGCGGCTGAGATCCGCCGTCTCGAGGAGTCCGGCGTCGAGCCGGTAGTGCCGCCTGGCACGGGCGGCCACATGGAGGTCGTGCGTGATCGTGACGAGTGCGGCGTCGGTCTCGGTCGCCACCTGGTCGAGCAACGACATGACGGACGCACCCGTGTCGATGTCGAGAGCTCCGGTCGGCTCGTCCGCGAGGATCAGCACGGGGCGGCGCACGAGGGCCCTCGCTATCGCGACCCGCTGCTGCTCGCCTCCGGAGAGGCGGTCGGCGACCTGCTCGATGCGGTGGCCGAGGCCGACCCGCTCGAGCATGTCGCCGGCGATCTGTCTCCTGTTCCAGAACATCCGCCCCCGTGCGTGCCCGAGCGGCATCATCACGTTGTCGAGAGCCGTGCGCCCAGGCAGCAGGTTGAACTGCTGGAAGACGAAGCCGACGTTGTCCCCGCGCAGCCTGTCCAGCCGCCCTGAGCGCATGCGCCGCACTTCGCGGTCTTCGAACGACACGGACCCGGTGGTCGGAGCGTCGAGCATCCCGAGGATGTTGAGCAGCGTCGATTTGCCCGAGCCCGACCTGCCGACGATCGACACGTGGTCACCGGCACTCACCTCTAACGAGATGCCCCGAAGGATCTCCAGTTCCGAGTCATCGGCGAGCCGGACGCTCTTGGTCACATCGTTGAGTGCGACGAGCGTCACCAGCTGACCCCGCTGTCGCACTGCTCCACGCCGGGCTCGATCTCGTAGCAGAACTCCTCCACCGGTGCGACGAATCCGGGAACGAACTGTCTGATCGACTCGCCCTCTTCGAGACCGGAGACGACCTCGACCATGGTTCCGTCGTTCACGCCGAGCTCGACAGGCCGCTCCTCGGGTTCGGCGCCGTCGCCGGCGTCGACCCACACGTTGCCGGTGCCGGCCCCGCCCTGCACGGCCGTGACCGGCACCACCAGGGCGTCGTCGACCTGTCCGAGCGCGAGATCCATCGTCGCAGGCAGGCCCGCGAAGACGACCTGGTCGCCCGGCACCGCGCATCTGACGCTCGCGGTGCCCTCGGCGCTCACCTGCACGCGGACTCCCGTGCAGGCGAACGGCGCCGGTCCGCCCGTGATGGTCACCGATGCCTCGGACGGCGCGTTCACCAGGCGGTACAGCTGCACCGGTTCCACCGTCGCGAGCAGGTGGTAGCGCGCCGGCGTGAGCGTGAAGATCTCCGTGCCCGCGGACGTCGCCTGTCCCTTGACCAGAGCGATCTCCGAGACGTCGCCCGCCTCGGAAGCGACGACATCCACATCCTTCTTCGGCTCGTCCTGCCTGATCGTGAAGAGCTTCTGGCCTGCCGCGACCGTCGCCCCTTCCGGCACGTGCACCGCGATGACCGTCCCGGTGATCTCTGCGCGCACCGGGAAGGCCTCGTCGCGGGCGACGTTGCCGCTCAGGGTGAGGGCATTCACGACGGAGCCTCGCTCGACCGGGATGACCGGGTCTCCGATCGACGCCTCAGGACTGACCGTCGCCTCGCTGCTGTCCGGGAAGAACGCGATCTTCACGAGAGCCGCGGCGCATGCTCCGAAGACGAGCACGAGAAGAAGAGGGAAGATCCAGCGTCGCCAGACGATCACAGCTGCCTTTCCGGCGGCGCCGCCCTGGCGCATCCGCGGTCAGCGTAGCCGGGTGCTCCCAGGACTCACCGCCGCGGGGCGGCGTGTCTCATCCACCGAAGTGAAGAACTCAGGCGCGAAGCGCCTCATGACGGATCACGAGCCACCCCGCGGGCACTGACAGCCGATCCGCGTGCTGCGCGCACAGATCGTGAGCGTTCGGATGCCGCGCTATCCCCAGTGGCCCGAGCGCCGCCATCTGATCGCCGTAGTCGTACGTGAGCGTCGCCACGGCTTCACGCGCGCAGCCGACCTTCGAGCAGAGTCTTCCGTCCATTCACGCCAGGCTACGGCCAGGTTCTCCGGTCGAGCGGATGCCGCGCCGCCCCGGCCGACAGACTCGGCCTAGACTTTCGCTATGCCCCGTCGTCCCCGAACCTCCGAAGCACCCCGACGCGGGGCGAGGCACGGAAGGCATGGGCGACTCGGACGCAGTGAGGTCGTGCGTCCGCCGCTGGCCCCTCTCGACGGGCGCGTCGACCGATTCGATCTGACCGTCGGCACGGCGGTGGAGTTCCTTCGCGGCACCTGGCCGGAGCTGCAGGAGGTCAGGTTCGAGATCGGCGCCATGCCGGCGTTCGAGGCGACCGATGAAGTGCCGCGCTGGCACCTCGACCATGAGAAGGCTCGGATCGTGCTCTTCCGTCTTCCGATCGAGCGCCTGCTGCCGCCAGGGCACGACGACGGCGCTCACCGGCGGATGGCTATCGAGAGCGCCGTGTTCCGAGCCGCGGCGGAGTACGTCGGCCGTGAGCCCTGGGACATGGGCGGTCACGACCACTGAGGTCGCGGATCGACCATCACCGCCCAGGTCGTCACGGGTAGACGGTGATGCTCTGCTGCGCCCCCGCCGCGGGCCAGATGGGCCACACCGCGAGCTCACCGGTCGCGGCCATCGTGACCGAGGCGTGCACGGGTGTCGGTGTCGAGATCGAGTAGACGGTGCGCGGCTTCACATCGACCGACACGGAGGAGCCCGCGGGTACGGTGACCGCGGTCGGCTCTCCCCCCGGTGCGGGTGCGACCTGCACCACTGCATCGGCTTCCTCACGATTGACGAGCACGAGGCGGGGATTCGGTCCGGAAGGAACAGCCATGTAGACGTCGTCTTCGAGCTCCGGGGCCGGTGTGACCCAGGCGAAGTCGTCCTGCGGGCCTGCGCCGTCCTGCTGTCTCACGCCGGCGAGCACAGGGTTGTCGGACTCGATGCTCATCGTGTAGCTGCCGGGCGAGAGCGCCGACAGCGAGAGCTCCGTCGGCAGATCAGCGGTGAGCGGCACCGTGAACTCGTCGACGACCGTCGACGACCCGACCTCGCTGACCCTCACCACGGCATCGGAGTCCACCTCGGGCGACATCAGACGCAGAACAGCCATGTCGGCGTTGTCGCCCTGGTTCTCGAACACCTCGATGCCCGGGAGCACCGGCTGACGCTGCGCGGCGGGAACCGCATCCTGCAGATCGATTCCCGCTGGGTCCAGCGTTCGGGTGAGCGAGGACTGCAGCACGGCACGCACCGGCGCGCCTGTCGCTGTCACCTTGACGATCGGGAAGTCGGAGCCGGCGGCGATCGATGTCAGCGGGAGCGCGACCTGCGACTCCGCGGGGACGATCACGGTGCTCGATGCCCGCACCGACCCGTAGACGCCGAGCGACACGGTCGAGGGCACGACGCCCGGATTCGTGAGGACGATGAGATCCTCGGTTCCTGTGGCGACCGTTCCCCCCACGAGCCACGACTCGATGCTCGGAGGGCGGCAGGGAGCCGCGGCGAGGCCGGACAGATCCGCCTCTGCCAGACTCGCGGACTCGGTCGCGCCGAGCAGGGGGGCTTGGCGTCCGTCGACGATGCCGACGAGGCGCAGGGCGGCTCCGCCGTCGGCGAGGTCCCTCGCAAGCAGGGGGCTCGACTCCGGTCTGCCCGACGAGCCCTCGACCGTCAGTTCGGGTGTTGCCGCCGACACCATCTCGAGTGGATTCGACGGATCGCGTCCGACGGCGCGGAGATCGCCGTTGCACACGAGCACGGTGTCACCCGGAAGAGGCGTCACCTGTGCCTGAGCGGGCTCGTGCACGACTGTCGGCCACGTCGCCGTGACGCCGAACGCGACGCCGACGACGCACGCCCCTGCCACGACCGCGCCAGTCAGGACTCGAGCGCCGGTGGCCGCCACCCGGAATGCACGGTTGCCGGTCATCGTCGCTCCCTCTCGTCCTGCTCGGAGTCCGGGCCGACATTACCCTTCGTGCCCGCGTCGTGGTCGGCATCGTCGACGACGTCGCCGGGATCGGTCTCCGCGTCCTGATGCGGACTGCTCGGGGAACCGGTCTCCGCGGACGCATCGGGTTCTGGTGTCTCGGAGGATCCATCGTCCGTCGTCCCGGCGACCGCAGAGGCCCCGCCATGCTCGCGCGACGTGCCGGGATCTTCACGATCATCGGAGTCTTCGCGGTCCTCGGGGTGTCGCGGCAGAACGAGCGGCTCTTCCGGTGCACGTCCCACGATTCGCGACCTGGCACGCGCCGCCCGTCGCGACGCACGCGTCGGCACCGACAGCAGCAGGGCGGCGAGAACGAGCACGAGCTGGATCGTGATCACGAGCCGGGCCGTCGCCTGCTCAGCTGACGAGAGCGGGGCACGCGGCGAGGCATCGGCCTCGAGCCGGTAGAGCACACCGCGGTCGGTGGAACCGGCCTGAACGAATCCCGCCCGCTGGTCGAGCGATGTCACGGCCGCCGTGCGCAGGGAGCGGGCACGATCGGACTCTTCGCCGGAGACCTGAGCGACGAGGACGTAGGAGATCCCGGTCATCCCCAGCTCGTCTGCGGCATCGAAATCGCGTGCCGAGAGCAGGTCGACCGCCAGCGTCGTGAGGTCGGCACCGCGCAGCTCCGTCGCTGTCGACAGGATCGTCGTCTGGGCGCTCAGCGTCTCACTTCCGCCCCACGCGACCTCGGTCGCGAGCCCTCCGTCGTTCTGGGGGGTGAGCACGAGCGTGCCGATCTGACGGTCAGCGCCCGCCTGTGCGGCGACGTACGCCGGCAGCGTCGACGCAGGGCCGTCGGTCAGTTCGGAGGAGTCCGAGTGGAATGCGGCGAGCGCCGGAACCGCGCACACCGCGATCGACAGTCCGGCGACCGCCGCGCTCAGGACTCGCACCCGTGGCATCGACAACGCGGTGTCGAGGGTCACGAGGGCGGCTCCCGTGACGCCGACCCAGGCGAGACTGAGACCGGAGCCCGGCCAGATCGCGACAGGCTCCCCCTGGGCGAAGGACACTGCGACGCCGACGGCGAGGAATGCGGTGGCGAGGCCGGACAGTGCGACGACCAGAAGGGTGATCCCCGCCCGCCAGCGAGGAGCGACCGACGATACGAGAGCGAGAAGTGCCAGAGGGGCCAGCAGCACCGCGACCCACGGCGCGAGTTCGACGCCGAGCCAGGAGGCCCATCCGGCCATGTCTCCGGTGGGGAACCCCGTGGCCAGGGCGAGCCTTCCTGCCGCATCGGCCGTCGCCTGCGGACCGTTCCAGACCGAACCGGGATCGGCGAGCACCGCGAGGATGTCACCGTGGCGAAGCTGCCAGAGCACGAGCGGAGCGAAGAGCGCGACGGCAGGAACAGGCACCCACAGGAGGCGGACGGCCCCGCGGATCCGCGCCCCGGCCAGAGTGATGCCGAGCGCCACGACCCACAGCAGCAGGAGCGCCGGGGCCAGCGACGGCGCGCACGCCGCCACCGCGGCGAAGAGGAGGGATGCGGCTCCCGCCGCGCCCCATGAACGGTGAGCCACGGCTGCTGCGTGGAAGAGCCACGGCAGCAGAAGGTGCACCAGCACTCCTGCTGGGCGACCGTCGACCAGCGCAGTGAGGAAGGTCGGCGCGAGCGCCCACACGATTCCGGCGAAGATGCGCAGGCCCGCTCGATCCGTCACACGCGTTGCGGCGAACCAGCCGCCGAGCACGGCAAGCGGCAGCGCCAGCACCCAGAGCAGCACGAGGGAGAACGACGGGGCACCCGGCCAGAGCGAGCCGAGCACGGCGAGCACACCGGCGAACGGATCGGCCGGACCCACCACATCGACTCCGAGACCTCGCAGCCCCCAGGCCGCGTCGTTCCAGAGCGCTCCGACCGTTTCGCGCAGCGGAAGCAGGGCCCCGCCACCGAGCACCGGCCACGCGAGGATCGTGGTGAAGGTGGCGAGGCTGACCACGAGCGCGGCGAGCACCGCCCAGGCGCCACCGCCCGAGAAGAATCGAAGTTCGCTGGCGGATCCGCCTTCGCTGCCATGGCCGTCGTCCAGCCGTCGACGCAGGTCGGAGCTGCTCACCCGCAGCGGTGCGATGCTCGACCAGCTCGATGTCCGGAACGAACGGATGCGCGCACGAGAGCGAGCGATCGCGCCGAAGCGGAACATCGCCGTGACTGCCGCTGCCCACTCGGGAGCGACCGCCTCCGGCCTCTTGCCGATCAGATCGGTCATCGATCGCCAGAGTGCGAGCGGGAGCAGGCTCAACCAGTGCAGCGGCACGGCGATCGCCGGGGCGTAGGCGAGCCGGCGGTGCAGCTGCGCAAGTCTGGTCGCGAAGGCGCGCCTGCCTCGTGCGGTCGGCAGTGCCGCTGGCCCATCGGGCGAGACCGACACTCTCGCCGACGGCGCGAGCACGACACGTCCGCCGCCGAGTCGGGCGCGGACTCCGAGATCGAGTCCCAGATCCGCTCCGGCGAGGGCCGGATCCGGCCGAAGCGCGTCACGGACCTCGCCGCGGATCAGCATGCCGCGGATGTCTGCCCCCAGCGCGTCGTCGCTGCCGTCGTGCTGTCCCTGATCCAGCTCACCGGCTGCCAGCTCTACAGCGCGTCCGAGAGTCGTCATGCTGACACCGAGGGAGACGATCTCGCGCTCGTTGTCCGTGTGCACGAGCTTGGGCGCCACGATCGCCGCAGACGGCGAGCGCTCGAGGGTTCCGACCAGGCGCTCGAGAGCGCGCTCGTGCGGCGCGGTGTCATGCGCGAGCAGCCAGACGGCACTCCCCTCGAGGATGCGAGGTCTGGCCAGCTCGACCGCATCGGCGAAGGACGTACCGCCGCGTGCCTGGATGATGCCTTCGACAGCGCCGGCGATGGCCCCGCTCTCACGAGCCGAGGCCGCATCGCCGCACATCACCAGGGTGATCGCGGCTGGGGGTGTGGTCTGGGAGCGCAACGCATCGAGTGTGCGGAGCAGCTGCGCGCGGGCGGAAGAACCGGGGCGCGCGACGATGATTGCATGAACTCGGGCTGGCATGACCTGGTCAGCCTATGCGCGCGGCAGGACTCCGAGGCATACCTGCTTCGGCGTGGCCGCGAAGCTATGAGAATCGCGAGTCGCCTCGGGTGACGTGTCCCTGGGAGCGGCTCGGAGCGCGCCTCCCGACGGCCGTCGCATACCGGATCAGCTGGCGCGACGCTTGAGCTTGCGGCGCTCGCGCTCCGAGAGGCCGCCCCAGATCCCGAAGCGCTCGTCGTTGTTGAGCGCGTACTCGAGGCATTCGCCGCGGACGTCGCACGATGTGCAGATCCGCTTGGCGTCGCGGGTGGACCCGCCCTTCTCGGGGAAGAAGGCCTCGGGATCGGTCTGCGAGCAGAGCGCATCGCTCTGCCATGCCAGAGCATTGTCGTCGTCGGTCTCGATCTTCCGAACCCCGGGGACACCGAGGTTGATCGGATCGACGAACCAGTTCTCCGGTACGTCTGAACGGTAACCCGTCATCTCGCTCTCCAACCCCTAAATTCCGCCCCCTCGGCGGGCCGTGCTCAACTAATTACACCCGTGTCATTCGCATCGGTCAAGTCGCGGATCGTAAACCCTCAATCCGGTCTTGAAGGTTCTTGACCGCCGCACGGCGTGTCGCACGCCCGCGCCGAGGGTCACCCTTCTGCGGCAGGATCGCCGGGAGCGGCGACGAACACTTCGCCTCGACCGTTGATCGTCAGGCGCTCCTCCTCGGGCGTCGCGAACGCGACCGTGCCGACCGGGACTTCACGCCGCTCGCCGTCTGCGCCGCTCACCACGACACGACCCACCGTGGCGAGGACCATGGTGGGTCCGTCCACGTCGATCACGACACTCGCATCGTCGAGCTCGATCCGTCTGAGCGAGAAGTCGGCGACGGGCACCGGGTACACGGTGACGGCATCCGCCGCCGCCGGACGCAGCACGGGCACTTCACCCGTCGTCGTATCGAGGATCGAGAGCAGCTCAGGCACATCGATGCGCTTGGGAGTGAGGCCTCCGCGCAGCACGTTGTCGCTGGCCGCCATGATCTCCACCCCGAGCCCCGAGATGTAGGCGTGCAGCAGACCGGCCTTCAGGAAGACGCCCTCTCCCCTGCGCAGCACCACGTGGTTCATGAGGAGTGCGACGACCACGCCCGGGTCACCCCGGTAGGTCTCCGCGATCGCAGCCACTCCACGAAGGGTGGCGGCCCACTCGCCCGACGCGGAGCCTGCCGCCGTGTGCACCGCGTCCACGACGTCATCCACCACCGCCTGCGCCTCACCCGACAGCAGCCAGCCGATCGTGTCGCGCAGCACGTCACCCTGGCCGTCGAGACGAGAGGCGAGCTCCGCGACCCCCGCGCTCTCTCCCAGCACGTCGAGCAGGCGCAGCGTATCCTCGACGGGCCGCAGCCCGCTCAGCGACTCGAAGCGATCGCTCAAGGCGACGAGCAGCTCCGGCTTGTGATTGTCGTCGCGATAGTTGCGGTTCGGGTCTGTGCCAGCGAGCGCCGACTCCCGCGCCCACCCGGCTCTCGCCTGCTCGATGGTGGGGTGCACCTGGATCGACAGGGGCGATGCGGCCGCGAGCAGTTTCAGCAGGTAGGGCAGGGATCCGCCGGTGACGTCGTCGAGCGTCCCGTCGCCCTGCACATCCGCAGGGTCTCCAGGGTGGTCGCCGAACCACACCTCGGCCTCGGGACCGCCCGTGGGGGTGCGGCCCTCCAGGTCGGCGAGAAGCGTAGGCGACCCCCAGGCGTAGTCGCGGGGCACGTTCGAGAGGCTGAGAAGCATGTCACCAGGGTATTGGCATGCGAACTCGCCGTGCCACGACGTACCGCATCAGGTTCGTCGCGATGTCCGCGCTGTAGCCTGAACGCGATGGCGCAATACACGAAGCACCCGGTCGCCGCCCCGCCCACCGCTCCAGAGCGCGAGTCGACGGGGCATCTTCTGCTGCGCGGATACATCGGGCTCGTCCTCTTCGCGACCTTTGCTCACTCGGCGGTCTACAACCTCGTCGGCGAGATCGGCGCCTTCGTCACCCTCATCGTCTTCTTGATCTCCACGCTCGCCATCGGCGTTCCGATGGTCGCCCGCCGCCGTCCTGCCGCGTTCGCCTGGCGGCGACTGCCATGGGCGGCCATCGCCTACACCGCCTTGGCTCTGCTCTCGGTCGCGTGGTCGCAGTGGCGAGGGGCGACGATCATCACCTGGTTCCTGCTCGCGACCGTCACAGTGAACGCCCTGTTCATCGTGCACGTGCTGTCGTGGCAGGAGATCGTGCGAGCACTGGCCTCCGCCTTCAAGTGGATCCTCGGACTGTCCCTCGCGCTCGAGTTGTGGGTCGCGCTCGTGGTGCGCGCTCCGATCCTGCCGAACTTCTTCGTCCGGCCCGACGGCGAGACGAATGCGCATTGGTACTGGGTCAGGGGCAACCTGCTCGACGGCGGCCGCATCCAGGGGATCGTGGGCAATTCCAACGTGCTCGCCATCGTCTGCCTGTTCGCGATCCTCACGTTCGGTGTGCTGTTCGCCGCCCGTGCGCGGTGGCGCACGACTCTGGCCCTCTGGACTCTGCTGGCCGGGTACTTCTTCCTCCGAGCCGGATCCGCCACAGCGTACGCATGCGCGGCGGCCGCGGTCCTGGTGCTCGTCGTCGCACTGCTGATGCGTCGCACGAAGACGCCGGGCGCGCGAACGAGGCTCTACGTGGTGTCCATCGGCGGCGTCGCGATCGCAGGAGCCGCAGCCTGGCTGCTTCGTGAACCGCTCTTCGCCCTCCTCGGGCGCAGTGCAGACCTCACCGGTCGCTCCGACACGATCTGGGACAAGGTCCTCGCGCGGGCCGCCGAGCACCCGATCTTCGGCAACGGCTTCTCCAGCCCCTGGGTGCCTTTCGACCCCGCCTTCGCCGGGTGGATCGAGGATCACGGCATCACCGTCTTCCACGCGCACAACATGTGGCTCGACGTCCTGATGCAGCTCGGCGTCGTCGGTGTCGTCCTGGTGGCGCTCGCCTATCTCAGCCTGCTCTGGCGTTCGTGGTTCTTCGCGGTCGACAGACCTCGATGGGACCTGAAGTCCGACCGCACCTTCTCGGCGATCACACTGCTTCCGAGTCTCTTCACCGTCGTGCTGCTCGTGCAGGGCCTCACTGAGTCGACGCCCATCATGCTCTGGGGCTGGATGCTGCTGGTGATGCTGACGTTCAAGATCAAGGTGGTGCCCCTGGTCGGCGTGGGCGAACGGGAGCGCGTGATCGAGCGCGGCGAGCGAAGCCGGCGGGTTCCGTGACGACGCGACGTCGTCTGAGCGATCTGCTCGGCTCGGCCGAATTCGCTCGCGCGTACACGGTGGTGGCCCTCACCGCGGTCTTCTCGTCGTTCACGATCGAACACGCGGCCTCCCACGTCACCCTCGCCACGATCATCGCCGTCCTCTGCGTGCTCGGCGCCTGGGTCCTGTGGGTGCGTCGAGAAGAGCTCTCGCTGCTGCGCATCGCTCCGTCATCGCTCCTGGCCTTCCTCGCCTGGGCGCTCGTCAGCATCGTGTGGACGACCGACAAGTCGTCCACCGCTTTCGGGTGGATGGAGCTCTTCGGATTCGCGTTCCTGGCGGTCACGGTCGGCCACATCCGTGACACGCTCCAGACGGTCCGCGCCCTCGGCGATTCGCTGAGGTTCCTCCTGCTCGTGTCGCTCGGCCTGGAGATCCTGTCCGGCGTGCTGCTCGACACCCCCTTCACCTTCCTCGGAATCCAGGGCGACCTGGCCGTCGGCGGCCCCGTGCAGGGGATCTTCGGCAGCAGGAACATGCTCGGATTCGTCACGGTGATCGCACTGATCACGTTCGTGGTCGAGTGGCGCTCCCAGTCGCTGACGGCTCGCATCGCGATCCCGTCGATCGCTCTCGCGTCGCTGCTGGCGTTCTTCTCGTCCTCCCCCACCGTGCTGGTGCTCGCGGCCGCGGTCGGCGTCGTCGCCGTCGCTCTCGCGATCGTCCGTCATGCACCTGCGGAGAGACGGACCATCGTGCAATGGGTGCTCGGCGTTCTCGTCGCCCTCGCCCTCGCTGCGGCCTTCGCTCTGCGCCACGTGATCATCGCCCTGCTCGACGCGGGGTCCGACTTCTCGATCAGGGCGACCCTGTGGAACACGATCCTCGATTTCGTCGCTCTCAAGCCGGTGGAGGGATGGGGGTGGTTCGGGTCCTGGGCCCGCGGCGAGTTCCCCTTCACCTACATCAACTTCCTGCTCGACGACCACCATCAGAGCGCGCTGAACGCCTACTTCGACGTCCTGCTGCAGCTGGGCACGGCAGGACTCGTGCTCTTCCTCCTGTTCGGAGGCATCGCCACCGTCCGATCGTGGCTCGTCGCGAGCGTACGACGTTCGGTGGTCTACGCCTGGACGCCTCTCATGCTCGTCACTCTCGCTGTGGAGTCGATGTTCGAGAGCTTCACCCTGGTCGGTGCCGGGTGGTTCATGCTGGTCCTGTGCGCTCTGCGGGCCGGCCAGACGAGGTCGTGGCGCGAGAGCATAGATGCCGCGCACACCGGTGCGATCCCGACCCTGCGCCCCGAACGCTGACCACTCGCCGCGCCCTCGGCGGATTCCGAACTGCTCCAGGTAGGGTGGAGCTGCTCGCGGCGCCCTGCGGGCCCCCAGCCACCGGAGATTGCACCTCGTGACCCACGCCCCCTTCGACCCGGCGTCCGCGACGATCGTCATCGTCACGTACAACCGGTCTCACCTCCTGACCGGTCTCCTCGAGAGCATCAGCGCGATGGACCCGAAGCCTGGCCATGTCGTGATCATCGACAATGCCTCGTCCGACGACACCACCGACGTCGTGGAGTCCTTCCGGCCGAAGCTCGGCACGGAGGTCGTGTACCGCCGACTCGAGACGAACACCGGCGGCTCGGGAGGTTTCAGCGAGGGCATGCGCACCGCGTACGAACTCGGCTCCGAGTGGATCTGGATGATGGACGACGACGTCGAGGTCGTCACCGACGGCCTGGCCAAGATGGGCAAGTGGGCTCCGCGCTTCAAGAGCATCCAGGGCCGCCGCTACGACTACGACGGCAGTGAGTTCTACTGGCAGTACCGGATCGCCGAGCGAATGGGCATCCCGATCCCGTTCGCTCCGTCCGGCTTCGACGCCTCCGGCTTCAAGGAGATGAACAGCGGATGCTTCGAGGGGATGTTCATCCATCGGTCCATCGTCAGGCAGATCGGTCTGCCCGACCACCGCTTCTTCATCTACTGGGATGACCAGATGTACGGGTGGCTCGCCTCGCGCAAGACCACCGCGGTGATCGTCGACGAGTTCGTCCTGCGACGCACCCGCGAGATCAAGCAATGGGACATGGGCATCCGTCACATGAACGCCTCGAGCAACGCCTACCGCTTCTACATCATGCGCAACCGGGCGTACATCAAGAACTACTACCGCGTGCACGGCAACTACAACCCTGTGCTGTTCGGACTCGGGACGTCGATGACGTTCGTGAAGGAGCTCATCAGGCTGCTGTTCGTCGAGCGCACGGTGCGAGGAACGAGCAATCTGTTCCGGGGACTCAAGGAGGGCGGCAAGCTCGGCCGCGATCGCTCCTGGACGCCCATGCCCGCTCTGGAGGATTGACAGCATGACCGACGAACCGCAGCCGGACCTCCGCTGGGCCCCTCTGGAGCCGAAGCCGCGCAATCGTGGTCGAGTCTGGCTCATCGTCGGACTCGTCGTCGCCGCGCTCGTCATCGTGGGAGTGCTGCTGTTCTTCCTTCTGCCGCGCGGAGAATCTCCGACCCCCGGCGCCAGCGGGTCACCGTCCCCTACCGCGTCACCGTCGGCGTCCCCGTCGATGTCGCCCTCGGCCTCGCCGACGCCGGCCCAGACCGAGGTCCCACAGCCGACGGCGGAGCCTGAGCCGACGCCGATCACGACCCCGCCACCCGCCGCAGACCCCTCGGTCGATGCCTTCCGCGGGCAGGTGCAGGGGTGGCTCGACGACGCTCTGACGGGGCTTCAGATCGCGAGTGAGACCAGCGGTCAGGACGCCACGTCCGTGATCGAGAGCCTCCAGGCCGACGCGCAGCGGCTCGGAGAGACCGCAGCTCCTGCGTCGATCGACTCCGCCTGGGGCACCGCGGTGAACGACTACATCCAGCGGCTCAGCGCGTTGCGCTCGGAGCTCGCCTCGGGCGGACCTGCGTCAGTCGACAGTGCACGCTCTGCCGTGAACGAGCTCCGCGGCCTCGTCGGACTCTGACCGCGAGCGAGTCCTGCTCCGAGCGAGCTCAGTCGACGCCGGATTCGAGGCGGCGCAGGCGCTCCTCGTAGTGGGCGGCGAGTTCGAGTCGGATTCGCGCGCGCTCGTGTTCTGCCTGAGCACGGCTCAGCGCGCCGTCGGGATCCAGGTCTCCCGCATCGAGCCGCACACGAAGCCACTCGAAGCGCTGCTCGAGCGCCGCCACCTGGGGGGCGATGCGATCGAACTCGGATCTGATGTACGAGAAGTCCGCCTGGGTGCCGGCGAGGCGCGCCTCGTAATCGCGCTGTGCGTTCTCGAACTGCTCGACGGCGCGGCCGAGCCTGGCGTCCACTCTCGCGTCCACACGGCGTTCGACGACGGCGTCCAGTCTGCGACGGAGTCGGTTCAGCATTCAGTCCTCAATCATTCGGGTGATTGTCGATGGTCTGTGAAGTTCAGCGGTGATAGCCGACGCGGCCGGATTCGATCCAGCCTCGCACGAGCTCCGATTCCAGGTCGATCCGGTGCTCCGCGCCCACAGCCGAGGGATCGCCGTAGGCGTGGTTCCAGGAAGTCTGATCCGGGGCGTCGACGAATGAGAATCCGGCGGCATCGACCTGAGCTTCAGGGAACAGACGCGTCGCGATCCACAGCATCACGGTTCCCGTCGTCGCCCACTGGCCGCCGCTGCGCGGATCAGCGCCCATCGCCTCACCGAGGGGCAGCACCACCTCGCGGTTCGGCATCGTCACGATCCCGAGATCAGCAGGCCAGAAAGCGGGAAGCTTCGGATTCTCCCAGAGCAGGCGCCCCGGTTCGATCATGAGATAGAGGCGCTCGGAATACCCGTCGAAGAACCAGGGGGTCGGCCGCACACCGCGGTTGAACACCACGACGTCGGCACGGCGCCCGACCGACGGTGCTCCGTCGATGTCATCCACGCGGAAGCCGTTGACTCGGAACACGACGTCCGCCGTATCGATCATCTCGGCCCGGTGGTCGGACGGCTCGAGTGGCTGATTGCCGACGACGGCGATCCGGCGCACCGGGGCCGTCCTGGCGTACGCGCTGACGAGAGGACGGAGGCGGTCGTAGAACCCCGCCTCACCGGCCATCGCCGTGTCATCACCGACAAGCTCCGTCACACGCCCCATGAGACCTCAGCTTAGGGCACGCCGACAGCGACCCCCGCGGCACGGCGGTGAGTCCTCGACAGGACCCGTCTAGAGTTGTCGGCGTGACTTCTTCGCAGACCATCCAGCTCTCCACGGCGAGCATCGGCCCCGGCTCGCCGGTGTTCACGATCGCTGAGATGTCGGGAAACCACAACGGCGACCTCGATCGCGCGCTCGCGATCGTCGACGCCGTCGCCGCCACGGGTGCCGATGCCCTCAAGATCCAGACGTACACGGCCGACACCCTCACGATCGATTCGGACAAGCCCGCCTTCCAGGTCGCGAGCGACCACGGTCTGTGGGGCGGCCGCAACCTGTACTCCCTGTATCAGGAGGCGCACACGCCGTGGGAGTGGCACGCGCCGATCTTCGAGCGCGCACGGAGCCACGGACTCATCCCGTTCTCCACCCCGTTCGACCCGAGCTCGGTCTCGTTCCTCGAGGAGCTGGGCGTGGAGATGTACAAGACGGCGTCCGCCGAGATCATCGACCTGCCGCTTCTCCGCGAGGTCGCCCGCACCGGCAAGCCGATGATCGTGTCCACCGGCATGGCGACGCTGTCGGAGATCGACGCGGCCGTCACCGCGATCCGCGGCGCCGGCGGCACGGAGCTGGTGCTCCTGGCCTGCACCGCCGCCTACCCCGCGGTTCCCGAGGAGGCGCGGTTGGGCAACATCGAGGCGCTGCGGAACGCATTCGATCTCCCGGTGGGGCTCTCGGACCACACGCTCGGCATCGGAGTCGCAGTCGCGTCTGCAGCCCTCGGTGCGGTCGTGATCGAGAAGCACGTCACGCTCGACCGCACGGATGGCGGCGTCGACGCGGACTTCTCTCTCACGCCCGACGAGTTCCACGCCCTCGTCATCGCCTCCGAGCAGGCGCGTGTCGCGTCGGCGAGCGGCGTATCGTTCGGACCGACAGCACAGGAGGAAGCGGTTCTCGCCCTCCGCCGGTCTCTGTTCGTCGTCGCCGACGTGCGTGCCGGCGACAGCGTGGGTCCCGAGAACGTGCGCTCGATCCGCCCGGCCGGAGGACTCCGCCCCGATGACTTCGCCCTCGTGAGCGGACGCACGTTCACGAGAGACGTCGAACGCGGCACGCCGCTGACCTGGGACGTGCTCTAGGTCACGCCGTTACGACAGCCGCCATCGCGCCACCGTGAGGAAGCCGTCCTCATCCGCAGGCAGATGCGGAAGATAGCCGGCGCGCTCGAACAGCCGACGAGACGCCGCGTTGTCGCGGTGCACGACAGCGACCAGCCGGATCGGGGGCAGCTCAGAGAGCGCGCTCTCCGCCGCCTGGACCGCCGATGCAGCGACACCGCGACCACGCATCTCGGGGGCGACCGTGATCGAGATCTCCCATGCGTCTGCCGACCTCCTGTCCCAGCGGCACGTGGCGACCGGCATCCCTTCTGACTCGATCATGAGCAGCAGACGATCGGGATCCTCGAGGCTTCTCGCGAGCCACTCATCGTGCGATCCTCGGTCGATCTCGCCGCGCGAGCGGGAGTTCAGGCGGACTGTGGGGTCGTTGCGCCACTCGAAGAGCTTCTGGCCATCGTCGATCATCGCCGGACGAGCGCTCAGCGCAGTCCGAGGTCCGACCTGAGGAGGCGTGCTCAGCAGCTGCTCCCAGGAGGTCACGATGCGCCAGCTGCCGAGGCCGTCGACGATGCGTTTCAGGGCGGCAGCCGTCTCGGCGAGCGATTCCGGCGATTCGAGAAGATCGGCGAGCAGGCCGATACGCTCCTCGAGGCTCTGATGGGGCGGCTCTCCCAGCCCGATGGCGAGCCCCCGCTCGACGACCTGGCGGTAGCCGACGCGCTGGTTGTCCGCCACGCATACCAGTGCCATCGGAAGACCCATGCACGCGAAGTCCCAGACGGAGGTTCCCGCCGCGGTCACGGCCAGATCGTGATCTCGGGCGATCGCGGGGAGGTCGTCGACGAAACCCAGGACCTCGACGGCGTGGCGCGAAGATTCGGCGGCTGAGACGACTTCCTCGCGGCGTCGGGGGTCGATCACGGTGATCTGCACCTCGGAGGGCAGACGATCGAAGGCGGTGACGACACGAGCGGTCACTCCGTGGGGATCCGTGCCGCCCATCACGACGAGCACCCGAGGCACGGCCGAGGGTGTCGTCCGCACATCGCGCTGCGCCAGCACCTGCGCGCGCACGACCGCGGCGTCGATGCCCGCCAGATGGCTCAGGCTGCGCTCCGGGTCCACGAAAGTGCGCTCGGATGCCAGGTTGGCATCGATCGCGAGATCGGCGTCGCGCACGCCGAACGGACCGTCCTGCATGTTGCTGATCAGCGGTCCGACGGACGAGAGATCCGGGATCTCCCGGTAGCTGTCCAGATGGATCACGTCGACGCCACGCGCGAGATCGGCGAAGTCGCCGATGCTCACCTCGGCCCCCTGCGTCGTGACGAGCGGCAGGTCTGGATCCATCCGGCGCAGGGTGTCCGCACCTGCCTCGTCGACATCGCCGAACACCGTCGCCGACCACCCGCGGTCGCGCGCGATGCGAGCCACCGTGAGCGTGCGCATGAGGTGTCCCATGCCCGACTCGACACCGGCGTTGCAGTGCAGCAGGACCCGTCGCCCGCTCATCGCTCGTCCCTCTCCTCCGGGGCGCGCCTGCGCCCACCCGATAGGATAGGCCGGGCATGGAACAACCCGAGCATCCATGCGATCACGACAACGCTGAGGAGACAGAGTGTCGGTTCTCGAGGGCGCGAGCATCCTCATCACAGGCGGCACCGGGTCGTTCGGCAAGGCGTTCATACGGCATGCCCTGGCCCACCTCAACCCCCGGCGTCTGGTCATCTTCTCGCGTGACGAGCTCAAGCAGTACGAGGTGCGACAGCAGTTCGGCGACGACCCCCGGCTGCGATGGTTCATCGGCGACATCCGCGACGAACGACGTCTCGTTCGTGCGCTGCACGGCGTCGACTACGTGGTGCATGCCGCGGCGCTCAAGCAGGTGGACACCGCCGAGTACAACCCGTTCGAGTTCGTGAAGACGAACATCCTGGGCAGCCAGAACGTGATCGAGGCATCGATCGACGCCGGAGTGAAGCGCGTCGTGGCGCTCTCGACCGACAAGGCCTCGAGCCCGATCAACCTGTACGGCGCGACGAAGCTCACCGCCGACAAGCTCTTCATCACGGGCAACCACTACGCCGCCGCCTACGACACGCGATTCGCGGTGGTGCGCTACGGCAACGTCATGGGATCACGCGGCTCGGTCATCCCGTTCTTCTCCCGTCTGGGCGCCGAGGGCAAGCCGCTGCCGATCACCGATCTGCGGTGCACCCGGTTCTTCATCACACTCCCCCAGGCCGTCGAGATGGTGGTCGACACGTTCGAGCTCATGCAGGGCGGCGAGCTGCTCGTCCCCCGCATCCCCTCGATGAAGGTCACGGACCTCGCCCACGCCGTCGTGCCGGGAGCCGAGCTCGTCGACGTGGGTCTGCGCCCGGGCGAGAAGCTGCACGAGGAGATGATCAGCCCGGAGGAGGGCCGCCGCGCGGTGACGGTCAGCGACGGCAAGTACTTCATCATCCAGCCCGACCTCGCCTCGTGGGGCTATCAGATGCCCGCCGGCGCCGTGCCTGTGCCCGAGGGCTTCGCCTATCGCTCGGACAGCAACGACCGCTGGTACTCGCAGGCGGAGATCGCGGAGATCATCGAGGCGGGGATCTGACCGTGCTGCCGTACGGACGTCAGTCGATCTCGGAGGACGACATCCAGGCCGTCGTCGACGTGCTCCGCGGCGACTGGCTCACGACGGGTCCGGCGGTCGCCGCCTTCGAAGCGCGACTCGGCGAGGTCGCCGGAGGGCACCGGGCGATCACCGCGACCTCGGGCACAGCAGCGCTCCACATGGCGTACGGCGCCGCAGGGGTCACCCGCGGTGACACCGTGATCTCGACGCCCATGACCTTCATCGCCACGACGGCGATGGCGTCGGTCCTCGGTGCGAACATCGTCTTCGCCGATGTCGAGGAAGACACGGCGCTGATCGACCCGGATGCGGTCGACGCGCTCATCGATGAGCGCACCAAGGTGATCGCCGCCGTCGACTACGCCGGCCATCCTGCGGATTACGACCGGCTCTCCGCTGCGGCCGCACGGGTCGACGCGCTCGTCCTCGATGACGCCGCGCATTCGATCGGCAGCACGTACAAGGGCCGACCGGTCGGTGATCTCGCGGATCTGACGACCTTCTCGTTCTTCCCCACCAAGAACCTCACGACCGGCGAGGGCGGCGCCCTCGTCGCCAAAGATCCGCTGATCGCACAGCGCGCGCACGAGTTCCATTTCATCGGGCTCGTGCGCGACGCGGACCGCTTCGCGGTGACGACCGAAGGCGCCTGGCATCAGGAGGTGCACGAGTTCGGCTTCAACTATCGCCTCGACGACATCGCCTGCGCACTCGGCCTCTCCCAGCTCGCACGGCTCGACACGTTCAGACGGCGACGCGCCGAGATCACTCGTCGCTACGACGCGGCCCTCGCGGGCATCGACGGGGTTCGCACGCCGATCCAGCGCGACGACGTCGAACTGATCCGGCATCTCTACCCGGTGCGCATCCTCGATCAGCGCCGTCGAGAGGTCTTCGACCGGATGCGTGCAGACGGCATCGGTGTGCAGGTCAACTACATGCCCGTGTACTGGCACCCCGTCTATACGGATGCCGGCTACCGCCGCGGCATGTGCCCCAATGCCGAAGCGTTCTACGCCGAGGAGCTCTCGCTCCCCATCCACCCGGAACTGACCGACGACCAGGTCGACCAGGTCGTCGAGTCGCTGGTCAGGGCTCTGCATTGACACGCATCGGGATCATCACCCAGGCGCGGATGACCAGCAGTCGCCTTCCGGGAAAGGTGCTGATCCCGGCTGGCGGCCGCTCGATGCTCGATCACCACATCGACAGGCTCAGCAGCGCCGATCTGCCCGTCGTCCTCGCCACGACGACGAACGCCGCTGACGACCCTCTCGCGGATCTGGGGCATCGGCGAGGGATCGAGGTCTTCCGCGGCAGCGAGGGTGACGTCCTGAGCAGGTTCGCGGGGGCGGCCTCTTCCGCAGGGCTCGATGTCGTCGTCAGAGTGACGTCGGACTGCCCTCTGATCGATGCCGCGTTGATCTCCGATGGCGTCCGCCGGTTCGTCGAGCTGGATGATCCTCACGCCCACGTCTCCAACGTCCTCGAACGGACGTACCCGCGCGGGTTCGACTTCGAGGTCTTCGCTGCGTCCGCCCTCGCCGAGGCCGACAGGAACGCCACCGAGCCGGCCGAGCGCGAACACGTCACCCCGTACCTCTACACAGGACGATCGCCGCGTTCGAGCATCCACTCGATCACCCAGCAGGTCGATGCCTCGCACTATCGGGTGACCCTGGACACTCCGGAGGACCTCACCGTCATCCGGGCGCTCATCGAGGACCACGGCGCTGCCGGGCTGGACGTCTCCGAGATCGTGGCCGTCCTCGACTCTCATCCGGAGCTCGCCGCGATCAACTCCCACGTCGAGCAGAAGAAACTCGGCGAATGACCGTGAGGACGGCCGCCCGCCCGCGTCAGCCGCGGTTGTAGTCGGCGTTGTACCTGTCGAGGACGTCTGCAATCGGACCGTCGAGCACGAGCCCGCCCTTGTCGAGGTAGAGACCGCGGGTGCAGAAGCGGCGGAGGTCGCGCTCGCTGTGGCTGACGAAGAAGAGCGTTCGCCCCTCGGCGAGGAGCTCGTCGATCCGCTTGTAGCACTTGTCGCGGAAGGCCTTGTCTCCGACCGCGAGCACCTCGTCGACGAGCAGGATCGGCTCGTCGAGCTGCGACACCACCGAGAAAGCCAGTCGGACCTTCATACCGTTCGACAGGTGCTTGTACGGGGTGTCCTCGAAGCCCGCCAGCTCTGCGAAGGCGATCATGCCGTCGTAGCGCTCTGCGACCGCTTCCCGAGGCATTCCGTGCAGTCCGGCCATCAATGCGACGTTCTCGCGTACGGTCAGGTCGCCGACGAACCCGCCGGTGATCTCGATCAGCGGAGCGACTCCGCCCTTCACCTTCACCGCACCCTCATCGGGGAGCAGCACCTTCGCGACGAGACGGAGCAGAGTGGACTTGCCCTGGCCGTTGCGCCCGACGACGCCGATCGACTCCCCCTGCTGCACCGTGAACGAGACGTCGCGCAACGCCCAGAACTCTCCGGAGCGCGACCGCCGCGCCGCAGGGGCGAACAGGTCTTTGAAGTTCTGGCGCCCACGGCGGTTGCGGCGGAAGCGGACGCCCAGCCCGCTGGCCTCGATCGCGACGGTCATCCCAACTCCTTCAGCACGGTGCGCTCGAGGGACCGGAACGTCCATACGCCGAGCGCCAGAATGACGAGGGTCATCCCCACGCTGACGAGCAGCGTGAAGAGGTTCCACTGGTCGGGGAAGAACGGCATCCGGTAGAGCATGAAGATCCCGGCGAGTGGATTGAACGCACCGAGAGTCTGAAAGATGCCAGGAAGATCCGTGACGTTGTAGATGATCGGAGTCGCGTAGAACATGGCGCGCAGGATCAGCGCGGTCGTGCGCTCCAGATCGACGAACAGGACGCAGAGCGGAGCGATGAGGAGCCCCAGGCCCACGAGCAGAACGGTCTGCAGGAACACCGCGACGGGAACCCAGAGGATTCCCCAGCCGACCTGGACCGTGTGCGCCGGGTCCTGTTCCACCAGCAGGTTGATGATCACGAATGCCGCGAGCACCGGGAGCGAGAACAGGAACTCGACGCCCTTGCTCAACACGATGCGGTTCACCCAGATCGAGCGAGGGATCGCAGTCGAGCGCACCAGCTTCGCGTCCTTCTTGAATGCGCGAGTGAAATCCGTGACCGACGTGTTGAACCACACCCAGGGCAGCAGGGCGCTGATGAGGAACACGATGTACGGATCCTCACCGACATCACGGTTGAAGATCTGCGTGAAGACGAACCAGTAGATCACGCTCATCACGAGCGGATCGAGCACCGACCACAGGTAGCCGAGCAGGCTCGTCGAGTACCGCACCTTCAGGTCCCTGGCTGACAGCAGCCACAGGGAATGGAGATAGCGCCGGGGCGTTCCGGGGGCCCCGGCAGCAGTGTGACTCACAGTGCCGAGTCTACGAGAGCGAGTTGTTCCACAGCGACAGCGCCGAGCCGATGGCCATGTGCATGTCGAGGTACTGATAGGTGCCGAGGCGTCCGCCGAAGTGCACGTCCCGCTCCCCCTTCGCGAGCTCACGGTATGCGAGCAGGCCGTCGCGGTCCGTCGGGGTGTTCACGGGGTAGTACGGCTCGTCCTCGCGGTTCGCGAAACGAGAGAACTCGCGCATGATGACGGTCTTGTCGGACTCGTAGACGTCCTTGCGCTCCGGGTGGAAGTGCTTGAACTCGTGGATGCGCGTGTAGGGCACGTCCATGTCCGGGTAGTTCATCACGCTGGTGCCCTGGAAGTCGCCGATGTTCAGCACCTCCTGCTCGAAGTCGAGCGTGCGCCAGCTGAGGGCGCCCGCCGTGTAGTCGAAGTAGCGGTCCACGGGACCCGTGTAGATGATGGGCAGCTGCCCGACCGTCGCCTTCTTGTTCAGCGGCTGACTCTCGTCGAAGTAGTCGACGTTCAGCTTCACCTCGATGTTGGGGTGATCGGCCATCCGCTCGATCCACGCGGTGTAGCCGTCTGTCGGCAGGCCCTCCCACGTGTCGTTGAAGTAGCGGTTGTCGTAGGTGTAGCGCACGGGGAGCCGGCTGATGATGTCGCCCGAGAGCTTCTGCGGGTCGGTCTGCCACTGCTTGGCGGTGTAGTCCCTGAAGAACGCCTCGAACAGCGGCCGCCCGACGAGGGCGATGCCCTTCTCTTCGAAGTTGGCGGCCGTCTTGACGTCGAACTCCCCCGCCTGCTCGCGCACGAGGGCCCGCGCCTGGTCGGGCGTGTAGGCCGACTGGAAGAACTGGTTGATGGTGCCGAGGTTCACCGGCATCGGGAAGACCGTTCCCTTGTGCGTCGTGTAGACCCGATGCACGTAGTTCGTGAAGCTCGTGAACCGGTTCACGTACTCCCACACCGTGGCGTTCGAGGTGTGGAAGAGGTGGGCGCCGTAGCGATGGACCTCGATGCCCGTCTCAGGCTCCGCCTCACTGTAGGCGTTCCCGCCGATGTGGTGGCGACGGTCGATGACCGTGACCTTGCGGCCGGCGTTGGCGGCACGTTCTGCGATGGTGAGGCCGAAGAAGCCCGACCCGACGACAAGAAGATCCATGTTGCTGCTTTCTGCCCACGAGGCTCAGATCCGCACGGCATCGCGCGGCACACAGCAGACAACTCTACCGGCAGCGGACTCGACGCAACCTGTCAGCGCGCCTCGGCACCGAGGGGCCCTCCGACCTCCAGCATCTCCTGCAGCATCGGAGCGAGAGTGCGCCCGTATGAGTCGGAGATGTGATTGTCGTCGATGTACACGGCGATGTTGCCGATGGATCCTCGACACACGCCCTCGGGGCAGAGCCAAGGGCGGAAGTCCACAGCGGTGACCCCCTCGGCCGCCGCGAGATCGTCGAGATCCTCCCCGACGGCGAACCCGGGCTCGGGAACGTCGCACGATGCTGTGTCAGCGCCGGGAGCGATCTCCGACTCCTCCAGCGCGCACTCGTACATGTCGAAGTCGAAGCGGGGATTGTCTCGTACGGCGATCACCTGGATGCCGTTCGCGGTGAGCTCGTCTGCGATCTCACTGATCCCCTCCACGAGCACCTCTCGAGCGGCGGGAGTCGCCCGAGTCACGACGAGGTACACGGCATCGGGCTGCACCCTCGTCGCGTACTCGATCGCAGCGGCACGCCACTCCTCGCACGGCGGGCCGGCGGCCGACCACGTCGGCGCTCCGATGCCGATCGCGCATCCTCCCTTCAACAGGGCGACGATGCCCCACCCCTGCTGATCGGCGAGAACCGTGAGTGGCGACATGAGCTGTTGCGCGTGCGAGTCCCCCATCACGAGCACCCGCCATGCATCCGAGTCAGCTGCATTCGCGGTCTGAGCACAGCTGCCTTGCAGCACCGGCTCCACGGGCTCGAGTTCGCCCGCGCAGCTTCCTTTCAGATCCACCCATTCCTCATCGAGCGCGGTGGCCAGCGGGATCAGCGGCAGATCGGCGCCCGAGAGGTCGATCGGCGTGTCGATCTGCGCCGCCCCCGGGTATCCGCCGCTGTCGCTGGCACGCAGCGCCGCCTCACGCTGCTCGATCGTGAGCTGCCATGCGCCGAGCGGTGCGGAGACGACGAGGACGGACGCGGCGAGAACGAGCGCACCGAGCCGATGCGATCGATCGAGGACGGCGGAGTCTCTGATCGGTCGCTCGACCAGCATCGACACGAGTCTCGCCAGCACGAATGACAGGAGGACGATTCCGATGCCGGCGAGCCATCCCGGCTCGGTACGACCGCTCAGCATCATCCACGTCACGAGCACGGGCCAGTGCACGAGATAGAGCGCGTACGCGTCGCGTGAGACGTAGCGCAACGGCGCCGACTCGAGGATCATCGCGGGGCCGCCTCGCGGGCGGTCACGCCCGGCGATGATGACGAGCGCCGTGCAGATCACCGGCCACAGAGCGAGATATCCGGGGAATCCGCCCTGCACGTCGAGCACGATTCCGCACATCACGATGCCGACGATGCCGATCCATCCGAGGATCGCCCCGATCGTCGGACGGACACGGACGTGGGGAAGAGCGAGTGCGACGAGCGAGCCGGCCGCGAACTCCCACAGTCGCGTCCGCGTGTCGAAGTAGGCGAACGACTGGGCCCGCATCGTCTCGACGACCGAGAACCCGAGCGAGGCGATGAAGATGGCGCCGAACACCAATGCCAAGGCGGGGACGATCATGCGCCGTCGCCTGCGGAGCACCACCCACACCGCCGCGATGATCAGCGGCCAGAGGATGAAGACCTGCCCTTGGACCGAGAGCGACCAGAAGTGCTGGAACGGACTGGGCGTGACGGACTCGCGCGCGTAGTAGTCGACCTCCGACAGCGCCAGCGTCCAGTTCTCGACGTAGAAGAGGCTCGACCATGCCTCACGCCAGACGCGCGGCCACTCGGTCTGCGGATACGCCGCGAGCGCGACGCCGAGCACACCGACGATCGTCACGGCGGCTGCGGGCAGCAGCCGTCGGAAGCGGCGCAGCCAGAACGACCCGAGCGCGAGCGGGCGCTGGGTCTCTACCCGCCGCACGAACGACGCGGTGAGGAAGAACGCCGACACCATCAGGAAGACGTCGACTCCGCCCGAGACGCGACCCAGCCACACGTGGTACGCCACGACGAGCAGGATCGCGAGCGCACGGAGACCGTCGATGTCCGCGCGGTGCGTCGCGGGGCGCACGAAGCCAGCGTCGGGAGGCCGAAGCCATATCGGTCGCGTCGGGTTCATGAAGAGTGGGCGTATCGGCGGTGGGTGTCGCCGCAGTCGTCTCGGGTCGACGGTCTGCCGCTTTCAGCCTATCTGCTCTGCGCCAGCAGTGCCTCGGCAGCCGCTTCGATGTCGGGTCCGAGCAGTCTGGCGTACTCGAGGTTGAGGTGATCCGCGTCGTAGTACACGGGGATGCCGCCCACCACGGCGTAGCAAGAGGTCGCGTCGCAGAAGCGATCCGTCAGATCCAGCACGCTGACCGACTCCGAGCCGGCCGACGCTCCGGCGACGACCATCGGGTCGGCGGGGTGCGCCTCGGCGCGAGGACGTGCGCACGACTGCGGCTCGTCGGCGTTGTGGAGCACGCAGTCGGGGCTCCTGACCTCTGCGTTGAAAGGAGGGTCCGCGAGCGCGAGCACCTTGATACCCGCATCGTTCCAGCGTTTCCAGTAGTCCAACAGCCCTTGCGACATCTGATCGATCTGCGGCCTGTCAGTCCCGTCGTCCACGAGCTGAAGCCGAGCCGCCATCGCGGTGATGACGAGGTCGGGGTCGTCTTCGGTGACGGTTTCGGCGAGGTCCCTCGACCACTCGCGACACCTCTCGACATCAGCGGCACCCCACGCGCTGCGGAATCCGATGAACTCGACGTCCGCCACGGGACACCCTCCGTAGTAGCTCGTATCGACGATCCAGCCGTTCTTCTCGGCGATGTCGAACACGGCTCCCTGCCACTGCTGCGCGTGAGAGTCACCGATCAACCAGACCCGAGTCGGATCCTCTGCTCCGCGCGAGAAGTCGCACTCGTGCGTGGTCTTCAGATCCCCATAGGTGAGGAGCGGCAGGAACTCGCCGCACTCCCCTGGGGTGTAGAAGTACTCGTTCTTCTTCGTCATCACCGAGTAGTCCGCGGCCCCGAAAGGGTCTGCGCAGTCTGCGCCCGGTGCGAGCGCCGAGGGCCCCTCGCAGGTCGATGCGACGAGGTCGTCCGGTGGGCCGTCGGCCGCGACACGTGCACTGTAGGTCGCGAGAACGCCTGCCACGAGAGCAGCGATGACGATCATCCCTGTGATCATGAGACCGAACGCCCGGCGCGAGGAGCCACGCCAGTACCCCCATGACTGGCCGGCATCCTCGACGAACCTCTTCGTCAGCGCCGCCAGCACCAGCGCGATCGCCAACACCATGAGCTTCGACAGGGTGGTCGCCTCGCCGCCGATGACGAACGGCGCGACGACGATGAGCGGCCAATGCCACAGATACAGCGAGTACGAGACGCCGCCGAGCCACTGCACGGGACGCAGGGCCGTCACCTTCGCATGCCAGAGCGACGCGAATCTCTCGCCGGCGAGGATCACCGCCGCGGTGCCGAGCACGGGCACCAGCGCGGTGTATCCGGGAAAAGCGGTCGTGTGATCGTAGACGAGCGCGGCGAAGACGATGAGGGCGAACCCGAGCAGGCTGACGATGTCAGCGGCGGTGCGCCCGAGGGGTACCCGACTTCCGAAGAGCGCGATCGCGCCGCCGACCGCGAATTCCCATCCGCGCGTGAAGGTCGCGAAGTACGCCTGAGGCGGCGCGACGATCGTGTAGATGACACTCGCGGCGAAGGAGAGCACGCCCACCACCGCCACGACCGCGACGAGCGCGGTGGTCGTCCTCGCCCTCGCTCCGCGGCGCGTCGTCGGGCCTCCGGTGCGCCGAGCCACGGCGAGCGCCGCCAAGAGCAGCAGAGGCCAGACGATGTAGAACTGCTCCTCGACCGACAGCGACCAATAGTGCTGGACGACGCTCGCCGCGTCGTTGAGCGCCGAGTAGTTGACCGACATCGATGCCAGGAACCAGTTCTCGACGTACCCCGCACTCGCCGCGACCTCCCAGGCGCCCCGCTCCCACCGAGGGTAGGGAAGCAGCACGACCATGAGCACCAGCGACACTGCGAGTACGAGAAGCGCGGCCGGAAGCAGTCGCCTGATCCGTCGCGCGTAGAACGCCCCGAGTCGCACTCCCCCGGTCCGCCGCATCTCCCCCACGAGGTGTCCTGTGATGAGGAAGCCGGAGATCACGAAGAAGACGTCGACACCGACGTAGCCGCCAGGGAGGCGAACCGGCCAGAGGTGGTTGAGCACGACCAAGCCGATGGCCACGGCGCGAAGCGCCTGGATGTCGGTTCGGAAGACCCGCGCCTTCGGAGCCGCGATGAGAGTATCCGCGGTCCGCAACGACGCGCTCACGGCGAGAGATACTCCCGAAGAAGATCGTCTCCCGCGCGTGGACGGAAGCCGATGCCGTGCACTCGCGTCAGATCGAGCACGCTGTTCAGCGGGCGCGGGGCGACAGGCGATGTCGCGGAGGCGAAGTACTGCTCCGTCGAGACACCCGTGACCCGTGCCGGATCATGGCCGGCGAGCTCGAACACACGGCGGGCGACGTCGGCCCAGGTGACGACCTCGCCCTCGGAGGTCAGGTTGTAGACGCCGAACGACGGACGGGTCTCGACCAGCGTGCGGATGAGGCGGGCGATCTCGGTCGCGAACGTGAGGCGCCCGCGCTGGTCGTCGACGACCTTCGGGTCCACGCCCTTCTCTGCCAGCGAGGCCATGGTGCGGACGAAGTTGTTTCCGCTCCCGATCACCCAGGAGGTGCGGACGATGTAGTGACGAGGGGCCGTCGAGACCGCGAGATCACCGGCGGCCTTGGTCTGGCCGTAGACGCCGAGAGGACACACGAGGTCGTCCTCGGCGTACGGCCGATCGGCTGATCCATCGAACACGTAGTCGCTCGACACATGCACGAGCGTGATTCCGTGCTCTGCGGCGATGCGAGCCAGAGCGGCCGGCCCTGCGGCGTTGACCGCCCAGGCGTCGCGCCTGCCGTCCGACGTCTCCGCATGATCGACGGCCGTGTATGCGGCCGCGTTGATGATCGTGTCGTAGTCGCGCCAGCGGCGCGCCTCGGCCAGCGTCGTCGACCCGAGATCGAAATCGTCACGCGTCGTCCATTCGACGCTCTGCACGCCGTCGAACTCGGCCCGCAGCGCCGTTCCCAGCTGTCCTGCCGAGCCGATCACGAGAGTCTTCCGCGGAGCGACCGGTTCCACATCTGCGAGGCGCGGGTGCGCGAGATCCTTCGCAGACACCTCGGCATCCGCAAGCGGGATGGGCCACTCGATCGCGGCGGTCTCGTCTGCGAGGTTCAGGAAGGAATAGGACGCGTCGGGTGACCAGTGGTCGTTCACGAGATACGTGTAGGCCGTATCGGGCTCGAGGGTCTGATACGAGTTGCCGACACCTCGTGGCACGAAGATGGCCTTGGAGGGATCGAGCTCGGCGGTGAAGACCGCGCCGAACGTCGGGCCTTCGCGCAGGTCGACCCATGCGCCGAAGATACGGCCGGTCGCGATCGACACCCACTTGTCCCACGGCTCGGCGTGGATACCGCGAGTCGTCCCGACGGCGTCGTTGAAGGAGACGTTGTTCTGGACCGGGCCGAAATCGGCGAGGCCGAGCGCGGTCATCTTCTCGCGCTGCCAGTTCTCCTTGAACCACCCACGCGAATCGCCGTGGACCGGCAGATCGAAGATCTCCAGTCCCGGAATCGTCGTCTCGGTGCGATTCAGGGACTTGCCGAAGTCGATCTCACTCATCGGGTCACTGTCCCTTGGAGGCGTAGAACGCCTCGGTCTGATCCTTGGAAGGCGCCCACCATGACTCGTTGTCGCGGTACCACGCGATGGTCGCCGCCAGTCCGGACTCGAAGTCGGCGAACTCCGGCTTCCATCCCAGCTCCGTGCGCAGCTTCGTGGAGTCGATCGCGTACCGCAGATCGTGACCGGCCCGGTCCGTGACGTGGTCGTACGCGTCTCGCGGCTGGCCCATCTCCTCGAGGATCAGCTCGACGACGTCCTTGTTGTTGCGCTCGCCGTCAGCGCCGATCAGATACGTCTCGCCGATCTGACCCTTCTCGAGGATCGTCAGCACCGCGGACGAGTGGTCGTTCGCGTGGATCCAGTCCCTGACGTTCTCGCCTGCCCCGTAGAGCTTGGGCCGGATGCCGCGGATCACGTTGGTGATCTGACGCGGGATGAACTTCTCGACGTGCTGGTACGGACCGTAGTTGTTCGAGCAGTTCGAGATCGTCGCCTGCACGCCGAACGAGCGGACCCAGGCGCGGACGAGCAGATCGCTGCCGGCCTTGGTCGACGAGTACGGCGACGACGGGTTGTACGGAGTCTGCTCGGTGAACCGCTCGGGGTCGTCGAGCTCGAGGTCGCCGTAGACCTCGTCGGTCGAGATGTGGTGGAACCGCGTCTCGTGCTTGCGCGCGGCTTCGAGCAGCGTGTACGTGCCGATGATGTTGGTGTCCAGGAAGGGACGGGGGCTGTGCAGGGAGTTGTCGTTGTGCGACTCCGCCGCATAGTGCACCACGGCGTCCGCCTCGGCGGTGAGCCGGTCGACCAGCTCGGCGTCGGTGATGTCGCCGTGCACGAACCGCACACGATCGTCGGGAAGTCCCGCGAGTGAGGCCCGGTTGCCGGCGTAGGTCAGCGCGTCGAGGACGGTGACCGTGTGGTCGGTGTGCTCGACCGCGTAGTGGACGAAGTTCGAGCCGATGAAACCGGCGCCTCCGGTGACGAGGATGTTCGACATCAACGACCTCTTTCCAGGGTCTCGAGCAGGTAGGTTCCGTAGCCGGACTTCACGAGCTTGGTGGCCCGCTCACGCAGGTCGTCGTCGGTGAGGAAGTCCTGACGCCAGGCCACCTCTTCCGGGACTCCGATGCGCAGACCGGTGCGGCGTTCCATCGTGCGCACGTAGTCGCCGGCGTCCGACATCTGGTCGAACGTCCCAGTGTCGAGCCACGCCGTTCCGCGAGGAAGCACTTCGACCTGCAGGTCACCGCGCTCGAGGTAGGCGCGGTTGATGTCGGTGATCTCGTACTCGCCGCGAGCACTCGGCTCGAGGTTGCGTGCGATCTCGACCACGTCGTTGTCGTAGAAGTAGAGTCCGGGCACGGCGTAGTTGCTCTTGGGGTGCTCCGGCTTCTCCTCGAGCGAGACGGCGCGACCGTCGGCATCGAACTCGACGACGCCGTAGGCGTTGGGCTCTGCCACCCAGTAGGCGAAGACGGCACCGCCCTCGACGTCCGTGTAGCGCTTGAGCTGGGTGCCGAGCCCCGGACCGTACAGCAGGTTGTCGCCGAGCACGAGGGCGACCTTGTCGTCGCCGATGAAGTCCGCGCCGATGACGAAGGCCTGGGCGAGGCCGTCCGGCGACGGCTGCTGCGCGAACGTGAGCTTCACCCCGAACTGCGAACCGTCGCCGAGCAGACGCTCGAACTGCTCCGCGTCATGAGGCGTGGTGATGATCAGGATGTCCCGGATCCCCGCCAGCATCAGCGTCGACAGCGGGTAGTAGACCATCGGCTTGTCGTACACGGGAATCAGCTGCTTGGAGATGCCGATCGTAATCGGGTGCAGTCGAGTGCCTGAGCCGCCAGCGAGAATTATGCCTTTCACCCCAATATCGTGCCACATCCCAGCTGGGACTCAGATTGACACGATTTACTTGCGTCACATCGTTCACACTGGCATCGTGGGTACATTTCCGTCACAATGAGCAGGTGACCGGCTCAAAATCCCCCCACCTGCTCGGCCTCCTCGCCAGTGCAGCGGCTGTCGTCCTCGCCGCATCCCTGCTCGTGGCGACGCCGGCCAGTGCCGTCTCGCCCTCATCCTCCGGTGGCCTGTCGGCCGCCGCATCAGCGCAGACATCGTCGACGGCGACGGCGACCGGTTCAGTGGACGCATCCATACGCGACACCGCGAACCTGGCGCAGTTCAAGTCGGGGAACATCATCTCCGATGCCGTGTTCTTCCAGAGCGACACGATGTCTGCGGGCCAGATCGACTCGTTCTTCCGCGGAAAAGTCGCATCGTGCCGCAGCGGATACGTCTGCCTCAAGGACTACCGCCAGAACACGCCGAACCGTCCGGCAGACAGCTATTGCCGTGGCTACACCGGGGCGGCGAACGAGTCGGCGGCCACGATCATCGCGCGGGTCGCGCAGTCCTGCGGCATCAACCCTCGGGTGCTCATCGTGATGCTCGAGAAGGAGCAGAGCCTCGTCACGCACACGTGGCCGAGCAGCTGGCGCTTCGACATGGCACTCGGTCAGGGCTGCCCTGACACGGCGCCGTGCGATCCGGCATATGCAGGCTTCTTCTACCAGATCTACGGTGCGGCCAGGCAGATGCAGATCTATGCCGAGGGACGCTGGTTCACGTACTACGCGCCGGGAAAGACCTGGAACATCCTCTATCACCCGAACAGGGCCTGCGGCTCGGCACCGGTTCGCGTCGAGAACAAGGCGACTGCCGCGCTCTACTACTACACCCCGTATCAGCCGAATCGAGCGGCGCTCAATGCCGGCTACGGCAGCGGGGACGGGTGCTCCAGCTACGGCAATCGCAACTTCTACCAGTTCTTCACCGATTGGTTCGGCAGCACGCAGACGGCGGGCGGCGCTGCGGCCACCCTCGCGCAGGTCCCGGGTCGCGCGGAGATATATCTGGTGCAGTCAGGCATGCGTCACCATGTCGTCGCGGGCGAGGACTACGCCGCGCTTCGAGCGAGGCTCGGTGGGGCCGTGTCCGTGGCCGCGACGTACCTCGATCCCCTGCCCGAGGGCAAGCCGGTCACGCGTTACGTGCACGACCCTCGGACGGGCACGCTCTACCTTCTGGAACCGGATGGCACCCGGCATCGATTCGTCGACGCGGCGCAGGTCGCCCTGTTCGGATACTCGTTCAGCTCGTACGTGAACCTCACCGGCGCCACGGCGGACCGGTTCTCCGAGGGCGCTCCCGTCGGGTCGTTCTTCCGCTCGGGAACGGAGCCGGAGGTGTACCTCTATCAGTCAGGTCTACGCAGGCATGTCGCCAACCAGCAGACCTGGGCCGAGGTCTCCCGGGGCACGCCGGGATACGTCGCCTCGATGAAACCGTCGGCGGCCGCGGCGATCGGCAATGGCCTCCTCGTGATCAAGGCGAACAGCCTGATCCGCTCCGTGGGCTCGAAGGACGCGTACCTCACGCTTCTCGGCGACCGTCTGCTGCGCGTCCCCAACACCGCGCTCGCCGCTGAGTTCGGGGCCACGGGCCTCACCGTGGTGCCGAGCAGTTCGGTCGCAGCCAACACGAAGACCGGGTTGACGCTCACTCCCGTCGTCTCGTGCGGCAGCACCAACATGATCGCCGCGGGGGGCAAGCTCTACCCGGTGACGGGCAGTCAGTTCGGGGGGATCAAGCCGACGAAGCTCGGCAGCGGCGAGTGCGGCGCGATGCCTCGCGCGAAGACGACGGTCTCTGCGCCGCTGTTCATACAGCCGCAGGGAGCACCCGAGATCTACGTCATCTCGGGAGGAACGCTGCGCCATGTCCCGTCCCCCGCCGATCTGCTGGCCATCAACGGGTCCAGACCGTTGCAGGTGCTGCCTTGGTCACAGGCCACCGTCCAGTGGTTCGGCACCGGCGCAGCGAATCTCCCCGCGAACTCCTTCGTGCGCTTCACCGGACGCGCGGAGATCTACCGATATGAGAACGGGTTGCTGCGTCACGTCCGCAGCATCAAGACCCTCCTCCAGCTGAACGGAGGAACGCCGCCACGCGAGTACGTGCTCCCGGGCGACCAGCTCTCGCGCTACAAGGTCGGGTCGCCCCTGCTCACCAGCGGAGTCGACTTCGTGCAGTTCACCGGCGCGCCCGAGATCTACTTCTACGAGAACGGCAAGCTGAGGCACGTGAGCTCGCCCTCGGTCCTGCTCAGACTCGGCGGCGGGCGCGCACCCGAGGTGCTCCAGCTCGCGCCCGCGTTCAAAGCGGACTACGCGGTGGGCACTCCGATCACGTGACAGGTCGATCCGATAGGATCGGGGAACTATGAGCTTGTCGTCGGACCGTGTCCTCGTGATTGTCCCCGCATGGAACGAGGCCCGCAACGTCGGACGCACCGTGCACGAGGTCCGCGCCGCGAACGCCGACTTCGATCTTCTCGTCGTCGACGACGGATCCACGGATGACACAGGTGCGGTCGCCCGAGAAGCCGGTGCGACGGTCATCTCCCTTCCCTTCAACCTCGGAGTCGGCGGAGCGATGCGCACCGGCTTCACGTATGCGAAACGTCACGGCTACACCCGCGCGATCCAGGTCGACGCCGATGGGCAGCACAACCCGCTCGACATCGCCCGCGTCCTCGCCGGTCTCGACACCGCGGACATCTCGATCGGCGCTCGGTTCGCGGACGTCGGCGACTATTCGGTTCGGGGCCCTCGCCACTGGGCGATGCTGTTCCTGGCGAAGACGGTGTCCAGGGTCGCCAAGACCCGTCTCACCGATGTGACGAGCGGCTTCCGCGCCGCCAACAGCCGAGCCATCGAGCAGTATGTCCGCTACTACCCCGCCGAGTACCTCGGCGACACCATCGATTCCCTCGTCGCAGCCTGTCACGCGGGTTTGACGGTGACGCAGGTTCCCGTGGCCATGCGGCCGCGAGTCCACGGCACGCCGAGCCAGGGTCCGGTCGGAGCATCGATCTATCTGCTGCGTTCGGTGTTCACGCTCGGCCTGGCCATGCTGCGTCGCACCGGCTCGACGAGCCAATCCACCGGTGTCCGCGAACAGGAGGACGCAAAGTGATCGTCGTCGTCGGGATCGCCCTCTCGCTGTTCATCCTCGTGCTGGTCTTCTGGATGCTTCTGACGCGACGCCTTCGCGAGAAGTACGCGGTGATGTGGATCGTCATCGCGCTGAGCGTCCTGCTGCTCGGGATCTTCCCGCAGCTTCTGCTCTGGGCGACCTCGCTTCTCGGTGTTCAGGTGCCGGCCAACCTCCTGTTCGCTCTCGCGATCACCCTGCTCCTCGGTGTCTCGCTGCATCTCTCCTGGGAGCTCTCCCAGGCGGAGGACGAGATCCGTCGCGTTGCGGAGGAGGCGGCGCTGTCGCGCGCAGAGGTGGACAGGTTGGACAGCCGCATCGCGGCCCTGGAGGCTCAGCACCGGGGCGGCGGCGCCGACAGCGCTCCCCCGGCATGACGTCGCGACACTCGAGCGACGGCGTCTGGGGCGTCGTCACCGTTCATCGCCCCGCGCAGGTGCCTCCGCTGCTCGCTGATCTCGCTCCCCAAGTCAGCGGGATCATCGTGGTCGACGACGGCAGCGGCTCCGAGTTCGATTCGATCCGCGCGGAGATCGCGGCGAGCGGAGCGCTGGTGCTCGCCTTGGAGCGCAACTCCGGCATCGGCGCCGCGCTCAATCGCGGCATCCGCTGCGCCCTCGACAAGGGCGCGAGCGCGATCGTGACGTTCGATCAGGACTCGACCATCGCTCCCGGGTTCGTCGACGCTCTGAGCGCGGCGTGGGAACATGCTCGCGCTCACGGCGTCCCCGCCGGCCCCGTGGTTCCGGAGTTCTTCGCCGACGTCTCCCAGGCCGGACCGCCGGCAGGACACGGAGTGGTCCATGCTGCTCACGCGATCCAGTCCGGCATGTATCTCCCCGCGGGAGTGGTCGACCAGGTCGGGCTGATGGACGAAGCCCTCTTCATCGACCTCGTGGACACCGATTTCGAGCTCCGCTGCCTTGACGCGGACCTGCCGTGCATCGTCGCCCCCGGCCTCCGACTGCCGCACCGCTTGGGTGCGCGCTACCGGTTCCCGGGGCCGCTCGGGGCGCTCCTTCCCACCCTCACGCTGAGCACTCCGTTCCGGTACTACTACAGGGCCAGGAATCGCATCGTGCTGGCGCGGCGCCACCCGCGGCATCGCGCGCGCCTGCGCCGCGACGCACGAGCCGACTACGCGTACTTCCTGATCGCGTGGATGCTGGCGAGGCCCCGCTCGACCATGCGGAAGCTGCTCGTCGCGGGATTCCGCGACGGACGAGCCGAACGCATGGGGAGGATGGGGCTTGCGCTCATGACTGAGGCTGCCCGTGTCACGTGGCGGGCTCGCCCCCTCCCTGACGCGGAATCTGCCTGAGGCCGTCTACGGCGCCACGGTGGGTGTCCGTCGACGCCCCCGGATCAGCCACCCCGACGCCCAGCTCCCCAGGTACGCGATGACGAACGGCGTCGGCACGACCTGTGCGCGCCGGACTCGACGCAGCATCCCCAGCGTGTCGCGCAGCCGCCGGCCCGCACCGAAGCGCCGATCCGCCTCGATCGCGGATGGCGAGCGAGGATCACGTTCCACGAGGGTCTGGGCCATGAGCTGGCGCCACCCCACGTAGATCCAGAACAGCATCCGTGCCATCGCCCACGGCGACGCGGCGCCCTCGTACCGCACCGAGAACTCGACGGCGTTCCCCCAGGCTCGTCGCAGTGTCGCGATCGGGCCGAGACGCAGCCGACTCGGATCACCGAACACGTTCGCGGAGTGCTGCACGTAGTCCTGCACGACGTCCTCGACGACGCGGCCGCCTCCCCGAGCCATCCCGACGACGGCGAGCCAGTGATCGTGCGCGACGGTGTGGGAGGAGAGACGTGGAAAGGGCAGCGCGGTCGACAGCAGTTCGGCGCGGAACACGCACAACGAGCCGGTGAACTGATTCACGATCATCGTCGACGCGGCATCGAGCTGCCGTCGCTCGGTGAATCCGAGCACCTCGTCACCGGGGTGGGCCACCAGCCGGGCTTGGCCCGACACGATCGCAGACTCGGAGAGATGCGGAAGCAGGGTCTCGAGCTTGTGCGGGTACCAGAAGTCGTCCTGGTCGCTCAGCGCCACCCACTCCGCCGCTGCGGGAACTGCCGCGAGACCCCTCTCGAAGTTCAGGTAGAAGCCCAGTCGACGGCCGTCTGCGAGGATCCGGAAGCGTTCGTCTCCGGCCGCGACATCGGCGAGCACCTCCTCGACGGTCTCGAGTTCTCCGTCGACGGAGATGATGCACTCCCAGTCGGTCACCGTCTGATCGCGTATCGAGGCGAGCTGACGGGCGAACAGTTCCTTGGAGGGTCGATAGGCGGCGAGCACGATAACTCCAACCATTGGTCCCTGACCTCTCCGTAAAGCCGACTCAAGTAGTCTAGGGTCGCACGCGTTCACGTCCCCGCCATCCCGAATGGTGTTGGGCCGCAATGGTCCGAGGAGTCCCATCGATGAAGGTTCTACTGTCACGCTTCGCGGGCTTTAGCGCCGTTCCTCTGATCTCCTTCATCGCCCCTCTGTTCCTGCTGCCCATCATCCCGAACGTCTTCGGCTTGGCGGCATGGGGCTCCGTGGGCACGGCTCAGGCGGTGGGAACCGTCTGCGCGATCGTCGCGGGGTTCGGCTGGAACATCTCCGGCGGTGCGCGCATCGCGCTCAGCGCCGACGATGCCGCCCGGCGTCAGATCTTCGGTGATTCGTTCTGGTGCCGCGGCCTGCTCGTCGTGGCGGCGGGATCGGTCGGCGCCGCGCTCAGCTCGGTCCTCGTCCCCGCCGAGTTCCGCCTCGTCGCCGCACTCGTCACCCTGGCGACCACGGCTGCGGCCATGACCGTCGTCTGGTACGCGGTCGGCGTGGGCAATGCGCGAGTGGTTCTGCTGTTCGAGACCCTCCCGGTGAGCATCAGCGTGGCTCTGGCGATCCCCCTCCTCCTGCTCACGGAGCAATTGCTGTGGTACCCGATCCTCACGCTGATCGGATTCCTCACCGGCCCTCTGCTTCTGAACCTCCGCCTCTATCGTCGGCCGCTGCCCCCGTTCGCAGGGCGGCGGATCCTGCGCGCATACCGCGCGAACCTCTCGGTCGCCGCGGCTGAGACGATCGGCGGCTCCTACACCTCTGCACCCATCCCGCTCGCGCAGGGCATACTCGGCGCGACGGCCAGCGGTCAGGCCACGTCTGCGGACAAGTTCTTCCGCATCGCCCTCTTCGCCGTCACCGTTCTGTCGAACACCCTTCAGAAATGGGTGCTCGAGGTCTCCTACGCTCATGGTCGGCTGCGGCGCCATTTCGTGGCCTTCGCGCTCCATGCCGCCCTCGCCCTGATCGGAGGCGCAGCGCTGACGGTGCTCGGACCGGTGTTCTCCTCATTGTTGTTCGGCGAGAGGGCGACGCCCGAGATCGCCGTGTTCCTCGGGTTCGGCGCAACCTTCGCGCTCACCAGTCTGACGACGCCTTTCATCCGCAATGTCCTGGTCCCGGCAGGCCTGAACCGCTACGTGCTCTTCGGCACTCTCGGCGCTGCTCTCGTCGGGGTCCCCCTCATGGTCTTCGGCGCCCAGTGGGGCCTCAGCGGGATCATCGCCGGGCTCGCGGCCTCTGAGCTCGTGATCCTCGCCGTCGTCGTGACAGCCGGAACACATCATCTGCTCCTGGAGAGGCGATCGGCTCTCGCCCTCGTCGCCCCGGCTGAGGGAGACATCGCATGACGACGACCGTGAGCGTGTGCATGGCGACCTACAACGGTGCACGATTCGTCAGGCACCAGCTCGAATCGATCCTCGACGGACTCAACCCCGGCGACGAGGTGGTGGTGGTCGACGATGCGAGCACGGACGACACCGCAGACGTCGTGGCCGCTGTCGGAGACGATCGCATCCGGTTGATCCGCTCCGAGACCAACCGCGGATACGTGAAGGCCTTCGAGGCCGCGATAGCCGAGGCGACCGGCGAGATCATCTTCCTCTCCGACCAGGACGACGAGTGGGTTCCTGGCCGCCGTGCGCTGCTGGTCGAGGCACTTCGCGACCGGTCGATCGCGGCCGGCGACCTCGTGCTGCTGCCTGACGACGCACCGCTGCGTTCTCCGCTCACCGGACGCCCCTGGCACCTCGATGCGCTGCCCTCAGGCGGCTCTCTGGCCAATGAGCTGCGTCTGCTCGCCGGCGATGCGCCCTACTACGGGTGCGCGATGGCGTTCCGCCGCGAGGCCAGAGACCTCATCCTGCCCTTTCCCGAGTTCCTCGTCGAGTCCCATGATCTGTGGATCGCGACCGTCGGCAACACGGCTCGCGGGCTCGCCCACGTCCAGAGCCCGGTGCTGCGGCGTCGGTTGCACGACGCCAACGCGTCGGCCCCGAAGCCGCGAGGACTCCGCAAGGCACTGCAGTCGCGGTGGATGCTCCTCCGCGCATGGCGCGAAGCAGCGCGTCGCGTCCGCTCCGCGCGCTGACGCCACCGCGCGGTTCCGCTGAGCCGCCGCTCGGGTTCCCCGGACTCAGCTCAGATCGGCCACGTGCGCCAGCGACGATCGCAGGCCCCGCGCCGTCCCGTGCCTCAGCACGAGGGGCAGTGCGGCGATCCCGTGCAGGCGGGACATGAGGCGCACCCGAGCGGTCCGCGCTGTGCGACTCCACCCTCGCTCAGCGGCCGATCGGCGCGCGATGCGGTAATACCGCCGCTCATCGAGAAAACGGCTGCCGTCCAGCAGCGTCTTCTGGGATGCGCTCTCGAGATGGCGGCGATATGAGAACGCGAGCGTCGGCGTGTAGGCCAACGTGCCGCCGTCGAAGGCGATGTCCATCAGCAATGCCAGGTCTTGGATGACGGGAAGGTCGTCCGTGAAGTCGATACGACGAAGTGTCTCGACTCGAAGCGAGAGCGACGGCCAATAGAGCCAGTTCCCACGGATCAGCGTGGTGGCCATGTCAGGGCCGCTGAAGACCGTCACGCCCCGTCCCTTCGGAGCCAGGTGGCGCTGCTTGATCCGATCGACGAGGGGAAGGACGACAGCCCCGTCCTCGTCGATGACCTGAACCGCCGGCTGGATGACGTCGGCGTGCGGCACAGCGCGGGCCGCCGCGCGGACCACCTCCACATAGTTCGGGTGCAGAAGGTCGTCGCACCCGAGGATCGTGACGAAGTCCCCCGACGCGCGCCGAACGGACTCCCGGAAGTTCTCGGTGATCCCGACGTTGTGCTCGTTCCGGGTGTAGACGATCCGCTCGTCCCGCTCTTCACTGAAGTGAGCTGCGACCGAGTCATCGGGATAGCAGTCGTCGATGATCGTCAACCGCCAGTCCGGGTCCGTCTGAGCGCGCACGGACTCGACGGTCTCATAGAGCTGATCCGGGTCTCCCCAGAACGGCACGAAGATCTCGTAGGTCATGACCCGAGCCCACACGAGACGATCTTGAAGAGCTTCGCGTCGCCGCGCTGCTCGACCAGCTCGACGTAGGGCGAGCTGTCGAGGTCATCGAGTCCCGAGTAGTCTCCGTCGTTCTCCTGGAAGTCCCCGTCCGCGCTGAAGTCGAGGACGTATCCGACACCGGTGTCCTCGAGCGCGGCGCAGACCTCCGGCGAGTCGCCCTCTGTGCTGAGCATCGTGTTGATGGCTTCGGCATCGTCAGTGAGGTCCATCAGAAGGTGGGGCATGAGCACCCGGCGTCCGCTCACACCGTAGGCGAACGAGGCTCCCGTCCACGGGTCTCCTGCGATGACCGCATCCTCCGGCACGAGCTCCGCGAGATCTTCCATGAGGTCGAGTTCGTCCGGGGACAGGATCGGCCCGCCGGGTCGGAGTTCATAGGTGAACTCGATGTCGGCGGCCGCCTGGCGAATGGCGGCGTTCTGGGTGACTCCGACGAGCGCGATCACGACGATGGCGATCAGGACGATGGGCAGGCGCTCGAAGAACCGCCGCACCGGCACGAGCAGTCGCTGCCGGAGAAGCCACGTGACGAGGACGATTCCGCCCAGCGCTGCGAGGGGCAGGACACCGATCGCCCAGAAGGCGGCGATACGGGGCGGATTGTTGTACCACGGTGCCGTGAACCAGAAGCGGAGCGTCTCATACGGCGACGCCGAGACGATGATGTAGAGCACCGCCGAGATGACGGCCATCGCGAGGATCGACCAGCGCGCATAGGTGCCTCGACGGATCACGCTGTACGCGCCGATGATCATCAGGGCGGTGATTCCGAGCGAGCTCGGGTAGCCGTACACGCTCGCCGCGACGACCTCGCCTATCGAGTCGGGAACGGTGTTGATGATGGGCCAGTAGATCTGGCTCGCCGGGGGCCGCACCACCTGCAGGAGGACGACTCCCGCCGCGGCGTATGCGACCAGCAGGCCGATCCCGATCAGTCGCGGTCGACCGGGAGTTCTCATCTGATGCAGGAGCCTCGCGAGGACGAAGGGCACCGTGAGCGCGACGACGGCCATGAGCGCACCAGGGTGTGCGACTCCCAGGCCGGGCACGACGAGCACCAGCAGAAGCGCCCAGTCCTGACGACGCGGAACCCGCCCGGGCCTGAGCAGCCACCACGCGACGACGATGGCGGCGGGGGCGACGGCGAGGCCGAGGAACAGCGGGTACAGCACGCCGTAGTGCAGGAGCAGGAAGGGGAAGGCCGGGAAGGCGGCAGCCAGAGCTCCCGCGATCACCGTCAGGATCTGATTGCGCCCCAGGAGCTCGCGCACGAGGAACACGGCGCCGATCGGCCAGACGACCGCCGCGACGACGATGATCATGGCGTTGCTGGCAAGCGGTACGGAGGCTCCGCTCAGCGCGACGATGATCGAGACCATCGCATGCCAGCCGGACGGGTAGAAGGGCACGCCCGCCGGCGATGTCATGCTGCCCAGCCACAGAGGCGACGCGTTCCCGGTGTCGAGGACGTACTGGACCGCGTTCAGGTGGAAGAAGTTGTCGTAGCGCTGCGAGAAGAACTCGGGGTCGTGCATGCTTCTGACCAGCACGAACGCGATGAGCAGGGCGGGCACGACGATCGAGACGATCACGGCGACCAGCTGTCTGGCGTTCGAGCTCTGACGGAGCAGGGCCGGCTTTCCGACGTGCTTCGACCAGAAGTATGCGGCGACCGCAGCGACCGCCGTGAGGATGAGCACGGGCAGGATGCTCCATCGGATCCCCACGAACGGAGCCGCGAGAGCGGCGACCGCGACGAGGGAGACGCTGAGCGCGGGGGCCAGCGCGAGAAGCCTCATTCCGCGCAGGCGGAGGAGGAAGCCCAGCAGCAGCCCCGGAAGGAAGAGGAGAGCGCCGGTGACGATCAGCGCGGGCAGGATCGAGACCCAGCTCACGCCGCCTCCGCCTCTGGATACTTGATCTTCGGGTTGAAGGTGATGCCCTTCACCCACTTGCCGAGCAGCTTGGCGCGCAGATCCAGCGGAACGCGGCCGCGGTGAAGGCTCACGAAGAGTCGCGCACCGAACTCCATGAAGTAGAGGAACCCGCGGTGGTGCAGCTGCCAGGAAGCCTCGTTGCGCACACCGTACGAGAACTTCCACAGGCTCTTGCGATCGACCATGGCGAAGTTCACGCCTCGGTTGTCACCCATGTCATGGACGACGACGCTGTCGAGCACCTGCACACCGGGGCAACGCGCGGTGAGGCGAAGCGTGTACTCGCGGTCGTCGAACCAGATGAAGTACTCCGAATAGGGAAGCCCGTACTCCGCGATGGCCCACCGCGGGATCAGCACCGAGACGAACGAGCACGCGGTCACCATGACGTTCTTCTGCCCCTTGACGAGCAGGCGTCCCCAGTCCCACGTCGTCACCGGGTTGTTCATCTCGCAGATGCTGCCGTCGGTGAACTCGACCACCGAGCACGCGAAGGGCACGTCGCCGCCGAGCTCCTGGACCGCCCCGTCGAAACCGGCGATGAGGCTCGCGAGGGCTTCCGGCTTCGGATAGCAGTCGTCGTCCATGATCCAGACATGATCCGCACCGGACGCGTATCCGCGCAGCATTCCCTCCGAGAACCCGCCCGCTCCCCCGGAGTTGGTCGACATGGTCACGACTTCGAGGGGCACCGCTGTCTCGAGCGCGGCAAGGTACTCCGCCGTGCCGTCGGTCGAGGCGTTGTCGATCACGAACAGCGTCTCGACGGGGTGCGTCTGCGCCTCTATCGATGCGATCACGGTCTTCAGCTTCTCGAGCCGATTGAACGTGACGACCACTCCAGCGACACTCACCACGAGCCCACCTCTTCCTTGAACCATGAACTCGCGGACTGCTGAGACAGCAGCTTCTTCTCAGCCTTGCGCTCCTTGCGCCACAGCGCTTCCCTCGCCTCTTCGTCGTCGACGAGCGGGGCCACAGCCTCGGCGAGCCGACGAGCGGCCAGACGAGCGTGACGCGGAACCAGCGCGGACGCCGGGATGATGTCGCTCTGGGCGCCGACATCGGTCGAGATCACCGGCACGCCGTGCGCGATCGCCTCGAGGGTCGTGAGTGTGAGGCCCTCGTTGTGAGACGACACGACGAGAACGTGCGCCTCGTCGAGAGTCTCCGCGACCGGAGTGTCCGAGGTTCGCCGAACGATGTCGGCGGTCAGGCCCTCAGCCTCGATGATGTCATCCACCCAGCTGGACAACTCGCCGCCACCGTGGAGGATGAAACGCAGCGAGTAGCCCTGACGCTTCAGCCTTCGCGCCATCGTGATGAAGACCTCCGGCGCCTTCTGCCGTGCCATCCGGCCGATGAACGCGACGGTGAACTGCTCCCCCGCGCCCCGCGGGCGGAACACGGCATCCTTCGGCTTCACGGTGAGTCCGCCGAGCGGTGCCATGACCACGCGATCGGCGGGGATCCGCTGCACGTCCGTCATCCAGCGCGCGAGGCTCGGAGAGATCACGTGGTGCGTGGTGATCGACTTCGATGCGATCGCACTGCTCAGTGGATAGCCGCCGCCCGTGTACTCGACGATGTGCGTGCTGTCGATGATCGGGATGCCGGGACGCGAGGCCGCGATCCACGCCACCCGGTCGTACAGCCACTGATTGTGATGGATGACGACACCGCGCACGTCGAAGGTGCGCAGCAGCGATCGGAGAAGTGGTTCGACGCCGGCCGTCTGCGACTGGACGGTGGGCTCCGAGAAGGGGATGAGCAGCGCCCCGTCGAGCTCGGGACGAGTGACCCACGGCTGGTGGGAGTCCCGATTCGTCAGCACGATCGGGAGCAGACCCGCCTCGCGCACGAGACGCACGGTCTCGAATGCCCAGAGCTCGGCGCCGCCGAGCTCGAACCAGTGGAGGCCGATGATCACGGCCTTCTGCGCCCCTTCGGGGGCGGGGCCGGCCGGCACGATCACCTCGTCCTCGTGCGCACCCCCACGGCGGAACTCCGCCTCATAGTCGCGAGGCTCGATCGCGGTCGTGAGCTTGCGTCGGAATCTGAGCAGCGAGAGATCGCGCGCATCGTCATAGAGGAGCGGAGCGCGCGACTTGACACTCCGTGCGATCCCGCCGACGAGGCCAGGGCGCTGCGGGCGGTACGGATCGGAGTCGAGAACGCCGTCGGACGACACGTGCAGATGCCTGGCGGGCGACGCCACGAGTCGGGCTGAGGCAGCCTCCGTGAGTTCGGGCTCACGCTCTTCGACGGAGACGGAGCTGACGATGTCGAAGCTCTCGATCCGGTGACGGTTGTTCCGAGAGAGTCCGTCGAACGTGCTGTCGTCGGTCAGTCGAGGCGTCGTCTCCACCGAGCCGTCGTAGAGATGGATCCGAAGCGTCCGCTGAGGCGCCATCAGCGCGTGGAAGTTCAGCGCACCGACGAGAAGGCGACGTTCGCGCTCCGACAGATTCGCACCCGTCTGCGGGTCCTCGAATCGGAAGAGTGCAGGCTGATCGAGAGCTTGAAGAGGTGTCACGGATACAGTTTGCTTTCGGATCGACGGACGCACGAGACCTCCGCGATCCTACCAGCGACCGCCCCTGCGACCCTGGGTTGAGCCTGTGCTGTGCGTTCGCGGCTTCCCCATCGATCTGCCAGGGACGATGCGTCAGGGATCGTATGATTGCTCTCGGTGCGCCCGAGACCGTCGGCGCCTCGGAAGGTGGAATCGCGGTGCAACAGGCTCGCACAGCCGACGACCAGAGAATGACGACTCCTGGCGCGAATCGAGGGCTCCTCGAGGTCTTCCGGCAAAGGCATCTGCTCTCGCTCATCGTGCGCAAGGAGGTGCAGATCCGCTATCGGGGATCCATCTTCGGGTGGCTCTGGTCGTACGTGAAGCCCCTCGTGCAGTTCGTCGTCTTCTTCGTCGCGATCGGTGTCTTCCTCGGTCTGAACGACCGGGTCGACTTCTTCCCGATCTACCTGCTCTCGGGCATCACGGTCGTGACATTCTTCAACGAGGCGTTCTCCAACGGCACCCGCTCGCTGGTCGACAATGCGGCGCTCATCAAGAAGATCTATCTCCCCCGCGAGATGTTCCCCATCGCGAGCATGATGATCGCCGCCGTGAACACGGTGCCGCAGATCATCGTCGTGATCGCGATCTCGCTGTTCTTCGGCTGGGCCCCCTCGTTCGCCTCCCTGGGCGCGATCCTGCTGGCTCTCGTGATCATCGCCGTTCTGGCCAGCGGCCTCGGCCTCTTCTTCGGCTCCATCAACGTGACCTTCCGCGACGCGCAGAGCTTCGTCGAGATCATCGTGATGGTCGCGATCTGGGCCTCTCCGGTGATGTACGAGTGGACCCAGGTCGCCAGAGTCGTGCCCGAGTGGCTCTTCGTCCTCTATCGGCTGAACCCGATCACCGCCGCCGTCGAGCTGTTCCACTATGGAGTCTGGTTCCCACTCGGACCCGATGCCTCCCCGATCCCCGACATCTGGCTGTACGGGCTCATCGCACTCGTGACGTCACTCATCGCGCTGGTCATCGGCCAGCTCGTCTTCCGCCGACTGGAGGGCCGCTTTGCCCAAGATCTCTGATGCGCAGCCTCTCCCGCGGATCATCATCGACGACGTCCACAAGACCTTCAAGCTCCGGCACACGCATTCGATCAAGGAGACGGCTCTCGCCGCGATCCGCCGCAAGCCGCTGACGACGGACTTCCACGCGCTCGACGGCGTCTCGTTCGATATCCAGCAGGGCGAATCCGTCGCTCTTCTCGGGTTCAACGGATCCGGCAAGTCGACGATGCTCAAGCTGATCTCGGGGGTGCTCGAACCGGATGAGGGCACCGTGCTCACTCGCGGCCGCGTCGCCGGCCTCATCGAGGTCGGCGCAGGGTTCCACCCCGACCTGTCCGGACGCGAGAACATCTTCCTCAACGCCGCGATCCTGGGCATGACCAAGAAGGAGACCGAGGCGCGGTACGACGAGATCGTCGCGTTCAGCGAGATTGAGCAGTTCATCGACACCGAGGTGAAGCACTATTCGTCCGGCATGTTCCTCAGACTGGCGTTCTCCGTGGCGATCCACACCGAGATGGACGTCCTGCTGATCGACGAGATCCTTTCCGTGGGCGACGAGCCGTTCCAGAAGAAGTGCCTCGCCCGCGTGCGCGAGCTGCACGCCCAGGGCAAGACGCTCGTCGTCGTCAGCCACGATCTCAACATGGTCTCGAACCTCTGCGATCGCGGCATCCTGCTTCAGAAGGGCAAGGTGCGCTTCGACGGCCCCAGCGCGGAGGCCGTAGCGGTCATGCGCTCCTGAGCGGGCCCCGACGCCCGAGGCCGAAGGTCTCGGGGCTCACAGGTCTGCGTGCAGTCCCCACACGCGTTCGGCCGCGCCGAGCCACGAGAAAGAGCGAGACCGGTCGGCGCCGAGCACGCTCAGGCGGCGCGAGCCGTCACCGACCGCGTCAGCCACGGCCTCGGCGATCTCCGTCGGCTCGGCGATCACTCCCCCGTCGGCGATCACGTCATGGTGCACTCCGCTCTCGACGGCGACCACGGGCACACCGAGGGTCATCGCCTCGACAGCACGCCAGGGCCACGCGGCGCGAGGACTCGTCGCCACCAGCGCGGACGCGCCTGCGAGGACGGCTGCCCGATCTTCGACCGACAGCGACCCGCGGATGTGCGCTTTCGATTCGGACAGTCCTGCGGCCGCTGCGACCTCGGCCAGCCTCGGCTCGGAGCCTTCTGGCGCGTCGAGCACGACGGCTTCCTTGCCTGCTGCGATCGCCGCCCGGAAACCGTGCTCGAGCGAATCGGCGGAGCCAGTGAGCACCAGATAGCCCGCGGGCAGAGAAAGGGAGGCTCTTCGCGCGGTCGCGTCGAACGGGACCACGAGGCCGCACGGGGCAGCACCGGGGATGACGCGGATCCGTCCGCTCAGCTTCGCTATCTCCGCCAGGCGCGCGCCGACGGCGTGCGAGGGCACGACGACGGCATCCGCGTGCTTGACGGCTCGCTTCAGCATCGCCCGCTGCCAGGCGACGGCGGTCTTCGAGAGAGAGTCCGGCTCTTCCCACGCCTGCAGATCCCACAGCGTCACGGTCGTCTGGTCGTGGTCGTGCAGGCGATCGTGCCGCACCAGCGGGGCCATCAGCGTCGGCGAATGGATGAGACCTCCGCCGACACCCCGCACGATCCCCAGCTGCCACGACGCCGCGAGCTCGCGGCGCGCGAGCGACAGTCTGCGCACATCCGCGAGACCGGGGATCGGCACCTCGACGCCGGAGGGGACGATCGCCTCGACATCGCACCCGGAGGGGGCTGTCGAGATCAGCGCCGCGGTGAGGTCGGATGCCGCCGATGCGTGATCCGCGTGCACGACATGCGTCAGCTGATCCAGAACCACACGCAGCCGAGCACCCATGCGACAACAGTAATCGCCCGACCACCCTGAACCTGGGAGCGTGACCGCGAGCGACGAGGATCGGACAGCTCCGCACCCCCGATATGTCGCTTCGTGCTTGAATGCAGGGGTGAGTGACGGACGCCTGCCTGTACGTCGTCGGTGGTTGCGGTGGACCATCGGCGTGATCGTGATCTTCCTCGTGCTCGCGGTCGGCTGGGTCGCCATCCGCGGCATCGGCGCGGTGAACAACCTGCAGGAGGTCGCGGCGTCGTCATCGAAGCTCAAGCAGGCGATCGGCCAGGGCGACCTCGAGAAGGCAGCATCGCTGTCCTCCCGCATCGCCCACCATGCGGAGTCGGCCCACGACCTGACGTCCGACCCGATCTGGCTCGGATTCGGACTGCTGCCGTGGCTCGGTCCGAACTTCTCGGCGGTGAGCGAGGTCGCCGAGATCGCCGACGACGTCGCCTCGGATGCTCTCGTCCCGGTTCTGGAAGCCGCTGATGCACTCGACCTCGCGAGTCTCGGGCTCTCGAGCGGCGCCATCGATCTGACGCCTTTCGCGCAGATCGAGCCCTCTCTCGCCGAGGCCAGCGCGACGCTGACCTCGGCCGAGACACGCGCCCTCGGCATCGACGCGGACGCGACCCTGCCCCCGCTCGCCGATGCAGTGCGAGAGATGAGGACGACCGTCACGCAGGCCGCCACGGTGGTCGGAGCGCTGCACGGCGCATCCGCGCTGCTGCCGAGCATGCTCGGCGCGGAAGGACCCCGGAACTACGTGCTCGCGATGCAGAACAACGCCGAGCTGCGATCGTCCGGTGGCATCATCGGTGCGATCGCGCTTCTTCACGCCGAGAACGGCCGGATCACCCTCGTGCAACAGGCCTCCGTCCCGGATTTCCCCGCCCTCGAGACGCCGATCCCGCTCAGCGAGTCGACCGTCGCCCTCTTCGAGGATCGTCCGGGTCGCTACATGCAGAACCTGACGAGCATCCCCGACTTCACCGAGGCGGGACCCGCGATCGCGAAGCGATGGCAGGACCGCTTCGGGCAGCCCGTCGACGGTGTCATCGCGGTCGACGCCGTGATGACCGAGAACCTCGTCGCAGCCACGGGACCGCTGACGTTCGGGCCGTTCACCGCCACCGAAGACACCGTGGTCGACCTGCTGCTCTCCGAGATCTACGCCGCGGTGCCCGATCCTCTCGCACAGGACGAGATCTTCTCGCAAGCGGCAGGAGCGCTTCTCTCCGCCGCGCTGACCGAGGCGGATCCGAAGGATCTCGTCGCCGCTCTCTCGGCGTCAGCCGACGAGCGGCGCATCCGCATCTGGAGCGTGCATGAGGACGAGGAGGCGATCCTGTCGGCTTCTTCTCTCGGCGGGGCGCTGCCGGAAGACGACACTCAGACCCACGTGGGCGTCCTGTTGAACGACACCACCGGCGGCAAGATGGACTTCTATGCCGATGCCACCATCACGACCTCGATCGGCACCTGCGATGGCGAGCAGACCACGCAGGTGACTGTGACCTGGACGAACGATGCACCTGCCGACGCCGGGACATCTCTGCCGCCCTACGTGACCGCTGACGGGTTCTACGGAGTACCTGCCGGGTCGACCCGGACGCTCGTGACCGTGTACGGCCCCGAAGGTGCGACTCCGTCTCACATCGACCGCGACGGAGAAGAGGTGGGCGTGCAGACCGCTCTGCTCGGCTCCCGATCGGCGGTTCAGCAGGAGGTCCTCCTGGCCCCGGGGGAATCGTCGAAGATCACCGTCGAATTCCAGGGAACCGGGGCTGGAGAACGACTGACGGTGGTCGACCACACGCCCATGGTGAACACTCCGGAGACATCTCGCGAGCAACTGCGCTGCGCCTCGTGACTTTCCCGATTCCATGATGTAGTGTCAATCCCACTGGGGAATATCTGAGTTCTGCAATTCTGTCGTGGGGACAGGAAGAACTCACGCAGTCGGATGCAGGGGTGTATTCGAAGGCGATTCCGCGTGTATTTCTGGGGAGAATCATGCTGAAGAAACTGGCTGCCATCAGCCTTACCGCTGGCGTACTCGTGCTCATGGCACCTGCTGTCGCCTCTGCCGCGCCGGTCGTTCCGACCGAGTCTGACTCGTACGCGGGCACACCGCGCGTGAGCGTCGATGATCCGATCATCGACATCTGCGAAGTGTCCACTGTCGCGTTCGGCGCAGGCTACTTCCTGCCGTCCGAGAACGTCGGCGTGTCCGTCTCCGGCCTCAACGCCGGCGACTCGGCCGTCTCGGGCAACACTGCGGCCGCCGACGGCAGCCTCGTGGTCACGTTCCGCCCGCCGTCCGACGGAGAGGGCTCCTACGCCCTGGCCTTCAGCGGTTCGCGGTCGTACACGGCGACCATCACGGTCTCGCACGGCCATGACTCCGCCGTGAGCTGCGACCACGACCCCGGGGTCGCCTCCGCGGGCACAGAGCTTCCGCTCACCGGCGGTGGGCTCGAGCTCGCGCTCACGGGCGGCAGCGTGTCGCCGTGGGTCCTCGGAGGTGGGGCAGCCGCACTCGTGGCCGGTGGAGTGCTCGTCGCGACAGGCGTCACCCGTCGCAAGCGCGCCTAGATCAGATTCCCGCTCTCAGCGGGAGTCGACTGGACGACGGTGATCCCTCCCCCTCCGATCACCGTCGTCTGGTGAATCCGGTCATGCACCGGAGGCCCACGGCCACCACTTTCACTCTCAGGTGGTGGCCGTGGGCTCACTCATGCGTTCATGATGGTCGAACCACGCCGCTCCGCGGCATCGCGACCGGCGACCACCGACCACGGGTCGACGATCGCGGCACGGTCGATCACGGCGTCGGGGTCGGGGTCTCCGTCGGAGGATGCAGCGTCTGCTGCATCATCTCGTGGATGAACCCGTAGTCCGGAGCGTGCTCGTCTACACCCTGCTCGGGGGTGAGCTCGACCGTGGTGACAGGCTGCTCACGAGCCTTGGTCATCAGGTCGAAGAACTCGGGCAGCTTGTCCTGGGGCAGATCGGTGCTGATCAGCGCTGTTCCCGCGGAAGCCACCTCGTTGAACCGCGTGAGCACGGTCTGCGGTGTGAACTGCGCGAGAATCGCCTCCTGCAGTTCGCGCTGGCGCTTCATGCGGTCCCAGTCGCTCGTCGTGTAGCGCGATCGCGCGTACCACTGGGCGGTGTCGCCGTCCATGTGCTGCTGACCGACCTCGATCCAGCCGATCGCCCACGCATCCACGTCGTAGGGGTCCGTGCCCTCGGGCGGACCGCCCTTGGGAAGCCGTTCCGTGACATTGATGTCCACGCCGCCGAGCGCGTCGACGAGCGCCGCGAAACCGTGCATGTCGACGAAGACGTAGTACGGGATCTCGATGCCGAGAACGCCCTCGGCCGCATCCTTGGTGGCCTCGATGCCCGCATCGGAACCGTGCGCCGCGGCGTCCGGATACAGCGAGGCGCCGTTGTCGTCGCGGCAGATCTCCGCGGCGTTGCGCACGTGGTTCATCCAGCCGTTCCATCCGCATGAGCTCGAGCTGTGACCCTCGAAGCCGTTCGGGTACAGCGCCTGCATCGGGCTTCCCTCGCTGAAGGGCGCATTGGGAAGCTCACGCGGGATGCCGGTGATCGTGACGGCGCCGGTGGTCGCGTTCACCGAGACCACCGAGATGCTGTCGAACCTCATCGAGTCGCGGCCCTCACCGCTGTCCGCACCGAGCAGCAGGATGTTGTAGTACCCCTCGCTCGGCGGCAGACTCGGCCCGCTCTGGCCGAAGATCGTGTTGATCGTGCCCCGCGCGGTGCCGACATAGGACGCGGCGTATCCGGTGCCCGTTCCGACGAGACCGAGCAGAAGAAGGGCGACGAGAGGGATCGCGAATTTCGAGGGACCGGGGACTCTGATCAGTCTGACGTGACGCAGCACGTCGAAGGTGAGCACCACCCACAGCACGAGGTAGGCGATCAGCAGCACCTGAACGAGCGTGAGGACGACCGCCGAGAACCAGCCGCCACCGACGGTGAGCCACAGCAGCACCGGCCGCGCGAACAGCGCCAAACCCGCACCCACGATCACGAGGAACCACGCGAGCAGCGTCGCTCCGAGACCGATGCGCCCGAGCCGGCGATTGCCGGCCAGCACCTGAGCAGAACCGGGCACGAGCAGGTTCAACAGCACCAGCCACCAGCCGCGCTTGGTCATCATCCCTGGATCCGCGGTGTTCGGATGCCGCAGGGGGCGGGTCTCGATCAGCGGTCGCGCCGACCCTCGCGGCGGCGCAAGGGTCACAGGGACCCCTTCAGCCGATCGTTCTTCTCCTCGACCTGCGCTTCGAGATCGAGCGCGTACGCCTCGATGCGATCGGCGAGGTCGTCGTCGGAGGTGCCGAGAATACGTGCGGCGAGGATACCCGCGTTGCGCGCTCCCGCGATCGACACCGTCGCGACAGGGATGCCGGCGGGCATCTGCACGATCGACAGGAGCGAGTCCATCCCGTCGAGGTAGGCGAGAGGCACGGGGACGCCGATGACCGGCAGCGCCGTCATCGAGGCGAGCATCCCGGGAAGATGTGCGGCACCACCGGCGCCTGCGATGATCACTCGGATGCCGCGACCGCGCGCTTCCCTCGCGTACTGCATGAGCTTGTCAGGGGTGCGGTGCGCCGAGACGACCTCCACCTCGTGCGGGATCGCGAAGTCCGTCAGCGACTGAGAGGCGTCGCTCATCACGCGCCAGTCGGAGTCGGATCCCATGACGACGCCGACGAGGGGCGCGGTGGAGGAGTGCAATGGCTCAGTCACCCACTCAGGCTACGGTCTGGTGCTGGGAGAAACCCCGAACGGCACACCCCTCGACGCACCCTCAGTCGAAGTGAGCCGCTGCCGCACGGGCCACGTACACCGCATCGTCGAGGTCGTCGCCTGTCACGTTCACGTGTCCGACCTTGCGGCCAGGACGCGGGGCCTTTCCGTAGGTGTGGATCTTGGCCGACGGATGCGCCTCCATCGCTCCCGCGAAGCGTTCGCCGAGCGAGCCGCTCTGCGGCCCTCCGAGGATGTTCACCATCACGGACCAGGCGGCGTGAGGCGCGGTGTCGCCGAGGGGCAGATCGGCGACTGCACGCAGATGCTGCTCGAACTGTCCGGTCACGGCGCCGTCCTGGCTCCAGTGGCCGCTGTTGTGCGGGCGCATCGCCAGCTCGTTCACGAGGATCCGCTCGTCGTCGGTCTCGAAGAGCTCGACCGCGAGCATGCCCGTGACCCCGAGTCCTTCGGCGATCGACCGCCCGATCTCTTCGGCGACCTGCGCGAGACGGTCGGTCGCATGCGGCGCCGGCGCGATCACCTCGGCGCACACGCCCTCGCGCTGCACGGTCTCGACGACCGGATAGGCGACGATCTGGCCGCTGGGACGGCGGGCCACCTGCTGCGCGAGCTCGCGAACGAATCCGACCAGCTCCTCGACCAGCAGGGCCTCGCCGTCGGCGAGCCCGTCGAGCCAGTCCTGAGCCTCGCTCGCCGCTCGGACGACGCGCACGCCCTTGCCGTCGTAGCCACCGCGCGGCGTCTTCACGACGCCCTGCCCGTCGTGCTCATCGAGGAACGCCTGCAGCTCGGACGCATCGCGAACCGGCGCCCAGTCGGGCTGAGGAACGCCGAGTTCTTCGAGCCGCGCCCGCATGAGGAGCTTGTCCTGGGCGAACTGCAGAGCATCGGGCCCGGGGTGCACCGCGACGCCCTCGGCGACGAGAGCCCGCAGCACCTGCTGAGGGACGTGCTCGTGGTCGAAGGTGACGACGTCGACGTCTGCGACGAACGCGCGGACGACCTCGAGGTCGTGATAGTCGCCGACCTCGGTCGCGGCGAGTTGCGCCGCCATCCCCTCGTCTTCAGCGAGCACCCTCAGGTCGAGTCCGAGCTCGACCGCCGGAGCGATCATCATCCGAGCCAGCTGGCCTCCACCGATCACACCAACGCGCAGCGCCATGGGCCGCCTCCATTCGTCCTGACCATTCTCGCGCATCGGCGCGCACGCCGTTCACTCGTCGCGCCGACCACGGCCAAGCGAGGCTCTGCTCAGAACCCCGCGGTCCCGTCGTTGCCCGCCTGCGCATCGCGGTGCGCCAGGATCTGACTGACCTCGATCTGATCGGCCAGCGTCTCGTGCACGAGCGTCACGTTCGGGACGTTGGCGAGGCGCAGCGGCGCGTCGACCCCGTTGGACAGGGTGATCGTGCCGACTCCCCACATCCGCTGGATCACGCCGCGGCGGACGCCGATCGTATAGCCGCGAGCGTGCGACATCTCCTGCCTGTTGCGCGCACCGATGCCGTGGTTCACGATGACCCGCCGCGTGGTGAGCGTCACCGAACGCGAGTACCAGACGACCCAGGGCACGACCACCAGCAGGAGGACGATCGCTGCGGCCGCGCTCAGCAGCATCCAATTCTCGAACGGCGCCGGGAGATTGTCATAGAAGAAGGTCGTGGCCCCGAACACCGCGACCAGCACCAGCGCGGACCAGAACAGCCTCCGGGCATGTGCGCGGAACCGAGCGATGAGCAGTTCTTCGGCGGGCGCACCCGGCGGTGGCATCGTCGGCCTTCCGCCGAGAGTCACGGGCTGAGTCACCCCTCCATTGTGCCCGTAACCGCCGACATCGCCGCTCGCACGCCGGGCGTGTCAGGGTCACGCCGGCCGGACGTGCACCACATCGCCCGCGGAGATCGGCCGCTCAGCGCCCTCCGCCAGCACCAGCAGTCGACCGTCGGCATCGAGTCCTGTGGCTGTTCCGACGAGCACGGAGTCGCCGGGGAGCAAGACCTTCACGTCGAGACCGATCGTCGCGCAGCGCTCGCTCGCCGCGGCATGAAGGCCGCTCGAGACGGCATCGCCCGCTGCGGCGAGGTCGGCGACCAGCTGGTCGAGCGCTCGCAGATAGGTGGCGAGCAGGCGATCGGCGTCGACCTCGACGCCGATCACGGCGAAGGAGGTCGCCGTCGGCACCGGCAGCTGAGACGCTGTCATCGCCGTGTTCACACCCGTTCCCACGACCACGGCATCCTGTGTCGCCTGCGCCAGGATCCCGCAGATCTTGCGACCGTCGACCAGCACATCGTTCGGCCACTTGACTGCCACCGCGTGGTCGGGAAGCTGCTCGGCGATCGCATCCGCCATCGCCACCCCGGCGGCGAGCGGGATCCAGCCGCGCGCATCGGCCCACGGCAACCTCCGCAGCAGAACGGAGACGGCGAGCGACGCGCCCGGCGCGGCCGTCCAGGAGCGGCCGAGTCGACCGCGACCCGCCGTCTGGTTGTCGGTGAGGAGCACCGACAGGTGCGGGCTCGAGAACGACTCGCGCGCGCGTTCGCTCAGGATCTCATTGGTCGAGCCCGCGTCGGTCAGCACCTCGAGATGCGAGGCGACTGCAGCGGTGAGCGGAAGGTCCATCGTCAGACCTCCTCTTCGTCGGCCTCTTCGTCGTCGTCGTCCTCGTCGCCGCGCACCGCCCCGACCTCGTGCGCCTGCCACTGATCCCACTCCTTCATGAGGCGCTCGATCGCGGCGTGGAACTTCTCGGTCGCGGCACCCGGCGTCGTGTCGCCGAAATAGTGCTGCACCCACATGCGCAACCTGGCGATGGCCACCTCGTCGGCACGGACGCGTTCGACCTCGGCGACGATGTCCCCCGCAGCGTCCGCGCTGAGCCACTCGCAGTCCGACAGGTAGCCGTTGGTGTCGATCGACGCACGCTCGTCTGCCGGTCGCGTGATCATCAGCGGCTTGCCCACGGCCAGGCGGTCGTAGACCATCGCCGAGATGTCGACGACTGCGACATCGGCGGCAGCCAGCTGCCATCCGAGCTCCGCCCCGTTGTCGTACACGTGCTGGGCCGTGGGGTCGGCGGCGTTCGCCGCCGCGATGGCCGCGATGATGCGACGGTGCGCTGCGCCGTACTCGTCGTCGAGGACCCCGCTTCGCGGGTGCGGCCGGTAGATCACGCGGTGTCCGCGGGACGCGAGCAGCGTCGTGACCAGGGTCTCGCCATGCGTGGCGATCGACCCGTAGTGCGCGCTCGGGCGGTCGCCTTCCCACGTCGGGGCATAGAGCACGACCGTGCGCTCGTCGGGCACGTACGGGAGCGTCCCCGAGTAGTGGTCCGCCTGCGGGCGGCCGATCTCGATCGTGCGCCGATCGATGTCCCAGTCCCAGAGCGTCCGCGACAGACGGTCGCGTGCGGCCTGCCCGGCGACAAGCGCATAGTCATACGCCTTGTACTGATTCGTGGTCATGTACATCTTGTCGGACTCGCCGTGGTTGATGAACACGTGCCAGCGCCTGCCGTAGCGGAACATCTGGAAGTTGCGGGTGTTCTGGTTCACGTACAGGACGACGCGGATGTCCTGCGACGAGATGAACCTCTCGAGGTCACGGATCGTGGGGACGAAGGCGACCGGGGGGCCGTCCTCGTCGAGCAGCTTGTCGGCACCCGTCGCCGAACGGGACAGCACGACGACCGGCCACCGCTTCGACAGCTCGGCGAGCGGGCGGTACCACTGCCGCATCTGGTACATGTTCACGTCGCCGTCGGCGAAGTACACCGCCACCTGGTAGTGCTCCGGCTGGTGCGGTTCGCGTTCGGCGAGGCGCCGTCGCACTCGCTGTACAGCCTTGCGCGAGGCGAGCGCCCGCTTCAGCAGACGGTAGGCCTTCTTCACGTCGGACACTGCACCCATCCCTCCAGGATACCGAGTACGAGGGATCGAGCCGACGGCTTCCCCGAGACCCTCGCTGTCTCGAATCAGCGAACGTCCGAGCAGTGCATGCCATGATCGTCATGTGCCTGACAACGACATCGCCACCCCCGAGAACGGAGTGTCGTTCGTCATGCCCGTGCTCAACGAACGCGCCTACCTGGAGCACGCGATCGCCTCCGTGCTGGCGCAGGAGCTGAGCGTTCCGGCCGAGCTCGTGCTCGCGCTCGGGCCGTCCACCGATGGCACGACGGAGCTCGCTCAGCGTCTCGCAGCGGAGGACGACCGGATCCGGCTCGTCGACAACCCCGCCGCGCACATCCCGGTCGGATTGAACGCGGCGATCCGGGCCAGCCGCTTCGCGACGATCGTCCGCGTCGACGCGCATTCCGAGCTCGCTCCCGGGTACGCGGCGCTCGCGCTCCAGACCCTCGAGCGCACGGGCGCTGCCAACGTCGGCGGCGTGATGCGCGCTGACGGCCGCACACCGTTCCAGACGTCGGTGGCGCGCCTCTACAACTCGCCGGTCGGTCTCGGTGGCGGCGCGTATCACGGTGGCACTCACGAGGGTGAAGCCGAATCCGCGTACCTCGGCGTCATGCGCCGGACGGTGCTCGAAGAAGTGGGGCTCTTCGACGAGTCGATCCGCCGCGGCGAGGACTGGGAGCTCAATCTCCGTATCCGCCAGGCAGGGCACCTCGTCTGGTTCGACCCGAATCTCTCCGTGACCTACTGGCCACGCGAGAGCTGGCTGCGCCTCGCGCGTCAGTTCCGGGCGACCGGAGCGTGGCGCGGCGAGCTCGTGCGCCGATACGGGCGCCGCAACGGCATCCGCTTCTTCGCTCCCCCTGCGCTGGTGGTCCTCGTCGCCGTCGCCGTCGTCACCGGGATCCTTCAGCTCACCGGCGTCCTCACCGGAGTGCTGTCGCTGATCGTCTCGGCCGTCGTCTATCTGCCGCTGGTGGCGTACCTCATGCTGGTGATCGTCGTCGCCTGCCTGCCCGGCGGGGGCGGCCCACGGCAGAGGCTCTGGACGCTGCTCGTGCTGCCGACCATGCACCTCTCGTGGGGCCTCGGCTTCCTCGGCGGCGTGCTGCGCGGTGCTCGCGACACCGTCGACGCATCGCGTCTCGGCACCCGCAACACGCCACTCCCCTAGCGCACCGCCGGCGGCGCGGGGCGAATCACCTGGTGACGTACCCCTGGTCGAGGATGCGCGCGACGACCCGCTCCGCCGCGTGCCCGTCGTCCCGCGAGTTGAACTGCGCCCGCCAGGCGGCGTAGCGCTCGGCGTAGACGCTCTCATGCGTGCTGTCGGCGAGCGCGGTGACGAGTTCGTCCTGGGAATGCACGAGCGGCCCCGGCGCGCGGGTCGCGAGATCGAAGTAGAACCCTCGGAGCTCTCCTCGGTAGTGATCGAGGTCCGGCACGAGGAAGTACATCGGCTTTCCCGTGACGCTGAAATCGAACATCACCGACGAGTAGTCGGTGATCAGGACGTCGGCCGCGAGCAGGAGCTTCGAGGTCTCGGGATACCCGGTGACATCGATGACACGGGCACCGGCTCGATCCCGCCCGGTGTCGATCGTGCGCGAGTGACCACGCACGAGCACGACGGAGTCCGTCTGCCTGGCGAGCTCCTCCGGGTCGATGAAGTCGACCATCTCGGTCAGATCATCGCGCCACGTCGGGGCGTACAGAAGCACCCGCTCGCCGTCGGCGATGCCGAGGTCGCCGCGGATGCCGGCGGCGTCACCGGTGACGAGTGCGTCGTTCCGCGGATATCCCTCGACCCAGATCGGTCGTCCGAAGAACGCGTATGCCTTGCGCAGAATGCGCTCGGAGTAGGTGTTCTGCGCCAGAAGCACGTCCCAGCGGCGGGACTCCTTGACGACGGCCGCCATGCGGCGAGGGTCGAATCCGGGTCGGTGCAGCGCGAGCCGTTTCAGCGGAGTGCCGTGCCAGGTCTGCAGCACCTTCTGCCCCGGCTTGCGGACGAACCTGCGACGCAGCCAATCGTTGACGACCAGCAGCCGCGACGCTGCACGGGCCCGCCACCACTCCGGGCTGCCCTCGACGACCGCGATCGCCCCGTCCGGAACCGCCACGGACAGGTCGACGACACTCCAGTAGCGCACGACATCCGGTGCCTGCGCGAAGAGGGCGCGGTCGATCGCCTGAGGGTTGCAGCCGACGGTGCGGCCGTAGAAGCTCTCGAAGAAGACCGCGTTCTCGGTGGCTCCGGGATGCGCGACATAGCGCCCCTCGAGGGTCGCCTGCCCCTCACTCGTCTCATACGCAGGGTCGATCGGTGCAGCGATCCGCACTGTCGCGCCGTCGACGGCGATCCGCACGCCCGCCAGCACCTCCGGGGCGATGAGGAGATCACCGAACTCTGCACCCGCGATGCGCAGCTCGTAGTCCCCCGTGGGAAGCGGCAGCTCCGGGCCGCCCCACCGCGACGCGCGCAGCGGGAACGTCGCCTTCCAGGTCTTCCCTCCGCCGGTGACCCGAGCGTCGACACGGGCCCGCGGCCCGATCAGCTCCGCCGTGGTCGGGCGCTGACCGGCGCCTGCGATGACCAGCGTCTCTGCCGCCTCATCGATCCTGGCCGTGGTCATGCTGCTCCCTTCGGCGCGGGGATCCCCCGCGCACGGATTTTCTCGTAGACGCGCCGGGTGTTGCCTCCGTCGCGGAAGGCGTGCATCTCCGCGCTGAGCGTACCGGAACGCTCGGACTGCGCGGCGAAGACGTCGTCATCGTCCAGCAGCGCCGACAGCTGCGGCAGAAGCGCGTCCCAACTCGTCGGGGCGTCCTCGCCCGCGACGTCCTGGAATCGGCCGTAGAAGCCTCTCGTGCGGGCATAGTCCTCGGCGTCAGGGGCGAGGAAGAGCACCGGCATCCGCAGAAGGCCCACGTCATAGGCGAGCGACGAGTAGTCGGTGACCAGGACGTCGACCGCCGGCAGCACGGGCGTGACATCGGAGAGCACTCCGGATCCGAGCATCCTGACCCGTCGGCTGGGCAGCGGAGGCGCGTACCCGCCCTCGCCGAGCGGGTGGGAGCGAACGAGCAGCACAGCGTCACTCTCTTCGAGCACCCGGATGATCTGCACCCACTGGGCAGCCGTCGGGACCGCCGGGTCGTCAGCTCCGTCACGCCATGTCGGCGCATAGAGGATGATCCGAGAGCCGGTCGGCAGTCCGCCGATCGCACGGTCCAGAACGTCGGATGCCTTCGCCCGACGCTCGATCGGGTCACCCGACGACAGCACGTCGACACGCGGCTCGCCGGTGACGACCACTCGGCCGTCACCGAGCGCGAAGGCCGACTCGAGACGCCCCCTCGAACGGTGCGACGCGGCCGGCAGCACTCGGATGCGCTGAGCCGCACGCCGGTAGAGGATGCCGATGAGGCGGCGCAGGACCGGAGCCCCGGGGATGTCCGGGACCTGAGTGGTCGCGGGCGAGTCCAGACCGATGCGCTTGAGCGGGATGCCGTGCCACAGCTGCACGACGAAGGCACCGGACACCGCATAGCGGTTCACGTCGCCGAGTCCATGCGTCACCACGACGACGCCGGCGCGCGCCGTGGCCCACCAGCCTCGCAAGCTGTCCTTGCGCGTCGTGCGGATGCCGAGCGCCGCGGCGTCGCTGTCCTCCCGCTCGGAGGACGTCAGCCACACGGTGTCGTGCCCTTCTGCCGCGACGAGGCGCTGCAGGGCGAGAGCCCCGTCTCCGACGCCGGCCCCGCACCCGAACACCCAGCGCGTGCCACGAGGGATGACGAGCGTGCCGGCGCGCCCTGCGAGGTAGAGCGGTATCCGAAGCAGCTTGGCCGCATTGCCGGAGCCGAAAGAGAAGGACGCCACCCCGCGAGCCTATCGCGGGGTGACGCCCTTCTCGGTGAGCGGGATCGCCCGAGTCAGCCGGCGAGCTCGCCCAGGGTGACCTCGATCTCGTATTCCTTGCCTCCACGGATGTAGGTGACCTTCGCGTCGCTGCCCGCGGCGGCCGCGCGCACCTGCGCCGTGAGGTCGCTGGCGCTCGTGATGGGCACTCCGTTGAAGGCGGTCACGACATCGTCGGCCTTGAGCCCGCCGGCCGCGGCAGCGCCGCCCCCGGTGACCTCGGCGATGTACGCCCCCGAGACGTCGGCGTTCTCGACGCTGGCGGCGTCTCTGACGGACGCTCCGAGCAGGCCGTGGCTGGCCGCACCATCGGCGATGATCTCCTCCGACACGCGCTGGGCGATGTTGGCGGGAATCGCGAACCCGATTCCGATCGAACCCGACTCCTCCGAGCTCCCGGAACTCGCGATCGCGACGTTGATGCCGATCAGCTCGCCCTTGGCGTTCACGAGCGCACCGCCGGAGTTCCCGTGGTTGATCGCCGCATCGGTCTGGATCACGGCGATCGAGATCGATTCCGAGCTCTGCTGCGAGGTGTTGCCAGGCAGATCGAACTGGAAGGGGCCTTCGCCCTCTTCGGGCGTCTCCTGCTCGTTCTGCGGAGCATCCTCCGACGACGAGTCGGGGAGAGCGGACGACGCGATCTGGATGCTGCGGTTCAGGGCGCTGACGATGCCGGTCGTGACCGAGTTCGACAGACCGAGCGGCGCTCCCAGAGCCACCGCGGTGTCACCGACGTTGAGCTTCGACGAGTCGGCGAAGTCGATCGGAGTGAGATCCGTCGCATCCTCGAGCTTGATCACGGCGAGGTCGTAGATCGGGTCGGTCCCGACGACGGTCGCCGAGAAGATGCGGCCGTCAGAGGTGGTGACCCGGATCGTCGGATCGGCCACGGCACCGCCGAGGGTCACCACGTGGGTGTTCGTGAGCACGTAGCCGTCGTCGCTGATGATGACGCCCGACCCGCTGCCACCCTGGTCGGAGCCCGCCACCTCGATCGTGACGACCGACGGGAGTGCCTCGGTCGCGACGGCGGTGGTCTCGTTGACCGACCCGGGGTTGTTGACGGTGATGGTCTCGGGGCCCTGGGCGACGCCCGTCGACCCCTGATCCGAGATCCCGTTGAGGATCGCTCCGCCGCCGAACCCCGCGACGCCGCCGACGAGGGCGGCCGCGAGCACGATCGCGGCGAACTTCACTCCGGCGCGGGGCTTCGTCTCCTTGACCTTGGTGGAGCCATCGACCGGCTGGCCGGGCTCGGCCGCGGTGTGGAGACCGAATGCCGCACCGGGCGACGTCGCGGTCGGGCCGCCGACGGGTGCCTGGTGCTGTCCGGCCTGGGGTCCTGGCTGGTGCTGTCCTGCCTGATGTCCGGGAGCTCCGAAGTAGGGCTGGGGCACCGTCTGGGCCACGGGTGCGACCGGGGCGCTCGGAGCCTCGAATGCCGGTGCCGGCGACGACGCGAACGTCGGGGGGACGTGGTGTCCCTGGTACGGCCCCGGAGCGGCGACGGTGCCTGGGGTCTCAGCGGCGGCATCCGTCGTCGAACGGTCGACGACCTCTGCTGCCTCGGTGGACGGCGCTGCGTCATTCGACGCAGGTGCCGAGTGGTCCTGGGTGCTGTCTTCGTTCATGGTGTGTGCTCCTTCAACAACGCCCTCTTAGAGTGACGCCTGTATCTGTGCGTTTCGTATGGCGAAGATGAGTTTCACCTATGGCCTTAGCCTGTTCTTCATGAGTGTCATCCCCGGAGCATGGCGGCGCACGGCAGCGGGAGCCGGTCTGCTCGCACCAGACGGAAGCGTCGCGCCCACCATCTTCGCAGAGATGTCCGCTGCTGCGGCTCGAACCGGTGCGATCAATCTCGGGCAGGGGTTTCCTGACGAGGACGGCCCCGCGGAGGTGCTCGCGGCTGCCAGGGAGGCGATCTCCCGCGGGATGAATCAGTACCCGCCCGGCAGAGGGACCCCCGATCTGCTCGACGCCATCAGCGAGCACCAGCGTCGCTTCTACGGACTGGACGTGGACCCCTCGCGCGAGGTCATCGTGACGGCCGGCGCGACAGAGGCGCTGACCGCGACTCTGCTCGCCCTCATCGAGAGTGCGGACGACGAGGTCGTCGTCTTCGAGCCGTACTACGACTCCTATGCGGCCGCGGTCGCTCTCGCAGGTGCACGACTGCGCACGGTGCCGTTGAGAGCCCCCGACTTCCAGCCGGATCTCGAGCGCCTGGCGGCCACGGTCTCCGACCGCACACGCATCATCCTGATCAATGATCCCCACAATCCCACGGGTGCCGTCTTCGATCGCGAGGTGCTCGCGGAGGTCGTCCGTCTCGCGGAGCTGCACGACGCGATCATCGTCACGGACGAGGTCTACGAGCATCTTGCGTTCACAGGTCCGCACACCCCGATCGCGACGCTCCCCGGCGCCGCAGAGCGCACGCTCACGATCTCGTCTGCGGGCAAGACGTTCTCGGCCACCGGCTGGAAGATCGGATGGGTGCACGGCCCCGCGGAGCTCATCACCGCGGTGCTGACGGTCAAGCAGTACCTGACGTATGTGAACGGCTCGCCCTTCCAGCCGGCCATCGCGGTGGGCCTGCGGCTCGGAGACGACTTCTTCGCGGGTGCAGCGGCGACGCTGGCGCACAAGCACGAGATCCTCGGCGAGGGACTCCGTGATGCGGGGTTCACCGTGTTCGCGCCGCAGGGCGGCTACTTCACCGTCGCCGACGCGTCAGCGCTCGGCGGAGCGGATGCGGCCGAATTCTGCCGCGCGCTCCCCGAGCGCGCGGGAGTGGTGGCTATCCCGCTGACTGCCTTCGTGTCGGAGGCGCACCGAGAGGACTACGCCGGACTGGTGCGCTTCGCGGCGTGCAAACGCGTGGAGATCCTCGAGGAGGCGGCGACGAGGCTCGTGTCGAGCTTCTGACCTCTCGGCCGAGTCAGCGCGGTCCGACGGCGTATCGGCGCACCCGCAGCGAGGGGTTCACAGCGCGCACGCGCTCGATGGTCGCCCGCTCGACGGCCGCGACCGCGATGCCCTCGGTCGTTCCCACCCCGGCGAGCACGACCCCCTGCGGATCGACGATCTGCGAGTGACCGACGCCGATCGGGGTCGGATGGTCGGCGGCGATCACATACGCGGTGTTCTCGATCGCTCGCGCTGCCAGGAGCGTCGTCCAGTGATGCTCCTTGAGCGGACCGCGCACCCATTCGGCCGGCACCACGAGGGCGTCAGCGCCGGCGTCGATCAGGGTGCGCGACACCTCGGGGAAGCGCAGGTCGTAGCAGGTCATCAGCCCGAAGCGGATGCCGGCGAGCTCGAAGGTGGCAGCCCCCAGATCGCCTGCTTCGATCCAGTCCGACTCAGTCTGGCCGAACGCGTCGTACAGGTGCTGCTTTCGGTAGCTCGCGAGCATCCCGTCGCCGCGCACGGCGACCACGGTGTTGTGGACATGCTGGGCGTCCGAGGCGGTCTCGACGAGACCCGCCACGATCACGACGCCGTGGTCCGCCGCGAGCGCCGTCAGGGTCGACACGAAATCACCGTCGAGACTCTCCGCATTCGCCGCAAGGGACTCGTCCATCGGATCCACGAAGTAACTCGAGTACTCGGGGAAGACGATCAGCCGCGCACCCCGCGCCGCGGCATCCGCCGTCAACTCCGCGATGCGGTCGCGATTGCCCTCTCGCGACGACGTCGGCGCGAACTGGCAGACGGCGACGGGAACGGCGGCGGAAGCGGTCTCGGTCATGCTCACATCCTCCCCCATCGCGCCTGCCGCGCCTCGATTCGCGGACTCCTGATTCCCGTGTTAGGCTATAAAACGTGCCGCGGGGTGGAGCAGTTCGGTAGCTCGCCGGGCTCATAACCCGGAGGTCGCAGGTTCAAATCCTGTCCCCGCAACGAGAATGCGACACAAGAAAAGCCCCTGATCGGGAGAAATCCTGATCAGGGGCTTTTCGCATGCATCCGCCTGCTGCTCGGCGACCGAGCGACTCCGGAGCGGTCATCCGGCCTAGGACGCGAACCACCCGGCCACCTTCGCCGGCGGCGTCCCCGATACCGCTCGTGATCCTGCCGGATACGACGGATGCCGCCCCTCAAGAGGAGCGGCATCCGGCACTGCAGAGGGTTACTCCCCCGCGCCCTGTTCCAATCCGAGCAGCGTGTTCACAGCATCCGTGAGCCGCTTGTCGGCCTCGGCGAACTTGGTCAGGTCGCCTTCCTTGAGCGCTGCCTCGCGGTCTAGCAGCGCCTGCTGCGCGGCCGCCAGGGCCTCGGCCTCGGCGTCGGTCGGCACGGTCGGCTCGGTCGGGACCTCTCCGGTGTCCGGATCGGGTTCGGTCGGCTCGACCTGATCGTCTCCACCGGCCGCGCCCGCGTCACCCCCGAAGAGGGTGTCGAGCGCCGCGGTCAGCGTGTCCTCGAAAGCGACCTTGTCTCCGAAGGCCACGAGGACCTTCTGCAGACGAGGAAGCTTCGTGCCCTCGGAGGACTGCACATAGACCGGCTGCACATAGAGCAGACCGCCACCCACGGGAAGCGTCAGCAGGTTGCCGTAGAGCACCTCGGACTCTCCCTGCTGCAGCAGGTTGAGCTGCGGCACCACGGCGGTGTCGGAGTTGTAGGTGTTCTGCACCTGGCCGGGGCCGGGCACCGTCGTATCGGTGTCGATCTCGAGCATCCGCAGCTGACCGTAGCCTTCGGCCTTGACGCCCGCCTCGGATCCTGCGTCCGAGTCGACGGCGAGGTAGCCCATCAGCACGTCGCGGTTGCCACCGCTTCCCGTCGCCGACGGGATGAACGTCGAGAACATCGAGAACCGCGGGGAGTCCTGCCCTGGCATCTGCATCGTCAGGTAGTACGGCGGCTGCAGGACCGCGTCGCTGCGCGGGTCGTTGGGCGTCTGCCAGCGGTTGTCCTGCTGCGCGAACGAGCCGGCGGTGTCGATGTGGTAGATGCCGAGGATGTCGCGCTGGACCTTGAAGAGGTCGGTCGGGTAGCGCACGTGGCTCATGAGATCAGCCGACATGTCGCTCACCGGCTTCAGCGTCGACGGGTAGATGTTCTGCCATGTCTGCAGCACCGGATCCTCGTCGTCCCAGGCATACAGCGTCACCGAGCCGTCGTACGCGTCGACCGTGGCCTTGACCGAGTTGCGGATGTAGTTGATGTCGTCGATCGCGAGCGTGGGCGACGGGAGGTTCGAGTCGGCGATCGCCTCCGACAGGCTCACGTTCGTCGAATACGGGTAGGTCGCGCTCGTCGTGTAGCCGTCGACGATCCAGACCACGCGTCCGTCGACCACGCTGGGGTACGGGTCGCTGTCGAGCTCGAGATACGGTGCGACCTTCTGCACACGCGTCTTGGGGTCGCGGTCGTAGAGGATCTGGGAGTCCTCGTTCACCAGGTTGGAGAACAGGATCTGCTCCGACTGGAACTTCAGAGCGTAGAGCAGCTTCGTGAAGGTGCTGCCGATCTGCGGTCCGCCGTCGCCTTCGAACGTGGTCTTGGTCTCGGTCGAGCCGTCCTTGCCGCGCGGGTAGTCGATCTCGACGGGGTCGGTGCCGTCCGGCGAGCCGACGATCGAGTACTCGGGCGAGTTCTCGCCGAAGTACACGCGCGGCTCGAACTTCTCCTGCTCGGTGAGGAAGCCCGCGGACGGGATGCCGCGCTCGAGGAACACCGGCTCGCCGTCGGACGTGCGCTGGTTGCCCGCTGCGACCACCAGGCCGTAGCCGTGCGTGTAGACGGCGGCGCGGTTGTTCCAGTTGCTGACATCGACGCCTTCCATGTCGAGGTCACGGACGGACACCACGGTGTCCTGCATCTCGCCGTCGATCTCGTAGCGGTCGACGTCGAGGTTCTGCTGGAACTGGTAGTACCCGCGGTACTGCTCGAGCTGGCGCACGGCCGGGCTGATCACGGCGGGGTCGACGATGCGGATGGATGCCGTCGTCTCGGCGTCCTCACGCAGCTGGCCGGCCTCGGCGTCGGTCTCGGCCTCGAAAGGCGTCGTCTCGAGGTCGGCGACCCCGTACGCCTCCTTCGTGCCGTCGATGTTCCGCTGGTAGAACTCCGCCTGGTACGCGTTCTGGTTCGGCGCCACCTGGAAGGTGGTCACCGCCCACGGGAAGCCGACGCCCACGACGAGCGAGGCGACGATCAGCAGCGCCGTCGCGGCGAGGGGGAAGCGCCAGCGACCGATGATCGCCGTGACGAAGAAGAGGATCGCGACGATCGCCGCGATGATCGTGAGGATCGCGAGACCGGGGATCGTCGCGTTGACACCGGTGTACGCAGGACCGACGATGCGGTCGTCCTGGGCGACGAGGGTCTTGTAGCGGTCGAGCCACAGGCTCGCCGCCTGCACGAGCAGGTACAGACCCGCGATGATCGCGAGCTGGATGCGGGCGGGCTTCGAGATGCGCAGCTCGCCCTGGCCGATCCGGACGGAACCGTAGAGGTACGACACGAGGGCGGTCACGATGAGGGTGAGCAGCAGGACCGCCGACACGAAGGCCAGGAGGATCGAGTAGAAGGGCATCGCGAACATGTAGAAGCCGGTGTCGACACCGAACTGCGGGTCGACGGTGTCGGTGGCGACGCCGTTCACCCAGAGCCAGACGGTCTTCCACTGGCTGGCCGCGGAGAAGCCCGCGAACAGACCGAAGAAGATCGGCATGCCCCACATCGCGAGGCGGCGCAGCGGCTCGATGACCTCCTGGTATCTGTCCAGCTGCGAGCTGAGCCGCACGTAGACGGGGCGCAGCCGGTACGCGAGCTGGATGGCCACGAACAGGGGCACTGCCATGCCGAGGAATCCGACGACGAACATCACCGCCGTGGCGATCCACTGGGTGGTGAGAACTCCCTCGAAGCCCACCTGGTCGAACCAGAGGTATTCGGTGTAGAGCGACGCGAAGACGAAGAAGCCGGCGATCAGCGCGGCGATGATCGCCAACGAGATGCCGAAGATTCGTCGCGAGGTTCGGGGAGTGGCCGGGTTCGGTGCAGAAGTCGAGGTCACCGTCCCATCCTAGGCACGCCTTACTGTGCTGCGGCTGTCATCCCTGTCACGGGGAGGTCACGACGTCGCATGACGGCAGGGATCCGACGTCACCGTCCTCGGCGATCACATCGAGCGCGGCGAGCGATTCCTCCAGGCTCGACGTGCTGATCACGGTCAGGCCGTCGGGGGTATGGCCGGTGACCTCGTCGCAGTTCGTCGACGGTGCGAGGAAGTACTCCGCCCCCGCATCTCGAGCGCCGTAGAGCTTCTGCCGGATGCCGCCGATCGGTCCGACGGTGCCGTCGGCTTCGATCGTGCCGGTGCCCGCGACATTCTTCCCGCCGTTGAGCTCTCCCTCGGTGACGGTGTCGATGATGCCGAGTGCGAACATCATCCCGGCACTCGGGCCGCCGACGTTGTCGAGCTGGAGCGTCACATCGATCTCGAAGTCGTAATCCGTGCGCAGGGTCACGCCGATCAGCCACGTCGTCACGTCGCCGTCGGTCTGCTTCGCCGGCGTCACCTCGACGACCTGCTCTTCGCCGCCGCGCTGCACGGTGAGCTCGACCGGCGCACCGGCAGCATCCTGGATCGCCTGACGCAGCTGCTTGGCCGAGGCCACTGCGGTGCCGTCGACGGCCGTGATGACGTCTTCCGCCTCGAGAGCGCCCTCGGCCGGCGCATCCTCGACGACCTCCTGCACGACGACCTCGGCTCCGGTGTCGTAGCCGAGCTCGTTGAGCGCCGCGGCTGTCGCCTCGTGCTGCGAGTCGACCATGAGCGTCGCGTTGCGTTCGTCCCGCTGCTCTGTCGTGACGCCCTCGGGGAACACCGAGTCGAGAGGGACCACCGCTCGGGAGGAGTCCATCCAGGCCAACGCGAGTTCGAACCAGCTCGGCGTGCGCTCGCGGTTGCCGACGACCTGCACCGTCGTGAGGTCGAGCGATCCGGCGGTCTCGAACGTCTCGGTGCCTTCGACCTGGATGAGCGGAACCTGCTCGCCGTCTGCGCCCGCCGCAGTGCCGAGGGTGTCGTAGACCGGGCCGGGACGCTGGATGACGTACGGCGTCGGGAGGAAGGTCAGCACGACGAGCGCGATCAACGCGACGACCAGCGCCCAGACGCCAAGTCCGAGCTTCACAGGCCGGGTTCGATCCACAGGTTCCTCCGTCGTTCGCGGGCGGCGTACAGCGATCTGCCCGCTTCGGGGTCTCGCGGCCGATCCTGTGACTAGCGTAGATGCCACGGCTTTAGGCGTGCTGAGAGGCGAGCGACATGTCAGACAACGACCCGACCCCCGAGGACTTCCAGGAGTTCCTCCGACGAATGATGTCCGGCCAGGGTGCCGGCGACATCGACCCCGAGGCGCTGCAGAACGCCTTCGCGGGCATGGATGGAATCCAGTTCGACCCGGCGATGATGCAGACCATCATGTCGCAGCTGCAGGGCGCGTTCGGCGGCGACGCCTGGGAGAACGCGCTGCGTCAGGCGCTGCACATCGCCAACCGCGACGGCCTCGGCATCACCGACGGTTCGCGGAGCTCGCTCGTCGACTCGTTCGCACTCGCCGACCTGTGGCTCGGCGAAGCGACGACGATCTCCGAGCTCAGCGAGTCGCCCAAGGCGATGACACGCGGCGAATGGGTCGAAGCGACCCTCCCGGTGTGGAAGGAGATCGCCGGCCCGGTGTCGACGAGCATCGCCGATGCGCTCACCAGCGCCCTCGACACGCAGGTGCCCGAGGAGATGCGCGACGTCGTGCAAGGCGCCGGCAAGCTCATGCGCGGTCTCGGCGGCTCGGTGTTCGCCGCCCAGTTCGGGCAGGTGCTCGGCAACCTCGCGCTCGAGGTGGTGTCGGGCGGAGACGTCGGCATCCCCGTGCTTCCGGCCGGAACCGCGGCTGTCATCCCGCAGAACCTGACGGCGTTCGGCGACGGTCTCGAGATCCCCGAAGACCAGATCACCCTCTACCTCGCGACCCGCGAACTCGCCTACGCCCGGCTGTATCGCCATTCGAAGTGGCTGCACCTGCACGTCATGGCCCAGATCACCGACTTCGCACGCGGAGTCACGGTCGATGTCGATGCACTCGAAGACGTCGCGAGCCGCCTCGACCCCTCGAATCCCGAGGAACTCCGCGCGGCCATCGAGGGCGGTGCTCTGCTGCCCACGCAGACGGAGGCGCAGCGCGAGGCCCTCGCGCGTCTCGAGAACCTCGTGGCGACGATCGACGGCTGGGTCGACGTGGTGACGGCTCAGGCGACGTCTCGCCTCCCCGATGGGGCACGGATCGCCGAGGCGGCCCGCCGTCGCCGCGCGGTCGGCGGTCCGGCCGAGGACGCTCTCGGCGCGCTCGTCGGCCTCAAGCTGCGGCCTCGTCGTCTGCGCGAGGCCTCGGCCATGTGGCAGGCGGTGACCGACGCCGCCGGCATCGCAGGACGCGACGCGCTCTGGGACTACCCCGACCTCATGCCCACCTCGGAGGACATCGACGACCCGTCTGCGCTCATCGCACGACTTCAGGCGAGCGCACGAGGCGAGCAGCCCGTCGCAGATGAGTTCGACGAGGCCCTGGCCCGTCTGCTGGACGGCGACGACTTCTCGAGCGAGCAGCCGGAGAGATCTGACGCCTCGGAGGATGAGCAGGACTCCGACGGCGGTGACGGCCCGGGAGGCGATCGCCCGGTGTGAGCGGGGCGGGAGCGGGGTGCGCTGACTTTTCCACGGATGCCCGAGACTCCCCCACCGGAAGTTCGGCTTTGCGCAGAATCGAGGGATGTCTCCTCTGACACCCAAGACCATCACCCGCCTGGATCCCGCCGTTCCGCTGCTCTGGCGAGACGGTGAGACACTGCAGATCGGCATCGAAGGCACGCTGCGCATCGCGGCGTCCGAGCCGTGGGTCGAGCGACTGATCGGTCGGATGGCTGCCGGGTTCCGGCGCACGGCCTTCGATGTGGTCGCGCACGCCGCAGGGGCACCGCGCGCGGAGGCACGGATGCTCCTTTCACGACTCGAACCGCTGCTCGTCGACGACGCCCCGGCGCCGAGGGCCGCATGGGTGGAGAGCATCGACGTCGCCGACGCGCGCTGCGACTACCGCATGCGCGAAGCACTTCTCGACGAGGGGATCGCCGCCGGGGCGCGGGAGAACCCCGCCGACATCGGAGTCGTGCTCGTCGAAGGCGCAGCAGCCGCCCTGCACTTCGCCCGCTACCTTCGCGACGACACCTCGCATCTCCCCGTGGCACTCGAGCGAGGGCGGACGACCGTCGGCCCCCTGGTGGTGCCCGGCGAGACCCCCTGTCTCACCTGCCGCGACGAGCACGAACGCGAGCGCGACGACGCCTGGCCGCGGATGCACGCGCAGCTCATCGGGCGAGCGTCGGGTCCGATCAGCGTCGCTCGGATCGCGGACGCGGCGACGCTCGTCGCGCGGCTCCTTGCGGAGACGTCATCAGCGGGCTCGTTCGTCGACGTCAGCGGCGATGGCCGGCGCGAGTGGCGTTCGGTGACGTTTCATGCAGAATGCCGGTGCCGCGCGCAGTCGTTCCCATCTCTGCCACGAACCGCGACGGCGCCCGCTCCCCTCGCCCCGCTGAGCGTGACCACGACAGCGAGAGAGTACGCGCGGCCCGCGTGACGCCGACGTAGGCGAGGCGGCGTTCTTCGTCGATCGCCTCGAAGCCGGTGGCGTACGAGATCGGAAGCGCGCCTTCTGCCCACCCGGCCAGGTGGACGTGCGGCCATTCGAGACCCTTGGCGGCGTGCAGTGTCGAGAGCGTCACGGTGCGCATCGTGGGCTCGTGCTGGTCTTTCGCCCGTGCCATGAGCGCATCGCTGAAGGTGCGCAGGTTCTCGTCCGGCCCCGCATCCTCGGCGAGACGCAGAATCGCGCGCCGAGCCTCCCACCCGTCGCGCTGCGCGCCACCGGCCGCGGGTGGCTCGTCGGAGAGCCCCAGCTCGCGGAGGACTCGCTGAACACCCGGGAGGAACCCCTGCTCCGTCGGGGCGACGGCGGCGGCCCTCAGCGCCAGGATCGCCTGACGCACCTCCGGCATGGCGAAGAACCGCGTTCCGCCCAGCACCGAGGTCGGGATCCCCTCTGCGGCGAGCGCCTGCTGCAGCACCGCCGACTGGGCATGGGCGCGATAGAGCACCGCGATCTCCGAAGGCGACGCGCCGGATTCGATCCGCGCCGCCACGGCAGCGGCGATCCCCTCGGCCTCGTCGCGCTCGGAGTCGTAGGCCGTGACCGTGGGTGATTCCGCGTTGAACGTCTCTCTCGCCGGGATGAGCTCGAGCGCGCCCGGCCGACCCTTCATGAGCGCATTGGCCGCTTCGAGGATCGGCGCCTGCGAACGGTAGTTCGTCTCGAGCCGCACGACCGTGGCATCCGGATGACGCCGCTCGAACTCGAGCAGGAAGCGCTGTTCCGCGCCGGCGAACGAGTAGATGGTCTGGCTCGCATCGCCGACGACGCAGATGTCCTTACGGTCTCCCAGCCAGAGTTCGAGCAGTCGGTTCTGGAGCGGAGAGACGTCCTGATACTCGTCGACCGTGAAGTGGCGATACTGCTCGTGCACGGAGGCGGCGACGCGCGGCTCCGCTTCGAGCATCCCGGCGCATGCGAGCAGCACGTCCTCGAAATCGAGTTGGCGCCGCTCGTCCTTCAGCGCCTCGTAGCGCTGCTGCAGCTCGACGAACTGCGCGGAGTCGATCCCGCTCACCGTGCGACCGAGCAGCGAGTGCTGTTCGACCGAGAGCATCGACACCTTGCGCCATTCGATCTCGGACGCGATGTCGCGGAGGGTCGCAGTGCTCGGGCGCAGACGCATCGAGTCCGCAGCCTGGCCGAGCAGTCTCACCTTGTTGTCGATGATCGACGGCGCGGGCGAGCCGGCCAACGTCGGCCAGAAGAAGTTGAGCTGGGCGAGCGCGGCGGCATGGAAAGTGCGCGCGGCGACCCCCTCGACACCGAGAGCGCGCAGGCGTCCCCTGAGCTCTCCCGCGGCCTTCGCGGTGAAGGTGACCGCCATGACCCGAGACGGCGAGTACGCCCCGGTGTCGACGCCGTGGGCGATCCGATGGGTGATCACACGCGTCTTGCCCGTTCCCGCGCCGGCCAGCACGGCGACGGGACCACGCAGAACGGATGCCGCCTCCCGCTGTCGATCGTCGAGGGCTTCGAGCGCGCTCACGCGCGCTCCTCGAACCACTCGAGGATGAGTGCGCGCGCGATCGATGCGGGCCCAGGCAGACCGACCGGTCCGTCGCCTGCGAGAGCGGACCCGATCTCGTCGCGAGAGAACCAGCGCACGTCGATGATCTCCTCGCCGTCCGGACGCAGCACGTGATCGTCCAGCGCCACCGCACGGAAGCCGAGCATGAGCGAGCGGGGGAAAGGCCAGGGCTGAGACGAGACGTAGCGCAGTGAGGCCAGTCGTACGCCCGATTCCTCCTCGAGCTCCCGATGCACCGTCGATTCCAGCGACTCGCCCGCCTCGGTGAATCCGGCGAAGCAGGAGTACATCCGTCCGCCCCAGTTCGCGTTCGCTCCGAGCAGGAGCCGTTCGCCGTCCGAGCTCTCGACCGCGACGATGACCGCAGGGTCCGTGCGGGGGAAGTGCTCGCGACCGCAGACGAGGCATCGGCGCGACCATCCGGCCTGCCGCAGCTCGGTCGCTCCCCCGCAGCGGGGGCAGAACGGCGCGTCGCGCAACCAGCCGCCGAGCGCGAGGGCCTCGATGAGCAGCTCTGTGTCGCCGGAGCCGAGACGCGCGCCCAGGTCGCGAAGGCCCAGCCAGACCTCATCCGGGGCGGTGTCGACGGTGTCGCCCTCCGGCGGCAGTACCGCGAGAAGCACAGCGGTTCCGTCACCGTCGCGCCCGAGGAGCGCCCAGGTGGCGTCGACGATCTCGGAGGCCGGCACCCGCAGCAGAGTGGCCGGATCGAGATCGGCGCCCGAGATGCGCACCCGACCATCGCGCACGGCGATCACCCTCGTCGCCTCCTCTGCGCGGAGTCGATCGAGGATCCCTGGCTCGATGCGCAGATCGGCTGCGCGGTCGAGGGAAGTGCTGCTGTCGGCGATCATCGGCTCCTCTCTCACGGGCGTGGCGGAAGCGGGACCGCCCCTACGTCCACCTACCCTGGAGGCATGGGACGCTCTCCATTCACTCTAGCCGCGGCGGTGACTGCCGCACTGCCCGGCGCCGAGGTGACCGGGGCGCGCGCGCTCAGTGCCGACGGCGACGGCCGCTTCGACTCCGCCGTCGCCACGCTCGCCGACGGACGCGAGCTCGCGATCCGCGTGGCAGACGACGACGAGACCTCTCGGGAGCTCGCCGCCGAGGCCCTCGCCCTCAGAGCGCTGACGGCCGGTGCGCGGGCGATGCTGCCCTTCAGAGCTCCCGAGTACATCGGCGAGACCCGGCTGGCGGACGCACACGCACTGGTGACCGAGCTGCTTCCCGGTTTCCAGATCGAAGCCGCGATGGTGCCAGCGGGCCGGGGCGCCGCCGAATCGATGGGCGCGGCGATCGCCGCCGTCCACGCGCTCCCCACGTCGGTCGTGCGCGGCGCCGGTCTGACCACACGGTCTGCTCAGGAGAGTCGCGACGAACTCGCTCGACTCGTCGACGCCGCCGCATCGACCGGGCGCGTCCCCGCTCGACTCACGGTGAGGTGGCGCGACGCCATCGCCGACGACGACCTCTGGCGTTTCGAATCGACGGTCGTGCTGGGTGGAGTGCAGTCCACCTCGTTCATCTTCCGCGACGACCCGGAGCTCGGCCCCGAGGTCACCGGACTCGTCGGGTGGCATTCGCTGGCTGTGGGCGACCCGGCGATCGACCTCTCGTGGCTGTCGACCGCCCCTGATGCCGCAGATGACGTCCACGCGTCGTATGCTCGTGCCGCCGATCGCGGCCCGGACGCAGCACTCGAGGTGCGCGCTCGGCTGCTCGCCGAGCTCGAGTTCGCCCGCTGGCTGGTGCATGGGGACTCGCTGCACCGACCCGACATCGTCGACGATGCCGCCGCTCTCCTCGAGGCGCTCGCAGACGGACTGCACAGCGACGATCTCGGCGTGATCGCATCGCGCAACGAGGGTGTCGAGTCTGCTCTCGATGCGCTCGACCGGGTTCCGTCGAGCGCCGTCTCCGGGGTCGACACATCGATGCAGACCGACGCGTACAACCCGGACGACCTCTGGCGCGACGACAGCGACGCCCAGAGCACGAGCGATCTCAGTGAGACGGCGGATGCCGCCCATCGCCTCCAGGTGGGTGGCCTCGAGACCGAGGACCTGTCCGGGGTGCGCGACCAGCTCTCGGAAGACCGCGGTGCGGAGCAGCGCACGACCGGCGATGCTCATCATGCCGACAAGCCCGAGAAGGCGGATGGCTCCGACGAGGGGTCGCCGGAAGATGAAGCTCAGCGGGCCGCCCGAGCAGCGCTCCAGCGCTGGAAGAGCTCCGGCTCGGAGTAGACCCGGTCACCGCGGATGACGAGGTCGTCTGCGACGTAGTAGAGCGCGACATCGATCTCGTCGAGCGGCACGCCGAATCGGCGATGGTAGGCGAGGCGATACAGCGCGAGCTGCAGCATCCGCTCTTCCCGCTCCTGGGGTGTGCGCGGGGCCTTGCCCGTCTTCCAGTCCACGATCTCGATGCGCCCGCCCCGGTCCTCGCGTCGGTAGACCGCATCGAGCTTGCAGATGACGATATGGCCCTCATCGCCCGGCAGCGCGCCGCCACCCAGCGCGAAGTCGATCTCGATCTCGACCGCGATGGGCTTGAGGGATCCCCACTCGCTGGCCTCGAAGATCTCCTGCAGAGTCGAGAGGTCTGCGGCGTCGGCTGACGACACCTCCGCTCCGCCTGCGCTCTCGCCGAAGGAGAGGTCGTCTTCGTCTACCTCCCAGAGTGCCTCGTCGACGCGCTGGCCCACGCCGACCAGTTCGCTGCGCCGCTCGACCCAGGCATGGAACAGCGTGCCCAGGCGAGTCTGCCGATAGGGTCGCTCGGGCATCGGGCGGACGAGGGAAGACACCGTGCCGGCGAAGTCGGTGACGTAGTCCTTGAAGCGGGAAGCGGGCACGCGAGTCGGGGGTGGCGCATCGACGCCGTGCAGTCGAGCGGCACGCTCGGCGAGCAGACGGACCAGCTCCGGGGAGGCCACAGGGTCGCCCTCGGCGGCAGCGCGCACAGCTGCGGCCGCGGACTCGACGATGCCTCGCCGAGCACCGAGTGGGTCGAGCGGCCAGGTGAGCGTGGCGCCCGGACCTTCATAGGGGTTCTCGTCAGGATCCACGGGCTCGATCGGCCTGCGACCGAGCACCTCCATGGCCTCGATCAGGTACGGGCTCGGCGCCTTCGGCTGCTTCTGCCCCGCCCAGTGCGCTCCGGTCAGGAGCAGGTGGCTGCGCGCCCTGGTGACGGCGACGTAGGCCAGTCGGCGCTCCTCCTCTTGCTGATACTCGCGATAGGAGTCCTTGAAGACGGTGATCGCGCCCGGCGCCGTCTTGCTCTTGCTCGTCAGAGATGCGATCCCGGCCTTCAGCCGCTTGGCCGGATCGAGCTCCTCGTCAGAGGGGGCGATCCAACTGAACGTCGGCAGCGCCGCGCTGTCGCCGCGCAACGCGAAGGGCAGCACCCCGAAGCCGAACCACCCCGAGGTGTCCGTCGGTCGCGACGGCAGTTCCCCCTCGACCATGCGCACCACGGCGACCGCATCCCATTCCAGGCCTTTGGAACCGTGGACGGTCAGAAGCTGAACCACTCCCGGCTCCGGCGGCTCCGGGCGCGGCACCAGTTCATCCGTGCTCTCGGCCTTCTCGAGCCAGGCGAGGAGGCTCGAGATCGTCCCGCGCTCGTCGGCGGCGAGGAACGACCTGACCTCGTCGGTGAACGCACGCAGCTGGGTGGCGGCGATACGAGCCGGCCCCCTCGTCTCGTTCGCAGCGAGCTCGATGTCCAGACGCAGTTCGAGCTCGATGAGCCTCAGCATGTCGGGAAGCGGCAGCGACGAGGCTCTGCGAAGACGTTCGAGCATCTCCCCCGCTGCGCGTATGCGAGAGCGACCCTCCGGTGTGATGCCCGACAGAAGGCGGTAGTCATCGCTGAGGCCGCGGAGCACATCGACGGCGTCGATGATGGACAGCGCCTCGTCCGCGCCTCGTGACGCGCGGATGCGCTTTCGGAGTTCGTCGTCCAACGGCAGCAGACCGCTGTCTCTCCGCGAGAGCTCCGCTGCAAGCCCCTGCAGCGCGGCCATGTCGGCGACCCCGACCGAGAAGCGAGGGCCGACGAGGAGTCTGATCAGAGCTGAGCCGGCGGTGGGATCGTGCAGCACCCGCAGTGTCGAGACGACATCGACCACCTCGGGCGTGGCCAGGAGACCACCGAGGCCGAGGATCCGGTGGGGAATGCCCTGCGCGGCCAGGGCTGCCGCGAAGGTCTGCATGTGGCGCTTCGACCTGAACAGCACCGCCCCGGTGTGCGGCTTGGCTGGGTCGTCGTGTGCTGCACGACGCGCGGCGAACCACTCGGCGACCGCGCGCGCTTCCTCATCGACCGTGAGCGGGAAATCCACCTCGACCGCCCCGGGGCCCGCACCCGGGCGGGTCTCGAGGGGCGGCACGTCCAGCCCAGGTCTGCGAAGCGGACCGAGGATGCGGTTGGCGACGCCGAGGATGCTCCGGTCGTTGCGCCAGCTCGTCATCAGACTGTAGTTCCCGACGGTCTCCTGCTCGGAGAAGGTCCGCGCGAAGGCGTGCAGGTTGTCGGCGCTGGCGCCTCGCCATCCGTAGATCGACTGGTGGGGATCGCCCACCGCCATCACGGCGGAGTCTCGGAAGAGCCGTGCGAGGAACTGCGTCTGGATCACAGAGGTGTCCTGGTACTCGTCGAGCAGCACGACCTGATGCTGCTGTCGGAGATCTTCGCGCACATCGGGTGACGACTCGACGATGTCGTAGGCGCCGCTCACCTGGTCGGCGAAGTCCAGCACACCACGTCGTTCCTTCTCGGCGATGTAGTCGCGGACCAGCACCGACAGAGCGGGAAGAGCGCGAAGATTCGCCACCGCGGTCGCGACATCCGCATTGCTCGAGTACGGCTCGAACGCCTCGGCCTGACGCAGCGCGATCCGGTCCGCGCGGTCGAGGTCGACCCTGTGGTCGAGCGAGTCACCGGCCAGCCTCTGCACCGCATCGACCACTCCCGCCACAGATCGGTCTATCTGTTCCAGCTCGGGGAGGTCGGCGCGCAGCACGACGTCGCGCACCAGCATCCAGGACGCCGCCTGACTGAGCATCGCGACGTCGGACTCGCGGCCGATGCGCGCCGCGTGCTCGCGCACGATGCCGTCTGCGAATGCGTTGTACGTCGATACCTTCGGACGGATCAGCAGGTCCTCGGCCGACAGGGGGGCCGAGTCGCCCGCGGTGCCGAAGCGCTGGGCGAGTTCATCGAGCACCTGCGATCGGACGACCTCGCGCTGACGGCCGTTCGCTGCTTTCGACACGCGATCGAGAGCGTGGCTCGCCACGATCTCGGGAAGGTGCGGCAGCAGCCCCCTTCTTCCGTATTCGTCGATGAGCGCCAGCCTGGCGCCGATCCGCTCGGCGAGCTCACCGGCGGCCTTGCGGGTGAAGGTCAGCCCGAGAATCTGATCGCGGCGCACGTGCCCGTTCGCGACGAGCCAGACGACGCGACCGGCCATCGTCTCGGTCTTGCCGCTGCCCGCTCCCGCGACCACGAGCGCAGGTGCGGGTGGCGATTCGATCACCCTCTGCTGCGCCTCCGTGGGCGCCGGGAGGCCGAGAGCGGCGGCGACGTCCAGTGCAGAGATCCCGTGCCCCGCTCCCGTCCACGCAGTCACGCGCTCACCGCGGCGACGGTGTGGATGCGGCACGGCTGGACCCGCCATTGGGTGTCTGCGCAGTGCGCCTCGACGTGCGCGGTGAAGCTGGACGCCGACATGCCTCGCGCGGCCTCGGCGATGCGTCCGAGGAACTGCACCCGCTCTTCGCCGGCGAGGGTGTGCTGGTGTGCGACGCGGAAATCGCTCCCGGCAAGGGTCTTGGCGACCAGCACGAGCCGCGCTCCGGCCAGCGCCGCCGGATCCGCTCCCTCGATGAGCCCCTCTTGCACAGCCACCTGGTATGCGGCGAGCTGCGCGTGGTCTGCGACCTTCTGCTCGCTCTCCGGCTCGTACTTGCCGGTCTTCAGATCGACCACCACGACGCGTTCTCCTCCCTGCGCATCGGCCATACGCGTCCATCTCTGCCCTCGGGCCTTCGCATGCTCCCCGCCCCCGGCGGTGTACGCCTCGACCCTGTCGATGAAACCGTGGACGATCGCGTGGTGCGGGTGGGGGTCGTCCGGTTCGGTGCTCACCGGGCGGACAGCAGGCGGGACGCCGATCTCCTCCGGAACCTCGACCGCGAATCGGAACTCGACCTCCCCGGCGATCACGCGACCGCCTTCCTCTGCCACGTCCGAGAGATAGCTGTGCAGTCGATCGATGTACAGGTCGGCTCGACGACGCTCTTTCCTGCCGATCCAGGCCGTCTCGAAGTCGAGCTCGGGCCAGTGCTCGGCCAGAACGTCGCGAAGGCGATCCAGTTCCCCGTCGGGCACCTGCTCCATCGCTTCATGGATGATGGTGCCGATACCCGCCGACGGCGGCATCACGGTGTCGCCGCCGAGCGCGGAGACCGCCCAGTTCAGCTCGCATTCCTCGAACGATTCCATGCGTGACGGCGACACCCGAGCGGCATCGACCGCGAGGTCGTGCAGTGGGGCGTCGGTCGTCGGCGGAGCCACGCCGTACCACTCGGACGGGTCCGCGCCCGGCACGCCCTCTCTCGCGAGCACCGCCAGCTGCGCGGACGCGTGCTCTCGCGCGGCCGGGGAGGTCGAGGTCGTCAGCACCCGGCGATGACGGGCGACGAGCCCGCGCAACGTGAGCGGATGCTCCGCCGATGCATGCAGCTCGGGCGGATCGGGCGGCGGGAGGAAACCGAAGAACGGGCTGGGCATCAGGTCGTCGTCGTCGACCGCGGTGACCAGGAGCCGGCGGCGCGAGCGAGAGATCGCGCGCACGAAGAGCCGCAGTTCGTCGTGGAGTGCCGCGCGGCGCCGGTCGAGGGTCTCGGGCGGGTGCTCGACGGTTCCGGTGCGGGCGGCGAGCAGCGCATCGGCGAGGCGCCAGGTCTGCAGCATCCCGCCGCGCAGACGCACGTTCGGCCAGATGCCGTCCTGCACTCCGGCCACCACGACGGCGTCGAACTCGGTGCCGAGCGCTGTCGCAGGTGTGAGCAGGGTCACCCGTCCCGGCCGATCGGGACTCGACAGGGAGTCTTCGGGCACCTCACTGTCGAGGATGTCGCGCACGAACACCTCGGGCTTCTCATTCGGGGTGCGTTCGACGAACCGCTTCGCCGCACCGAACAGGGAGACGAGGGCGTCGAGGGCTCTCGCGGTCTCCGCACCGCTGGGCTGCAGCGACATCTCGCGCCACGCGACCTGGAGCTTGCGCCCGTCGACTGCCCTGGACTGATCCCAGACCCGCCACAGAAGATCGTGGATCGTCTCGCCGTCAGCCGCCGCGGAGGCCACCTCGGCGATGGTCGAGGCGAAGCGCGCGGCCAGGCGGGATTCCTGCGCATCGATGAGAGTGAAGTGGTCGGGCGCGGCCAGCGCCTGGCGCAGCAGCTCCCGAGCCGGCGTGGACCCGCCGAGGTCGAGCTCGATATGACGCAGACGTGCCCGCAGACGCCGGAGACCGATCGCATCCATGCCGCCGAAAGGAGTGCGGAGCGCCTCCTCCCAGTCCTGGGAGGTCCGGTCGTCAGGTGCGGTGAGGGCCAGGCGCACGATGCCGACGATGTCGCGCACGATCGGCTCGGAGCCGAGGGGCCGCTGCACACCCGCGGCTCTCGTCGGGATCTCGCGTGCCGCGAGCTCGGACTCGAGGTGCGTCACCTGCCGGGTGTCGTGCGCGATCACCGCGATGCGATCCCACGGAACACCGTCTGTGAGATGCCATTCGCGCATGACGCCGGCGATGCGGTCGAGCTCTTCGTGCGGCGACGGCGCGATGAAGGTGCTGACGTCGGTGGGGGCGCCTGATTCCTGTGCGTCGAGCGGTTGGGGGGCGCGTCGGTGGTCGATGCGGCCCGACGCCCCGATCGCCTGAGTGACGGTGCGGGTGAGCGCGGTGAGAGCGGGCGCCTGCCGATGGGGCCTGTCGAGGACGTGCACCTCGCCGAGCGCGGCGGCGAGCTGAGCGAACAGCTCCGGGCTCGCACCGCGGAAGGCTCCGGAGGAGATGTCAGGGTCGCCGAACGCGAGCACTGCCGTGCCTCGCGCGCGCAGCGCCTCGACCATCGCGATCCCGCCACGTGTCAGCTCCTGCGCGTCGTCGATCAGCACCACCCTGAGATCCGCGAGGGGCCCCAGGACAGTCGACTCGGCCGTCTGCAGGATCGTGCGCGCCTCGGCGAGCAGATCTGCGGCGTCACGGTGGGATGCCCGCGCCAGATCGAGCACCGCGCGGTACTCGACGAGGAAGTCGGCGACGGCCGACCAGGCCGCATCGTCGGCCGCGCGCAGCTCCACGGGCTGCGCGCCGAGCTCGACGCACTCGGCGAGGAACGCACGAAGCTCGGAACGGAAGCCCTTCGATGCGCGAACCGCGGGGCTCAGCGCCTGCGGCCATACGATGCGCTCGTCTTCCGCATCGCCCGCGAGCAGCTCGGCGATCAGACGGTCCTGGTCCGCCCCTGTCAGCAGGGCCGGCGGCTCTGCTCCTGCGCGCACCATCGCTCCGCGCACGACCTGGAAGGCGAACGATCCGAGCGACCTGGCCAGCGGGCCGGGGGTGGCCTGACCGATTCTGACTCCGATGCGGTCGCGCAACGCGGTGGCCGCCTGCCTGCTCGGCGTGAGGACGAGGAGCTGCTCGGGGCGCATCCCGACGGTGTCGAGCAGATGCACCACACGCTCGGTGAGGGTGCGGGTCTTGCCCGTTCCGGGCGCCCCGATGATGACACCGGATGCCGACACCTCTGCGCCGATCACGGCGTTCTGCGCGGCGTCCTCTGTCATGTCCTCCACGCTACTGCGGCGCACGGACATCGCCGCCCGCCGCCGTCTCACGACGCTGTGCGCTCAGGGCGAAACCCACCCGATCGGCGGATCCCGTCGTCTCGCCGCCCGGTAGAGTTGGGCGCAGTCGTCGACCTCCGAGGTCGACTCGACCACAGCATCGTCGACTGGAATACAGGAGTACGCGTGGAAATCCGCATCGGCATCATCAACACCGGCCGCGAGCTCAGCTTCGAGACCGCTTCGAGCGCGGACGAGGTTCGCGCACAGGTCTCCTCGGCTCTCGAGCAGAACACCTCTCACCTGAGCTTCGCCGATGTGAAGGGCAACTCCTACCTGGTTCCGACCGCGAACCTCGCGTACATCGAGCTCGGCACCGAGGAGTCTCGTCGCGTCGGCTTCTTCGCCTGACGCCACGATGTACATCCTCCTCGCTCTCGTCGGAGCGTGCGCGCTCGGCATCGCGGCCCACTACATGATCGGTGGCCGGGAGCTGCGCGGGGTCGCACTGACGCCCGCGATGGCCACGGCCCTCGCCGCGCTCTTCTATACGGGCATGCAGTGGCTGGGCGTCGGAGAGGACAGCATCTGGCTGTGGCTCGCAAGCGTCGTCGGATCCGTCGCGGTCGCCGCAGGCCTCACGGTCGCGATCGTCGCGTCGCGCCGTCGGTCGGACGCATCGGCCAGGGCCGCGCTCGGCATCTGAGCATTCATGATCGAGCGTCGCACGCTGCGGTGGATCCGCGTCAGCGTCGGCGTGCTGATGCTCGGCCTCGTGGTCAGCGGTGTCATGTCGTGCAGCTCGCGCTCATCGCCGGCAGCATCCGGGGCATCCCGCTCGGCTGGCAGTTCATCGACATCTCGTTCGGCGTGGTGGGCGCAGTCCCCGCCGTCGTCGCCTGCCGTCTGACCCGGCGGCTCGAGCGGATGCGCGCGCAGACCGCTGCGGTCTAGGAGGCCAGCCCCATCGCGTCCATGCGACGCGCGTGCGCGCCCATCAGCTCGGTGTAGACCAGCTCGACGCGGTCTTCGCTCATGGCCGCGAGTTCGGGCTGACGCAGGGCTGAACGGCACACCAGGATCGTGTCGCCGACCAGGCGGCGCGCCCACATCGACAGGAGCGATCGCCACTCCCCGTCGCCGTCGATGGTCTCCTGGATGATCGCGACGATCTCGTGACGGGCGTCGTCCTCGCCCAGGATGGCCGCCACCCGCTCGCCGGTCTCTCCGTAGCTCGAGGCGAGCGCGAAGTAGAAGTCGTCGAGCATCCCTGCGGTGATGTAGACGGCCAGCAGCGTCTCACGTGGACGCGCCCCGATCGTCTTGCGACGGAATGCATCGAGATTCTCGCGGAACGGGAGCATGAGCTGCGTCGGATCGTCACCGCGCTCGGCGATCAGGTCGACGATGGCCCGATGCTTCGTGAGAGCGGCGCCGGCCGCGCGAGACAGGGATTCCTTCTCGGAGAGCTCGGGCGTCGCCCTGATCAGTCGGGTGAGCGTCTCGAAGTAGCCCAGCTGCAGGTACGCGGCCTGTCCGAGGAATCGTGGCAGCTCCGGCGCGAGTTCGGCGAAGTCGACGCGCGTCGCCGCGCCTTGATCCCCTCGACTGCGCAACGTCAGTGTGCGCCGGGGCGTCCTTCGCTTCCAGAACCAGTTCACCACGGGGTTCACAATACTCGGACGAGAGGGGCCTTCCGGGCGCCGCCACCCCCTCGGGTAGGCTGTCGGTGTCCCCGCCGTCGGAGCGGGGCCCGCGCCTGTGGCACAAAGACGGCGTGGATCCGTGAACGTGGCGATCCTCGCAGGTCGCCGGACAGGCACTCTGAACATTGACAACCTTCGCTGATCTCGGAATCGATCAGGACATCATCGACGCACTCGCCGCCAAGGGCATCGTCGACGCCTTCCCCATTCAGGAGCAGACCATCCCCCTCGGCCTCCCCGGCCAGGACATCATCGGCCAGGCCAAGACCGGCACCGGCAAGACCTTCGGATTCGGCATCCCTGTCGTGCAGCGACTGGGGCTCAACCCCGAGCACGGCGTCAAGGCGCTCATCGTCGTTCCCACCCGCGAGCTCGCGGTGCAGGTGTACGAAGACATCGACCTGCTCACGAGCAACCGCTCGACCAGCGTCGTCGCGATCTACGGCGGCAAGGCCTACGAGGGTCAGATCGACCAGCTCAAGGCCGGCGCGCAGATCGTCGTCGGCACGCCGGGTCGTCTGATCGACCTCGCCGGCCAGCGCCTTCTCGATCTGTCGAACGCGACCGAGGTCGTGCTCGATGAGGCCGACAAGATGCTCGACCTCGGCTTCCTCGCCGACATCGAGAAGATCTTCCAGAAGGTCCCCGCGGTGCGGCACACGCAGCTGTTCTCGGCGACCATGCCCGGCCCGATCGTCGCGCTCGCTCGTCGGTTCATGTCGAACCCGATCCACATCCGTGCCAGCGACCCCGACGAGGGCCTCACCCAGGCGAACATCAAGCACCTCGTCTACCGGGCTCACTCGCTCGACAAGGACGAGATCATCGCGCGCATCCTGCAGGCCGAGGGCCGCGGCAAGACCGTCATCTTCACGCGCACCAAGCGTGCCGCGCAGCGTCTGGTCGACGAGCTCTCCGACCGCGGATTCAACGTCGGCGGCGTGCACGGCGACATGGGCCAGGATCAGCGCGAGCGCTCGATGGCGGCCTTCAAGGCCGGCAAGCGTGATGTGCTGGTCGCGACCGACGTCGCCGCCCGCGGCATCGACGTCGATGACGTCACCCACGTGATCAACCACACGATCCCCGACGAGGACAAGACGTACCTGCACCGCGTCGGCCGCACCGGTCGGGCGGGCAAGACCGGTATCGCCGTGACGTTCGTCGACTGGGAGGACCTGCACAAGTGGGCGCTGATCAACCGCGCCCTCGAGTTCGGCCAGCCCGAACCCACCGAGACGTACTCGTCCAGCCCGCACCTGTTCGAAGACCTCGACATCCCCGCCGGCACGAAGGGCCGTCTGGTCTCTGCGCCGAAGACGCAGTCGGTGAAGACCGAACGGGCTCCGCGCCCCGAGCGTGCGGCAGACGTGGCTGCAGAGGGCACCGACGAGGGCGGCACCCGTCGCCGTCGGCGTCGTCGGGGCGGTTCGACCCCGGTGGGTTCCACGTTCGCAGAAGGCGCCTCCGAGGCGCCCGCCGACGACTCGCAGTCCACGACGTCAGCCGACCGCAGTGCCGAAGGCGCCGGCACCCACGACGGCGCAGGCAAGGAGCACCACGACGGCAAGCCGGCTCCTGCGCGCCGTCGCCGTCGTCGTCGCGGCGGTTCGGGCGGAGCGGGAGCGGCTCCGGTCTCCGGCGCCTGATCGACCTCAGAGGGGGCGGATGCTGCAGCAGCGGCATCCGCCCCCTCTGCCGTCTCCCCGGGCACACCGCACCGAGCGGTCGACGGAACGCCCGGCGTCAGGCGTACCGCGGCGCGGTTCCGCTCGCGCGCTCGATGAGCCGCTGCACCATCTCGTCGGAGGTCGTGTTCTCGCCCGGCAGGTTCGGTTTTCCGGTGCCGTGGTAGTCGCTCGAGCCCGTGATGATCAGGTCGTGCTTCGCCGCGATCGCATGCAGCGCCTTCTTGCCCGACGCGGTGTTCTCGCGGTGGTCGATCTCGAAACCGCCCAGACCGGCGGCGATCAGCTGCTCGATGAAGTGCAGGGGCATCATATGGTCGCGACCGACGGTCGCGGGGTGCGCGATGATCGCCACTCCCCCGGCATCCGTGATCAGACGCACCGCGGTGAGCGGATCCGGAGCGTAGTGCGGCTCGTAGTAGCCCTCACGCGGATGCAGGATCCCGTCGAACGCCTCGGTGCGATCGCGGACGATTCCCCGAGCGACGAGAGCGTCGGCGATGTGCGGGCGGCCGACCGTCGCGTCGAGCGTGGTCTGGGCGAGGACGTCGTCCCAGTCGAGGTCGTAGTCGCGACCGATGCTGCGGACGATCCTCTCTGCTCGGCCGATCCGATCGCCCCGGATCCGATCGGTCTCGGCTGTGAGCGCCTCGTCGAGCGGGTCGAACAGGTAGCCGAGCACGTGCACGCTGCGCCATTCGTGCTTCGCCGAGAGCTCCATGCCGGGGATGAACGTCATCCCCAGTCCTGCGGTGGCCGCTGCCGCCTCGTCCCACCCGGTGCTGCGGTCGTGGTCGGTCAGCGCCACGGTGCGCAAGCCGTACGCGTGCGCCTGGCGCACGACCTCAGCGGGCGTCTCTGTACCGTCCGAGTGATTGGAGTGCATGTGCAGGTCGGACGGACCGGCGAAACGGCGTGAGGGAGCGGAGGCCATGCTCCGAGCGTACCGACGACCGCGGACGCCGGTCGCGCATGCCGTCGCTCTAGGGACTTCACAGGGGGGACTTCTAGGCTGGTGGGGATGTTTCGACTACTGGGGATCCTCTTCACCGTGCTGTTCGCGATCGCGACGGCAGTCGTGGTGTGGCCTCAGTTCTTCCATCTCGAGCAAACGTTCCCCTTCGCTCAGATCGTCGCCGCCCGTGGAGTCGTGCTCGCAGCATTCCTCGTCATCGCCGCGCTGTCACTGCTTCTCCTCCTCGCCAAGCCGTTGCGTGGCTTCGCGGCATCGGTCCTGATCGTCGCGCTGCTCGGAGCCGGGGCGACCGGAGCCATCGGCTTCCTGCGCGGATTCGGCGCAGACACGCTCCCCGCCCCCACCGAGTCGAGCCTCCGCGTGCTCACCTGGAACACCGCCGGCGACGAGGTGTCAGCCGAGGAGATCGCCCGCGAGATCCTCGATCGAGGCGCCGATATCGTCGCGCTCCCCGAGACCACGGAGGAGGTCGGCGAACAGGTCGCTGTGCTGCTGCGTGATCAGGACCACCCGATGTGGGTGCACCACGTGCAGTTCAAACCCGACGTCGTCGACGGCCCGAAATCGTGGCACACGACCGTTCTGGTATCCCCCGACCTCGGCGAGTACTCCGTGATCGCGTCGTCGGAAGACGGTTCGAACAACACCGGCTCGGTTCCCAGTGCGGTGCTGATGCCGGTCGATGGCGCAGGTCCGACCATCGTCGCCGTGCATGCCGTCGCACCGCGCATGGACGACATGGCGCAGTGGCAGAGCGATCTGCGCTGGATCGCCGATCAGTGCCCCGCGGGCGACTTCATCCTCGCCGGAGATTTCAACGCGACGATCGACCACATGGCGGGCCTCGGGGTCGACGGCGGCGACATGGGCTACTGCCGCGACGCAGCGACCCGATCGGGCAACGGCTTCAGCGGAACCTGGCCGAGCTCGCTGCCGGCTCTGCTGAGCACGCCGATCGACCACGTCATGGCATCGCCGAGCTGGACGGCGACCGGATCGGTCGTGATCGGAGGCGGGGGTGGCAGCGATCACCGCGGCCTGGTCGTGCAGCTCGAGCCCGCAGGCTGACATCCCGCAGTCGTCACGCAGGTGACAGACTGGAGGGATGAGCACCGCAGAACGCGACACGATCGCAGAGCCGACGACCGAGACTCCCGTCGAAGCCACCACCACGAACCGGAAGCAGCCCTTCCCCCGCGGGTTCCTCGACACGATCTCGACCGGATGGGCCGAGCGCCCCGAGTCGATCCCCGCGCCCCGCGCACAGGCGCCGTTCGCTGCCGTGCGCCGCGCAGCCGTCTCGGCAGCATTCCCCGGCAAGCGCGTGGTCATTCCTGCCGGGTCGCTCAAGCAGCGCAGCAACGACACCGACTATCCGTACCGCGCCCACTCGGCCTTCGCACACCTCACCGGCTGGGCATCGGACGCCGAGCCCGACTCGATCCTCGTGTTCGATCCCACCGACTCGGGCCACGACGTCACGCTGTATTTCCGCGAGCGCGCGGACCGCACCACGACCGAGTTCTACGCGGATGCCACCGTCGGGGAGTTCTGGATCGGCCCGCGCCCCTCGCTCGCCGGGGTCGCCGCAGACCTCGATGTCGCGACCGAGCACCTCGCGGAGTTCACGAGCGCTGACGGCGAACTCGTGCTCGACGAGGACGCCGACCTCACCCGGTTCGTCTCGGAGCTTCGTCTCGTCAAGGACGAGTACGAGATCGCCGAGATGCGCCGTGCCGTCGACATCACCGCCCAGGGCTTCGAAGACGTCATCCGTTCGCTCCCCGACGCGATCGCGCACGCTCGGGGCGAACGGGTCGTCGAGGGCGTCTTCCATCGCCGCGCCCGCGAAGACGGCAACGGCGAGGGGTACGACACGATCGCCGCATCGGGTCCCCACGCCTGCTACCTGCATTGGACCCGCAACGACGGCACCGTGGTCCCCGGCGATCTGATCCTCGTCGACGCGGGCGTCGAAGCCGACAGCCTCTACACCGCGGACATCACCCGCACTCTCCCCGTCTCCGGCACCTTCAGCGAGGTCCAGCGCCGGGTCTATGAGACCGTGCGCGAGGCTGCGGACGCCGCCTTCGCCGCGGCACGGATCGGCGTGCGGTTCCGCGAGGTGCACGAGGCCGCCATGCGCGTGATCGCCGCCCGCGTCGCCGAATGGGGCCTGCTGCCGGTGACCGCGCAGGAGGCGCTGGACGCAGATGCCGGCGGACAGCACCGTCGCTACATGGTGCACGGCACGTCGCACCATCTGGGCATCGATGTGCACGATTGCGCTCAGGCCCGTCGAGAGATGTACTACGACGGCATCCTCGCGCCCGGCATGGTGTTCACGATCGAGCCCGGCCTGTACTTCCAGATCGACGACCTCACCGTGCCCGCGGAGTACCGCGGCATCGGCGTGCGCCTCGAGGACGACATCCTGATGACGCAGGACGGTCCGATCAATCTGTCCGCCGACATCCCCCGCACCGCCGACGAGGTCGAGGCCTGGATCGCTCGCATCCAGAGCTGAGCCCGCTGCATGCACGAGGGCGAGCTCGCACTCACGGAGGAGACCGCTGCGCGACTGATCGCGCAGCGGTTTCCCGCGCTCGCCCACCTGCCGGTCGAGCGCATACGCACCGCGGGCACCGTGAACACGATCACCCGGATCGGCGACGAGTTCGCGGCGCGGTTCCCCCTCGTCGTCGAATCGGCAGAGGCACTCGCTGCTGAGGCCGCGGCGATGGAGGAGCTCGCAGACGTCTGCGCGGTGCCTTCGCCTCGCTCTCTCGGCATCGGCATGCCGACGGCAGAGTATCCATCCGCATGGTCGGTGCAGACATGGGTGCCTGGCGACACAGCGTGCCGAGACCTTCACGCGACTTCTGATGCCCTGGCGCTCGACGTCGCCGCGCTGATCGCGTCGCTACGGGCCGCCGATGTGCGCGGGCGCGAGTTCGACGGTCAGGGGCGTGGTGGCGTCCTCACATATCACGACGAGTGGGTCGCACTTTGCATCGAGAGAAGCGCTCATCTGGTCGATCCGGCCCGGGTGCGACGACTGTGGCGGGCTCTGCGCGATCTGCCGCGCTCCGGTCAGGATGTGATGAGCCACCGCGATCTCACCCCGTTCAACCTGCTGGTCGTGGGCGATCGCGTTGTGGGCGTCCTCGACGGCGGCGGATTCGGCCCTGCTGATCGCGCTCTCGATCTGGTCGCCGCCTGGCATCTGTTCGACGCGTCTCGCCGATGCATGGTGCGCGAGCGCGTCGGAGCGTCGGATGTCGAATGGCAGCGGGGCGCCGGGTGGGCGCTGCAGCAGGCGATGGGACTCGGCTGGTACTACGAGGACTCGAGTCCCGCGATGAGTGCTCTCGGACTCTCCACGGTGCGCCGTCTGCTCGACGACGCAGAGCTGATGTCGCTCACGTGATGCCTACGCCGGCGGATCCGCAACGATCTCGACCTTGAATCCCTGGTCGTTCTCGACCCACCCGGCGTAGTGATCCGGGCCGCCTGCAACCCCAATCGAGTCAGCAGCCAGTGCCAGCTTCGCTAAGCCTCGTCGAGATCGGGCACCCAGATCTCGACATGGTGCAGACCCCTCATCAGGGGTGCACGAACTCCGCGACGAAGGGTGCGAGCGACGCGCCGATCTCCGATGCGGGGCGCTTGCGTCCCTTCACCTCGAAGGTGTGACCGCCGCCGTCGATCCAGATGATGCGCGCGTCCTGGCAGGTCGCGACGACCTCTTCGAACTGCGCCAGCGGCTGGATGAACGGATCGTTCGCGCCCTCGATGAACAGCTGCGGAACGCTGATGGCCGGAAGGTGCTCGGCGCGCGGCTTCTCGGGCTTGCCCGGCGCGTGCAGCGGGTATCCCAGGTACGCGAGACCGTCGACGGAGAGTCCCTGCGCGACGGCCATCGACGCCATCCGCCCGCCGTACGACTTGCCGGTCGCCCAGATGGCCGCATCCGGGTCCTGCTCACGCGCGAACGCGACCACGGCGTTCCAGGTCGCGATCGCATGGGTCGCCGGCCCTGGCATCCGGCGCCCCTGCTCGACGTACGGGAAGTTGAAGCGCAGCGTGGCGTGTCCACGGGAGGCGAGCTCTTCGGCGAAGCCGGTGAGGAAGGGGTGGTCTTTGCCGGTGCCTGCACCGTGCGCGACGATCACGGTCGATCCGCTGTCCCCTGCCGACCAGTCAGCCGAGATGGCGACCGGTCCGGCGGGCAGATCGACGAGGATCTCGACCATCAGGCGCGAAGGTAGGGAATCGCGAACGGTACGCGCATGACTCTGCCGCCGGACGCCTTCACCATGCCCATGATGACCAGGACGACGTGGAAGACCGACAGCGCGAAGTAGATCGTGATCGGGATGCCGATGGGGTAGAACCCGCTCGACGGAGAATCGGCCGTGAGTGAGAACAGGATCACGAAGTGCGAGATGAGCAGAACCGTCGACACCAGCAGGTATGTGAGCCCCCAGTTCGCGGCCGCCCGAGCGTTCTCGCCGGCCACGCCTCCGAAGCGACGCGATGTCCCGCCGCTGACGGCCATGGCGATCCCCGATGCGAGTCCGCCGACGAACGGGAACGGGATCAGGATCAGAAGGCCGAGAGCCCATGGAAGAAGCCCGCGCGGCGGTACCGCTGCGGGATAGGTCCCCGCGGGGTAGCCCTGTGCCGGATAGCCGGGTGCCGGATGCCCCTGGGAAGGAGGCATCTGCGGCGGGGCGTAGCCGACGGGCTGCTGAGGCGCCGGAGCCTGGCCGGGAGCGGCGGGCGGCGCGTACCCCGGTGACTGCGACGCGGGCTGCTGCGCATATCCCGGAGGCTGCGGCGGCGCGTAGCCGTACACAGGCGCCGGTGCAATCGGGCCCTGCGCGGGAGGCGCGGAAGGCACGGGAGGCACGGGAGGCACGGGAGGTACTGCGGGGTGTGCGGGTGTCGCCGACGGGTCGGACGCGCGGTCTGCGTCGGACATCAGACGGTTCCCGCCGAGGTGGGCGGGAGGCCGGGCTTGCCGGGGTCGGGCGTGTCGATCGGCGGTGCGGCCGGCGGTGCGGCCGGATCTGCGGGGCGCGGCGGAACAGTCGGCTCTTCGGGAGCGGCTTCAGGTCCACCGAGCGGCGGGGTCGGGCCGGGAGTCGGGTCCTCTGGCGAGACGGGAGGCGCTGCCGGAGGCGCAGGCGCAGGAGCGGGCTGGCCACCCGGAGCGATGCGCTCGCCGTACCTCGGCGGCTCGTCCAGATCGACGGGCGCACGCACCGGTGCAGGCTTGGCCGCCCCCAGGGCGAGACGCGCCTTCGCGAGTGACGTGGCCTGCACCCGCACCTCGTAATGGTCTGCGGCGAACTGCGTGACGCTCGCGAAGTCGCGGCGTCGGCGCACGATCGCATAGGTGACGAGGCTGAGGAGCATTCCGAGCGCGACGCCGATGAAGACGAACCCGACGAAGAGCTGGATCGGCACCTCGGGGTTGCCGATCACGAGGATCGCGGAGAGGAAGAGACCGATGAGCACGCCGTTGATGGCCCCCGATCGTGCCGCGGCGGCATAGCCGAGTCGCCCCGTGATGCGCTCGACCGTCCGGACGCTCTGCCCGATGATCGCGATGTCTCGGGCCGGCACCTCCTGGGCGATCAGTTTCGACACCGTCTTCTGGGCGCCTTCGTAATCGCGGGTGGAGGCGACGATCTCGCCCTCATCGCGGCTGTCGGCTGGACGGTTCAGCATGCTCATCCCGCCATTGTTCCATGCCTTGTGGTGACAGGGCCGGGAGTGTGTCGTGCTGCGGCCCCGCGGGGGCCGCGGGAGGGCCCTGCGCACTACGCTGGACGAGTGAGCACACAACGGGTATTCGCCGCGCGCCTGGCAGGCTGCGCCGTCTTCGATCCCGTCGGCGACCGGCTCGGCAAAGTCCGAGATGTCGTCATCGTGTACCGAAGTACGGCTGCTCCGCGTGTCATCGGCCTCGTCGTCGAGATCCCCGGGCGACGACACGTCTTCCTGTCGATAGGACGAGTGACGTCGATCCGTGCAGGCCAGGTCATCAGCACCGGACTCATCAACGTGCGCCGCTTCTCGCCGCGCGCCGGAGAGGTGCGGGTTCTCGCAGAGCTCTTGGGTCGACGGGTCAGCCTCGTCGACGGCACCGGCACTGCTGTCATCGAAGACGTCGCCATCGAGCCGAACCGCCTGGGCGAGTGGGCCGTCAGCCAGCTCTTCCTCCGTCGCCCGAAGACCAGCGCCTCGCCGTTCGCCAAGGGCCCGACGACGTTCGCCGCCTGGAACGAGGTCACCGAGCAGCACTCCCCCGGCGAGTCCCAATCGGCCGAGCAGCTCGTCGCCTCCTACTCCGAGCTGCACGCCGCCGACCTCGCGAACACCCTGCTCGATCTGCCGCAGCAGCGCATGATCGAGGTCGCAGAGGAGCTCTCCGACGATCGGCTCGCCGACGCCCTCGAAGAGATGCCCGAGGACGACCAGGTGCACATCCTCGACCGCCTCGGCGACGAGCGAGCCGCAGACATCCTCGACCAGATGGAGCCGGATGACGCCGCCGACCTCCTCGCCCAGCTGCCGCCCAATCGCCTCGAGCAGCTGCTCGAGCTGATGGAGCCGGAGGAGGCCGAGGACGTCAGGATGCTGCTGCGATACGGCCCTGACACCGCCGGCGGTCTCATGACGCCCGAGCCGATCATCCTCTCCGCCGATGCGACCGTCGCCGAAGCGCTGGCCCTCATCCGGCGTCACGAGCTGCACCCCGCCCTTGCTGCAGCCGTGTTCGTGACCCTGCCGCCCTTCGAGACGCCGACGGGCCGACTGCTCGGAATGGTGCACTTCCAGAGGATGCTGCGCTACCCGCCGCACGAGCGGCTCGGCGCGATCATGGACGACAGCCTCGACCCCGTGCGCGTCACCGCATCGGCTGCGGAGGTGGCCAGGATGCTCGCGAGCTACGACCTCGTCTCGCTTCCGGTGATCGACGCCGCCCATCGTCTGGTCGGCGCCATCAGCATCGACGACGTCCTCGACTATCTGCTGCCCGACGACTGGCGCACACATGACAGCGACGAGCCGTCGATCCCGAAGGAGGTGCGCTGATGCCCCGCTCCCGCTCGCGCTCCCCTCAGCTCGACGCCCCTCTGGGCCGCGGCACCCCTCGGCAGCGGCCGACATCGCGTGACCGCTTCGGCCGCTTCACCGAATGGGTCGCCCGTGCCATGGGCACCCCGGCGTTCCTGCTCATCCTCACCCTGTTCTGTGTGCTCTGGATCTGCTGGAACACCCTGCTGCCCGACCACCTGCGCTTCGACGATGCCGCGCTCGGCTTCACGGCCCTCACCCTCATGCTCTCGCTGCAGGCGTCGTACGCGGCCCCCCTGATCCTCCTCGCGCAGAACCGCCAGGACGACCGCGACCGCGTGCAGATCGAGCAGGATCGCCAGCGTGCCGAGCGCAACCTCGCCGACACGGAGTACCTGGCCCGAGAGATCGTCGCGCTGCGGATGTCGCTCGAAGAGCGCAACAACCAGGTCGTGACCCGGGATGTGCTGCGCCACGAGCTCAAGTCGCTGCTCGCCGAGCTCGGCGAGCAGGACGACGAGCCGACCGAGCGACGCCCCCGCGGCCGCTCCACATCATCATGAGCTCAGCCGACTCCGTCCGAGCGGCCGTCGCCGCTGTCACCGACCCCGAGCTTCGCAGACCCATCGGCGATCTCGACATGGTCAGGGAGATCAGTGTCGATGGAGCACACGCGCACGTCGCGATCGTGCTCACGATCGTGGGCTGTCCCGCAGCGGCTCGCATCGAAACCGATGTCCGCGCCGCGGCCGCTTCGGTGCCCGGCATCGCCGAGGTGGACGTCGAGGTCGGCGTGATGACGCCGTCAGAGCGCAAAGCGCTCACCGAGAAGCTGCGCGACGGGCGGCCTCCTCGCCAGATGCCCTTCGGCCCGGACTCACTCACACGGGTGATCCTCGTCTCGAGTGGCAAGGGCGGCGTGGGCAAGTCCACTGTGACGGCGAATCTCGCGGTGGCGCTCGCGGCTCAGGGCCTCTCGGTCGGCCTCGTCGACGCCGATGTGCACGGCTTCTCGATCCCGGGCCTCCTCGGCATCCCTGCGGGAACACAGCCCACGCGCATCGACGACCTCATGCTCCCGCCCGTCGCCCATGGCGTGAAGACCATCTCGATCGGCATGTTCCTCCGCGACGGGGAGGCTGTGGTCGCCTGGCGCGGACCGATGCTGCACCGCACCGTGCAGCAGTTCCTGACAGACGTGTTCTTCGGCGATCTCGACATCCTGCTCATCGACATGCCTCCTGGCACCGGTGACATCGCCATCTCGATCGGGCAGCTGCTGCCCCACGCCGAGGTGCTGGTCGTCACGACGCCGCAGGCGGCAGCATCCGACGTGGCGATCCGCAGCGGGCTGGTCGCTCGCCAGACCGGGCAGCGGGTGATCGGGGTGGTCGAGAACATGGGAGCCCTCACCCTTCCGGACGGCACCGTCGTCGATCTGTTCGGTTCAGGAGGCGGTGCAGCCGTGGCCAGTGCGCTGTCGGAGACGCAGTCCGTGCCGCTGCTGGCATCGATCCCCCTCAGTCCCGCGCTGCGTACGGGAGGCGACGAAGGGGTGCCCGTGGTGCTCAGCGCCCCCGACGATGCGGCGGCCGTCGCGATCCGCGAGCTCGCAGGTTCCCTCGCCACTCAGGGGCGCGGCCTCGCCGGTCGTTCGCTCCCGATGACCCTGGGCTGAGACGATCGTGGCTCTCACCGTCGACGAACGGCTGCTTCGGGGCATGGCACGCGACGCCGCGATCTACGCCCTCACCCGCCCCGTCGCGATCGTGATGTGGATCGCCCTCGTCGCGGCATTCGTCGTCAGCATCCTCAACCTGACCGCCGTGCGTGGCACCCAGGGGCTGGCGGGTCTGCTGCCCGTCGCGAGCATCGCCCTCATGGTCTACGCGGTCGTCATGACTGTCGTCGGCGCCAGACGCGCCGTTCGGGCCGCCACCCCTCCCGGCAGCGCGGTGTGGCTTCGGCTCGATGACACCGCTCTGCACGTCGGCGCTGGCAGTCGGTCGTCGGACATCTCGTACAGCACCTTCCAGAGCGTTCGTGCCGGCAGGCATGCCGTGCTCTTCAAGCTTCGAGGCGCGTCTGCGATCACGGCGATCCCCCGTGCGCTGCTGTCCGATGACGACATCGCGACTCTCCGGGCCAGGATCGGCTGACCGCGATCAGGTCTGGGGCGGCCTCGGAACGCGGCGGGTGATCAGGCGCCTCAGCAGGATCACCAGAGGAAGAAGCACCGCGAGGGGTGGACACATCACCGCTCCGAGAGCAAGCAGAGTCCCCACCGGGTAGTCGTTGCCGCCGGTGCGGCCCAGTCCGATGCTGCCGTCACCGATCGAGTCGCCGGCGACGAGGAATCGCCCGTCGTACGTGTCGAGCGAATCCCGGCAGTCCACCAGGTGAGTGCCCGCCTCGGCCGCGGTGAACTGGGCGGACTGCACGAACCCGGTCCGCGGCGTCATCCACCACAGCACATCGTCCCAGCTCACCGCGGATGGGCCCTGCTGCGGACGCTCGGCGCCGTCCGGCCCGATGACGCTGCAATCCATGGTGCCGAGCGTGGCGGAGATCCCGCTGGTCCAGATCCCGACCCGAGCCCCGGGGTCGAGGTCGACCGTCATCGTCTGCCCGATCGGGAGATCCTCGGCGCTCTCGATCGACCGCACGATCGGCAGCACCCAGAGCGCCCAGATGAGGACTCCGGTCACGGCGCAGATCGCGGCGGCGAAGAACGCCATCCGGTCTCTGGTCCGAAGCCGACTCTCGTCGACCGTCCGCGTCACGTGGCTTCGGGATCGAACGGGGGCGGACTCGCGACCGAGAACTCCGGTCGCACCCTCGGCGTTCGCACCGGCTTCACCGTCGGCTCTGCGACGACCGCCTCGGCTCTGGCGGGCCCGGGCGCCGCGTCGTCTTCGAAGAGAGCGTCGCGGATGATGCGTCTGGGGTCGTACTGCCGAGGGTCGAGCTTGCGCCAGTCGACGTCATCGATGTCGGGGCCCATCTCGTCGCGGACGCGCGATTTGGTGTCACGGAGGAACTCGCCGGCACGCCGAGCGAGCTTCGCGACGCTCTCGGCGTAGCGGGGCAGCCGCTCCGGTCCGATGAGCAGCGCAGCGATCAGACCGATGAGCAGCAGCTTCTCGAAGGTGATCCCGAACTGCATGTGTCCAGGCTACCGCCGCGCCTGCCGTTGTGCCGCGCACCGAGCGCATACGCTGGGAGAACACATATCTCAGTCGGGAGAATCAGTCAATGAGCGAGAACGATGCGAACGCACGTTTCATCCGCGAGTCGATCGTGGAGCCTTCGCCGATCGCCCGCGCGCGTGCGCACGCCATCGAACTCGGCGCTTCGCCGATCAGCGCGGCCGTCGGCTCGCAGATCGCGGTGCTCGCCGCCGCGACAGGTGCCAGGTCGATCGTCGAGATCGGCACCGGAGCCGGTGTCTCGGGCCTCTGGCTGCTGCGAGGGGCGCCGCAGGCCGTACTGACCTCGATCGACAACGAACCGGAGCATCTGGCCGCGGCTCGTCAGGCGTTCTCCGACGCTCGGGTCGCCCCGACGAAGGCTCGATTCATCACCGGTCGCGCCGCCGATGTGCTGCCGCGCATGAACGAAGCGTCCTATGACATCGTGCTCGTCGATGCGGACCCCGAGAACGTCATCGACTACGTCGAGCACGGGCTGCGGTTGGTGCGCACCGGCGGGATGGTCCTGGTCCCCCGGATTCTCGGTGGCGGCCGCGTGGCCGACCCCGTGCAGCGTGACGAGGTGACCTCGGCCTATCGCTCGCTCGTGCAGGAGACCCAGGAGTCCTCAGCGGTGCTCGCGACCGTCTCGAGCTCCGGTGAAGGCCTGCTGCAGCTGATCAGCGTCGGTGAGGGCTGAGCCGACGACACCCCGCACAGACGGAAGAGGGCGACGGATCGATGATCCGTCGCCCTCTTCGTGAATCCGCGTGCGCGAATTCGAGTTCTCTCAGGCGGGCTTCACGACGGCTGCCAGCACGTCGTGGAGTTCCTTCGCCTCTGCGTCGTTCACGGAGACGACCAGACGGCCGCCTCCTTCGAGCGGGACGCGCACGATGATGAGTCGTCCTTCTTTTACGGCCTCCATGGGTCCGTCTCCGGTCCTCGGCTTCATCGCTGCCATCGTGGGCTCCTTTTCCTCCGGTGGTATGCGATCAGTTTATCGGGTGTTACCGGAACCTGGATGTCCCCTATGAAGAAATGCATCAAGCCTTAACATTCACGGCACCTGCCAGAACGTGTTCCCCAACGCGTAGATGTGGTAGATCCAGAGCCACTGACCCAGCAGGCAGACCGCCAGAACCCCCAGCCGCCAGACGCGCGAGCGCGGCACCGCGAGTGCTCCCCAGGCAGGACTCAACGGCAGGAGCAGCCGGAAAGTGCTCGACTGCGGGAAGAAGACGGCGAGCAGATAGAGAAGGTAGCTCGCGCTCCAGAGCCTGAGATCGGGACCGAGCGCGCGCACCTGGGGCAGATAGAGCAGAGCCGCACCTGCCGCCACGACGAGGAGCGCCAGAGCGACGGGGCCCCACGCGCCGGGAAGCCTCCACTGGGCGAACCAGAACTGGGACGCCTGGATCCAGCCTTCGAACGGCACGAAACCCTCGACGCCGCCGACGAGCCAGTTCCTGCGCCAGGCGAGCTCGGTCGCGAGGTACGCGCCGGGGTCTCCGGTGACGATGCCCGCGATGACCTGCCACGAGAAGCCCGCGATCGTGGCGAGGGCGCCGAGCGCCACGATGTGCACGATCTCCCGCAGGGCGAGCGGGTCGTCTCGGCGGTGCCACCAGCGGAGGATGCCGTGCAGACCGAGGTAGAGCGCGAATGCGAGGATCCCCGGTCTCGTGAACGCCATCACGGGGATGAGAAGGTAGAGCCAGACGTAGTTCCTGCGCACCGTCGCGTCGAGCGCCAGGAACAGCAGGAGGAGGAACAGGGTCTCGGCGTATCCGACCTGGAACATCGCCGCGACAGGTCCGGAGGCGAAGAACACCACCGACCACATCGTCGCCCGCGCGCCGATGCGCTCACGCAGCAGTCGGTGCAGCGCGAGGCAGGCGAAGTAACCGGCCACGAACGACAGCAGGAAAGCGCCCATCCCCCACGAGCCGAACACGAACCCGACCGTCTTGGCGGCGAAAGCGAACACCGGCATGAACGCCCAGGCGTTCTCTGCGACCTCACCGGACTCGGTGAGGGGAAGAGAAGACGGATATCCCTCTTCGGCGACGAGCCAGTACCACTGCGCATCCCACCCGACGATGAAGTCGGCGAGCCCCGGCTCCGCCCCGAACCTCGACAGTGACGTCGACGACGTCGCCGCCGCGATCATCATCGCGGTCGTCACAGCGCGCGCCGTGAGGTAGATCAGGGCGATCCGCAGCGCCAGCGGTGCGGCCGCCCACCGACGGGTCGCGGTCAGCGCGAACTGAGCCATGCGCGCAGTCCTCGCTCGACGGCGTCGATCTGCGCGAGCGGAACGCGCTCCTCGTCATGATGCGCGAGGTGCGGGTCCCCCGGTCCGTAATTCACGGCGGGGATGCCGAGGGCCGAGAAGCGAGCGACGTCGGTCCATCCGTACTTGGGGCGCGGCTCGGCGCCGACGGCAGTCACGAAGTCCCGGGCGATCGGGGCATCGAGACCTGGCCGCGCGCCTTCGGCGGCATCGGTGATCTCCACGTCGAAACCGGCCAGCAGGTTGCGGATGTGCGCTTCTGCATCCGCCGCCGACTTGCTCGGAGCGAACCGGTAGTTCACCTCGACCTCGCACGCATCGGGAATCACATTGCCCGCGACCCCTCCCGTGATCCGGACGGCGCTCATGCTCTCGCGATACAGCAGTCCGTCGACCGCGATCTCCTTCGCACGGTACTCGGCCAGACGCGCGAGGATCGGGGCCGCCCGATGGATGGCGTTCTCTCCTATCCAGGCGCGGGCGGCGTGCGCGCGCACGCCGGTGGTGCGCACGATCGCACGCATCGTGCCGTTGCAGCCGCCTTCGACCTCACCGTTCGACGGCTCACCGAGGATCGCGAAATCGGCCTGGAAGAGGTCCGGCCGCACCGCAGCGAGGAGAGCGAGCCCGTTCTTCGACGCCTCGACCTCCTCGTTGTCGTACCACATCCAGGTGATGTCGACCGTGGGCTCGGTGAGCTCGGCCGCGAGCTTGAGCTGCACCGCGGTGCCGCTCTTCATGTCGACGGTCCCTCGACCCCAGAGGTGGGCGACACCGTCGATCTCGAGGTCCTTCGTCGGCACGTTGCCGTTGATCGGCACAGTGTCGATGTGCCCTGCGATCGCCACCCGCTGGGCTCGTCCGAGGTTCGTGCGGGCGACGATCGTGTTGCCGTGACGGATCACCTCGAGGTGGGAGTAGACGGAGATCGCCTCCTCGATGGCGTCCGCGAGCGTCTTCTCGTCACCCGAGACACTCGGGATGTCGCAGATCGCACGGGTCAGGTCGACAGAGGACGCTGTCAGATCGAGCATCATGCACCCAGCCTACTTACCCCGACATGTGTGCGATCGTCCACGCCCGCTCGCGATACCGTGGAGGCATGACTGAGGCGCGCACCGTGTGGGGTACCGGACTTTCGACGACCGCCGGCGACGGCACAGTTCTCGACGCGTGGTTCCCCGGGGTGCTCGCCGAAGCCCCGTCGGCCGAAGATACCGAGGCCGCACTCCTCGCGCTCGAAGCGCTGGCAGGTCCCGACGAGCGACGCAACGTCACCATCGAGACCGTGCAGCTGCACATCGATCTGGATGCCGCGCCCACGTCGACAGTCGACGCCTATCTGCGACTGCACGCGCTCTCACACCTGGTCGTGCGGCCGAACGAGCTCAACCTCGACGGCATCTTCGCCCACCTGCCGAACGTGGCCTGGACCAACGCCGGCCCCGTGCACCCCGATGACGCCGCACGACTTCGCCCGTTGCTGCAGCGGGCAGGGATCCAGGTGCAGGGGCTCGACAAGTTCCCCAGACTCACCGACTACGTGCAGCCGGCGGGCGTGCGCATCGCTGATGCCTCACGCGTCCGCCTCGGCGCCCACCTCTCCCCCGGCACGACGGTCATGCATGAGGGCTTCGTGAACTTCAACGCTGGCACGCTGGGTGCGTCGATGGTCGAAGGACGCATCTCTCAGGGGGTCGTGGTCGGCGACGGCAGCGACATCGGCGGCGGCTCGTCGATCATGGGCACGCTCTCGGGTGGCGGCGCACACCGCGTCTCGATCGGCTCGCGCACACTGTTGGGCGCCAACGCGGGAATCGGCATCTCGCTCGGCGATGACTGCGTCGTGGAAGCCGGACTCTACGTGACGGCGGGCACCAAGGTCGTGCTCCTCGACGCTCCGGCGACGCCTGACGGCGGCAGGCAGACCGTCAAGGGCGCTGAGCTGTCGGGCCAGAACGGCCTGCTGTTCCGCCGCAACTCGCTCAGCGGAGCGGTTGAGGCCGTGCGGCGCGCGGGTGTCGGCGTGACACTCAACGAGGCGCTCCACGCCTGAGCGACGCGCTGAGCGGGAGCGCGTCCCAGGCTTCTCCCCCTGACGCGTGATAGTGTCGAATCGACGATCCTCGCACTGCGAGTCGTCTGCGTCGTCGACACGCTCCCGCGCCACTTGCCTGGTTCTGGCCATTTCGAACGGCGAAACGATGCGCGATCCCGCGCCGTCGCCCACCCTTCCGCACCCGGCCCGTTGGTACGTGCGTGCATTCTCACGGAGATACCTTTATGACTTCCTTCCTCGATCTCGGCGTGCCCGCCGACCTCGCCGCCGTCCTCACCAAGGACGGCAAGACCGAGGCGTTCGCGATTCAGCGCGACACGCTTCCCGATTCTCTCGCCGGTCGTGACCTCCTCGGCCGCGGCCGCACCGGCAGCGGCAAGACGATCGCGTTCGCCCTCCCCCTCGTCGCCCGCCTCTCCGCGTCTTCGCGCAGCAGCCGCCCCGGTCACCCGCGTGGTCTCGTGCTCGCGCCGACCAGGGAGCTCGCCACGCAGATCGCAGCGACCATCGCACCGCTCGCCGAGGCCAAGGGCCTGCGCGTCACGACCGTCTTCGGCGGCGTCAGCCAGCGCCCGCAGGAGCAGGCGATGCGCAACGGCGTCGACATCGTCGTCGCGTGCCCCGGCCGTCTGGAAGACCTGATGAAGCAGCGGGTCGTGCAGCTCGACGCCGTCGAGGTCACCGTCCTCGACGAGGCCGACCACATGGCCGACCTCGGGTTCCTCCCGGGCGTCACCCGCATCCTCACCGCCACGCCGGCCGGCGGCCAGCGTCTGCTCTTCAGCGCGACCCTCGACCGCGGCATCGACACGCTCGCCCGCCGCTTCCTGTCGAACGCCGTCAGCCACGAGGTCGACGAAGAGAGCGTGCCCGTCGGCGAGATGACCCACCGCGTGCTGGTCGTCGACTCGACCGACAACAAGACCGAGCTCGTGCGCGAGCTCGCGTCGGGCACCGGCCGGCGCATCCTCTTCACCCGCACGAAGCACCAGGCCAAGAAGCTCGCGAAGCAGCTCACCGCAGCAGGCATCCCGGCCGTCGACCTGCACGGCAACCTGTCGCAGAATGCGCGTGAGCGCAACCTCGGCGCCTTCTCGGCAGCCCCCGAAGACGGCGGCGTGCGCGTCCTCGTCGCCACCGACGTCGCTGCCCGCGGAGTGCACGTCGACAACGTCGATCTCGTCGTCCACGTCGACCCGCCCATGGAGCACAAGGCATACCTGCACCGCTCAGGTCGCACTGCTCGTGCCGGAGCCGCAGGAACGGTCGTCACGGTGGTGCTCCCCGAGCAGCGCCGCGATGTGAAGGATCTGCTGCGCAAAGCAGCGATCAGCGCCGCTCTCGAGCCCGTCACGACGGCCGCCGTCAGCGAGCTGGTTCCCGAGCGCGCCGCACACGTGCGTCCTGCTCCCGTCCAGGCGCAGCAGCGCCAGGCGCCCAAGCAGCGTCCCGCGGGCGGCGAGCGCAACTCGGCCGCCAACCCGCCGTCGCGTCGCAGCCGTCGTCCCCGCTCTGGCCAGAGTGGTCAGGGTGCGCCGGCAGCGCAGACCGGTTCGCGACAGGGCGGCCAGGGCGGATCTCGCCAGGGCGGTCAGTCGCGCAACCAGGGCGGCCGCGGCTGGAGCTCGCAGGGTCGCTGAACCCCGCTGCAAGAGAGGCGGGTGCGCCGATGCTCAGGCATCGACGCACCCGCCTTTCTGCGCCCCGACGAAACCGGAGTGTGCGGAGGGCGCCGTGATCAGCGTCCTACCGCCGCCAGCACCTTCGGATCCGAGCAACCGCGGGCGAACCCGGCGAGGCGACGACGGATCTCGAAGCCGAGCACTCGAACTCCGATCCATTCGGCGAACGGTGCGAGCCACGCGGGGCGGCACGAGAAGTTGTACTTCCACACAGCCAGCGTGCCCTCCGGCACCTCGGTGAACCGCCAGCCGCCACCGAGCTTGGTGAAGAACCAGGGACCCCGCTCCATCACCATGCCCACGTTCGTGGGTGGGGCGTACGACACGTAGCGGCTGACCATCGAGAGACCGAACCGCTGCCGGGTGAAGGTGCGCACACCCTTGGCGGGCGCATCCGCGTCGTCCATGAGGTGCTGCTCGCTGATGAAGCGGTCCCAGCGTCGCCGCACCGCTCCCGTCGTCTGAGACACCGCGAACGCCGTCGCGGGGTCCACCGGCACGACCGCTTCGGCGCTGACGACAGGCATCGCGCTCGGCGTCAGCGAGTCTGGAAGGTGCGCTCGGGAGACCCCGTGTAGAGCTGCTGCGGGCGGCCGATCTTGGTCTGCGGGTCGAGCTGCAGCTCACGCCACTGCGCGAGCCACCCGGGGAGACGACCGATCGCGAACAGCACGGTGAACATGCGGGTCGGGAAGCCCATCGCCTTGTAGATCACACCGGTGTAGAAGTCGACGTTCGGGTAGAGACGACGCTCCTTGAAGTAGTCGTCTGCGAGAGCGAGCTCTTCGAGTTCCTGAGCGAGGTCGAGAAGCGGGTCCGTGACGCCGAGCTCGGCGAGCACCTCACCGGCTGCTTCCTTGACGAGCTTGGCGCGCGGGTCGTAGTTCTTGTAGACCCGGTGCCCGAAGCCCATGAGCTTCACGCCCTCTTCCTTGTTCTTCACCCGCTCGACGAAGCGAGACACGCTCTGGCCGGAGTCACGGATCTGGCCGAGCATCGTGAGGACGGCTTCGTTCGCACCACCGTGCAGCGGGCCGGACAGCGCCTGGATGCCCGCAGAGATCGATGCGAACTGGTTCGCACCGGTCGAGCCGACCAGACGCACGGTCGAGGTCGACGCGTTCTGCTCATGGTCCTCGTGCAGGATGAGCAGCAGCTCGAGGGCCTTCGACATGACCGGGTTGACCTGGTACTCCTCGGAGTGCACGCCGAAGTTGAGCTTGAGGAAGTTCTCGACGAAGCCGAGGGAGTTGTCGGGGTAGAGGAACGCCTGGCCGATGCTCTTCTTGTGCGCGTAGGCGGCGATGACCGGCAGCTTCGCCAGCATCCGGATCATGTTCAGCTCGACGTGCTCGGGGTTGTGCGGGTCGGTCTGACCCTCGTAGTAGGTCGAGAGAGCGGCGACGGCCGACGACAGCACAGACATCGGGTGCGCCGTGTGCGGCAGCGCCGAGAAGAACCGCTTCAGGTCTTCATGCAGCAGCGTGTGCCGACGGATCTTCTCATCGAACTCCGCGAGCTCGGCGGCGGAGGGCAGCTCACCGTAGATGAGGAGCCAGGCGACCTCGAGGTAGCTCGTCGATCCGGCGAGCTGCTCGATCGGATATCCGCGGTAGCGCAGGATGCCCTTGTCTCCGTCGATGAAGGTGATCGCGGACTTGGTGGACGCGGTGTTGACGAAACCGTAGTCGAGCCCTGTGTAGCCGGTCTGCCGCGTCAGCGTCGAGAAGTCGATGCTGTCGGTGCCCGCCGTGCCTCGCACGAGTGGGAACTCAGCGGTCGTATCGCCGATCGTCAGCTTCGCTGTCGCCTGCTGCTCTGCCGCTGCGCTCACGCGGGCCTCCTCATGGATCTTCATCAAGTCGGATGTGGCGATGTCACGGCGCTGAGCACCAGGTCTGTTCGAGATCATCGATACACAACCGAATCGCCTTTACAGCCTAGTAGGCACACAGGCCTACTGTGACAACCGACAAAAGAACCCGCAGTCTGAGGCGAGAACCTACACGGCTTGTTCGCGCAGGCGCCGGGCGCCCTCGGCGATCCGTTCGGAAGGAGCCGTCAGCGCCAGCCGCACGTGCTCGTTCGAGAACGCGCCGTAGAACGGGCCGGGACCCGCGAGGATGCCGAGATCCGCAAGCCTCTCGATGCTCGTCCAGGCATCCTGCCCCTCGGTCGCCCACAGGTAGAGGCCGGCTTCCGATCCATCGATCCGGAACCCCGCAGCTTCGAGCGCCGGCCGCAGGATGTCGCGCCGCCCACGGTAGAGCTCCTTCTGAGCCGCGACGTGCTCGTCGTCACCCAGAGCCACGGCCATCGCGTGCTGCACAGGCTCCGGTGGCATCAGCCCCAGGTGCTTGCGCGCGGTGAGCAGCTCGCCGACGATGCGCGCGCACCCCGCCACGAAAGCGGCCCGGTAGCCGGCGAGATTCGACTGCTTGCTCAGCGAGTAGACGCTGAGCAGATTCGCCCTGCTCCCCCCCGTCACGCGCGGGTCGAGGACCGAGGGGATCGGCTCGGTCGCCCACTGGCCGTCCCACCCGAGCTCGGCGTAGCACTCGTCGCTCGCGAGCACGGCCCCCAGCTCCCGAGCGCGCAGAACCGCGGCGGAGAGCTCCTCCACCGTCCAGGTGCGACCGTCGGGGTTGCCCGGCGTGTTGATCCAGATGAGCTTGGTGCCCTCGGGCCAGTCGGCAGGATCGTCGGAAGGCAGCGGCGTGGCCCCGACGACGCGGGCACCCACCTCGTAGGTCGGGTATGCGATTCGGGGATGCACGACGATGTCGCCGGCGCCGAGACCGAGCAGGGTCGGCAGCAGGGCCACGAGCTCCTTCGAGCCGATCGTGGGCAGGACGTTGTCGACCGTGAGGTCGACCACTCCCCTGCGGCGGGCGTACCACGCGACGATCGCCTCACGCAGAGCGGGAGTGCCGACGGTCTGCGGGTACGCGTGCGCGTCCGTCGCCTCCGACAGAGCTCGGCGGATCAGCTCGGGCGTCGGGTCGACGGGCGACCCGACGGACAGGTCGACGATCCCCTCCGGATGCAGGGCAGCGCGCTGACGATAGGGAACGACCGCATCCCACGGATAGTCGGCGAGATCCCGAACGCTCACCGACTACTCGCCCTGTGGCGGGAGAGCGGCGATGATCGGGTGATCGTGCGCGATGACGCCGACCTTGGCGGCACCACCCGGAGAGCCGACCTCGTCGAAGAACTCGACGTTGGCCTTGTAGTAGTCCTGCCATTCATCCGGCAGGTCGTCTTCGTAGTAGATCGCCTCGACGGGGCAGACGGGTTCGCACGCGCCGCAGTCGACGCATTCGTCGGGGTGGATGTACAGCGAGCGTTCGCCCTCGTAGATACAGTCAACGGGGCACTCGTCGATGCAGGCGCGATCCTTGACATCGACGCACGGGAGAGCGATCACATACGTCACTCGACCAGTCTACGACTCGCCGCCGGTCCGATCGCCCAGAGCGGGGGCACGCCGAGCACTCGGCGCTTCGCCGTCGGACGCCCCAGACGACATTGCGGGCGCAGGCGCAGGCGCATCGGTGCGCGCGGGAAGCCGGGAGAAGGACGGCCATGCCACGGCGAGAAGCACGAGTCCGGCGACGAGATAGGTCCAGATGCGACCGCTGAGCGTGTCTTCGACGACCACCGACCCACCAGGGCCGACGCCGGAGATCAGCATCAGCATGCCGAGCATGCCGAGCCCCGCGGCGAGAGTCGCGCCCCGGTCGTGGGTGAGCGCCCGGATCGCGACGAGGATCGCCCCGCACGCGACCGCTCCCACCAGCAGCCCCACGGGCACCGGTCCCCACATCAGGCTGTGTCCGATCGTTCCCGCGACGCCGAAGACGCCGCCGACGAGAGCCGCGGCGATCCAGGAAAGCACCCGGGAGATCCATCCAGTACGCACGAGTCGATCCTACGCGCGCCGAGGATCTGCTCGACTCAGGCAGCGAGGCCGAGAAGCCTCAGGATCGCGGCGACGACCGCAGCGGCGAACACCACGACCAGGAACGACTGACGCAACCACAGAAGACCGGCCGCGACGAGCAGAGCGGGGACCCGTGCATCGACGACCACGGCCTGCCCGGCTCCGAGAGTCTGCACAGCCACGAGTGCGGCGAGGAGCGCCACGGTCAGCAGGTCGGAGATGCGAGCCGGTCGTGGCGCCTCGAGCACGCTCGGCGGCACGAGATAACCGCTGGCCTTGAGCGCCAGGCAGATCACCGCAGCGAGCAGGATCGCGCTCCAGACGCTCATCGGTCGACCTCCCCGGAGCCGGCCGTGGAGCCGTCGACTCGTCCCAGCCAGTTGAACCAGCCGACGACGATCGCGACGACAGCCGCGACCAGCACGGGCAGACCGGGCATGATCAGGGGCGTGAGCGACGCGGCCACGACAGCTGCGGCCACACCGACCGCGATCGCCTGGCGCTCCTTGAGGCGCGGCCAGAGCAGAGCCAGGAACGCAGCGGCAGCGGCAGCATCCAGCCCCCAGGTCTTCGGGTCGCCGAGCACGTCGCCGACCAGAGCGCCGATCAACGTCGTGATGTTCCATCCGATGAAGATCCCGATGCCGGTCACCCAGAAGCCGACCTGTCTCAGACGAGGATCTCTCTGCGAGATGGCCACCGCGGTGGACTCGTCGATCGTGAAGTGCGCCGCCGCCGCTCGGCGGGCGGGCGTGGTTCCGACGATCGGAGACATCCGCATGCCGTACGCGACGTTGCGCACCCCGAGCAGCGTCGCCGAGGCGATGGCCGAGGGAAGCGCCGACACGCCTCCGGCGGCGAACACCCCGACGAATGCGAACTGCGATCCGCCCGTGAACATCAGCAGGCTGAGCACGCACGTCTGCCAGACATCCAGACCGGATGCCACGGCGAGCGCGCCGAAAGAGACGCCATAGGCGCTGGTCGCGAGAACCACGCCCAGCGCCTCGCGCCAGACTTCGCGCCCAGCGCTCATCGCGACATCGTTCGCTGCAGTGAACACATGATCATCATTCTGAACAACACCTCACGGATAGTCAAGCGAACGATCGTTTGACATACTGAACAGATGGAGGACCTCCGCACCCGCATCGCCCGTACCGTGCGCAACGAGCGTGAGAGAGCCGCGCTGTCCGTCTCCGAGCTCGCGCGTCGGGCGGGGATCTCGAAGGCGACTGTCTCGCAACTCGAATCAGGCTCCGGCAATCCCAGCGTCGAGACGCTGTGGGCTCTGGGTGTCGCGCTCGGGGTGCCTTTCGCCGCGCTCGTCGACCAGCAGATCAACGCGCCGACGCTCATCCGCGCCGACGATCTCGTCGGCGTGCCGTCGTCTGCGGCGGCGTACAGCGCGACGCTGCTGTCCGCGAGCCCGCCGGGCGCCCGCAGGGATGTGTACCTGATCCAGGCGGAACCCGGTGATCCGCGGCGCTCCGATCCGCATCATCCGGGCACCACCGAGCACGTGGTCCTCATCTCGGGGCAAGCTCTGATCGGACCGACGGACGCCCCTGTGCTGTTGAACCCCGGCGACTACCTCTCGTACGCCGGAGACGCACCGCACGTGTTCGAGGCGATCGTCGCCGGTACAAGCGCGGTTCTCATCTCCGAACTCCGCTGAGCATCATTCCGGCCCCGGCCCCGGACCCGAACCCGAGACCGGTGACGGGTCGGGGATCTCCTCGGGCTTGTACTTCGGAAGTCTCGATGCGGGCAGGATCGCCACCGCGCTGAGGCCGGCGAGCAGGAGCAGCCCGAGTCGCAGCGTGCCCAGGCGAGACTCCTCGTTGACGGCCACCGCCGCGTCGATCTGCTCGGGGGTCGCATCGGTCTGCTCGAGGGCGGCGCGGAGGTCGTCGTTGCTGACGAAGTTGAGGTTGTCCATGTCGACCTGCGTGACGAGCGAGGGCGGCAGCTCAGGATGCTCGACGACCGCACGACCGATGCTCAATCCGAGGAGCGATACGAGGAGTGCGCCGGCCAGAGCGGTGCCGACCGCGGAGGCGAGGTTCTGCGTGGTGCCTCGGAGCGAACCGACATCCCCCGCGAGCTCGGCGGGCGCCGAGGTGACGAGCACGTTGAACACGAGCGTCACGAGCGCGCCCTGGCCGATGCCGAAGACGATCAGCCCCAGGATCGTGGGCAGGGTCTCCCAGTTGTTGTTGACCACGACGGACAGCCAGACGAGCGCGACCGTGGTCAGGATGAACCCGAAGACGCCGATCACCCGCGGCGGGTAGCGCTTGTAGAAGCGGACGACGAGGGTGGCCGTGATGAAGACCGTCAGGTTGAAGGGCATCATCGCGAGGGATGTGTCGAAAGGCGTCCTCCCCTGCACGATCTGGATGTACAGCGGGATGGTGAAGTTCACGCACGCCTCGAGAGCCACGACGATGAACATCGCGTAGACGGCCGCTCGCTCCTTCGAGGAGTCCAGGATGCTGAGGTCGATCAGCGGCACCTTGCCCTCGGCCATCCGCCTCCGCGTCCACACGAAGAAGCACTGCCCGAGCACGATTCCCACGACCACGAAGGCGGGAGCTGGCGAGAGCCCCAGGATGCTGAAGGGCGCAGCCTCCGTCGCGGCGACGGCACCCCACCCGTTGAGGTTGTTGAAGCCGAGGGTGAGGAGGACGATCGCCGCACCTATGAGCAGCGACGCCACGAGGTCGATGCGGATCGACGCGTCGCCGCGATCGCCGCGAAGCGTGAAGCTGAAGGCGAACACCACCACCGCGATGCCGAACACGATGAAGAACATCGGACGCCATCCGACGAGCGTTCCCAGGGTGCCGCCGATCAGGAAGGCCGTGACCCCCGAGATGGCCCTGGCCGAGCCGATCGCACCGATCGCGGTCGCCTGCTGCGCTCCGCGATAGTTCTCGGCGATCAGCGCCACGATCGAGGGCACGATGATCGCCGCGGCAGCGCCCGCGACCGCCTGCCCGGCGATGGCCCAGCCCACGCTCGGCGACACGATCATGAGCACCGAGGATGCGGCGAAGAGGCCGATCACGATCCGGAAGATGAGCACCCACCCGATGCGCTGGCCGAGCTTCGCGCCGGTCATCACCAGTGCGGCCACGGCGAGCCCGTACATCACGATCGTCGTGCTGGCGACAGTCGGCGGCACGCCGAACTCGCTGACCATGCCGCCGAGCGAGATCGGAAGGGCGGCCACGTTGAACGACATGAGCACCTGGGCGAGGAAGAGGCTGACGAGCGGCATCCAGGAGGTCTTCGTGGGAGCCGGAGCGGTGTGTGTCATGACAGGGTCCTCCGAGCGGTGAGAGGGGTCAGTCCGTCGAGCGAGGGGTCGCCGACGGCGCGGAAGCGAAGAGGTTCAGGCCGAGTGCGCGCGAGAGATGGCCGATCGCGAGCTGCGACCGCACAGAGTTGCCGGCTCGGTCGAGGCGAGGTGAGAATCCGGCGACCGCCCCCTTGCCGGGGGCGACAGCCACGATGCCTCCGGCGACCCCCGACTTGGCCGGCAGGCCGATCTCGAACAGCCACTCCCCCGAAGTCTCGTAGAGGCCGGTCGACGCCACCACGGCGAGAGTGTCGCGGCAGACGTCCGCCGAGACGACGCGCTCACCCGTGATGGGGTTCACGCCGCCGTCTGCGAGCGTCGCGCCCATCACCGCGAGGTCATGAGCGGTGACGCTGAGCGCGCACTGACGCGTGTAGACGTCGACCACGTCATCCGGGTCGCCGGTCAGCCGCCCGTAGCTTCGCAGCAGCCACCCCATCGCTCGGTTCCGCTCGTTCGTCTCCGCCTCGGACGCATAGACGACCCCGTCAAGACTCAGCGGGCGTCCGGCGAAGGCCGACAACCCCTCCCGGACGCGCTCCCACTGCTCGACGGACGTCTGCCCCGGCATCAGCGCCGTGGTGGCGATCGCACCCGCGTTGACCATCGGATTCATCGGATGCCCCGCGTTGAGCTCGAGCGCCATCAGCGAGTTGAAGGCGAGCCCGGTGTTGTTGACCCCCACGATCTCGCGCACCCGCTCATGGCCGTGCTCCTGGATGGCCAGCGCGTACACGAACATCTTCGAGATCGACTGGATCGAGAACGGATGCAGCGCGTCTCCGGCGTCATGCAGGCCGCCATCGACCTCGATGACCGCGAGACCGAACAGCTCGGGGTCGGCCTCCGCGAGCACGGGGATGTAATCGGCGACTGCACCCGTGCGGTCGTCCGCATAGCGGCGGTGGGCTTCGCGCACGAGCTCGTCGACGCGGTCCCACCCCGGCAGGGCGCCGGTCGACACCTGCTGCGGGATGTCTGTCAGTGCCGCGACGTCCATGCGTTCTCCTCCGAGTCCACGACCCCCCAGCCGTCACCGCTCACCGTAGTGGCAATGCCTCGCTCTGCCTAGAGCACGGAGCGCCGGTTTCAGGCTGCGCCCTGAAACGCCGAGACCCACCGCCGCACGCATGCGGGGTGGGTCTCGGTGGTGCCGGTCGGGCGGCGGAGGCTCAGTACCAGTTCACGGACTGGGAGTGCCCCCACGCGCTGCAGGGGGTGCCGTACACGGAGGAGATGTATCCGAGACCCCAGCGGATCTGCGTGGCCGCATTCGTCTGCCAGTCGGATCCGGCAGACGCCATCTTGCTTCCGGGCAGAGCCTGCGGAATCCCCGTCGCGCCGCCCGAGGCGTTGTACGCCTGGTAGTTCCACCCGGATTCCTTGGTCCACAGCGAATCCAGGCAGGAGAACTGGTCGGCGCCCCACCCGTACTGACCTGACGCGATGTCGCGCGCCGCGGCCTTCGCGCCGTCGACGGTGTTCGTCTGAGCGAGTGCGGCGGCTTCAGCGGCCGCCTGCTCGGCAGCCGCATCCGCAGCGGCTTTGGCCTGCTGAGCCGCCACGTAGGATTCCTGCAGGGCGGCGGTCTCAGCGACGATCTCGTCCGTGCCGGTGACCGCATACGCAGTGAGGCTCGTGAGCTGCCTGTTCGAGAACTCATCGCGGTCGGCGAGCTGATCGACCCAGGCGGTCACGTCGGAGGTATCGACCGAGGAGGGTGCCGCGCCGAGGTCGAGGCCCGATGCCGCGACCTCGGCGTTCAGCGCCTCGGCCGCAGCAACGGCGTCCTGAGCGGCGACCATCGTCAGGGCTGAGTCGTCGGCGCTCTTCGCCGGCTGCTCGGTCTCGCCGGTGACGAAGGACGTGACGCCGGCGACGGCGTCCGGCACCTCGGCACCAGCCGCGGGCGCCGACACCATGCCGACGGTCAGGGCGAGGCCGAGCACACCGCCGGTGATCGTTCCGAGAATCAGCTTGGGGCGACGTGCCGTGATCGCGTTGCGGGCTGACGCCGCCGCGTGGGCGCGCCGAAGCGCACGGGTGTTCTGAAGCATGGGTTCGACTTTCGGGTCGTCGTACGCCCGTCACAGGACACTCATCGGGAGATCGCCCCAGGCGCAAGGTAACGATTCTGCAACGGCTCGCCTGGACGTTTCGTGAGAAAAGGGCCCTGTACAGCCGTTTTCGGCGGTACAGGGCCCTTCTCTTAGACGATTCTCAGGAGCCGGCGTCCTGACGCTTCAGGCGCGCGGTGTCGCGAGCACGCGTGTTGGCGTCGAGGTTGACCTTGCGGATGCGGACGACCTCGGGCGTGACCTCGACGCATTCGTCGTCACGCGCGAACTCGAGGCTCTCCTCGAGGGTGAGCTGGCGCGGAGGGGTCATCGACTCGAAGGTGTCGGAGCTCGCCGCACGCATGTTGGTGAGCTTCTTCTCCTTCGTGATGTTGACGTCCATGTCGTCGGCACGCGAGTTCTCGCCGATGACCATGCCCTCGTAGACCTCCTGAGTGGGCTGCACGAAGAAGGACATGCGCTCCTGCAGGGCGATCATCGCGAACGGGGTGACGACACCCGAGCGGTCGGCGACGATCGAGCCGTTCTGGCGGGTCGTGATCGACCCTGCCCACGGCTCGTAGCCGTGCGAGATCGCGTTGGCGATTCCGGTGCCGCGGGTCGTGGTGAGGAACTCGCTGCGGAAGCCGATCAGACCACGAGACGGGACGATGAACTCCATGCGCACCCAGCCGGTGCCGTGGTTCGTCATGTTCTCCATGCGGCCCTTGCGGTTCGCGAGCAGCTGCGTGATCGCGCCGAGGTGCTCCTCAGGAGTGTCGATGGTGAGGTGCTCGAACGGCTCGTAGGTCTTGCCGTCGATCTTCTTCGTGACCACCTGCGGCTTGCCGACGGTGAGCTCGAAGCCCTCGCGACGCATGTTCTCGACCAGGATGGCGAGCGCCAGCTCGCCGCGGCCCTGGACCTCCCAGGCGTCGGGGCGTCCGATGTCGACCACCTTGAGCGAGACGTTGCCGATCAGCTCCTTGTCGAGACGGTCCTTGACCATTCGAGCGGTGAGCTTGTGGCCCTTGACCTTGCCCATCAGCGGCGAGGTGTTCGTGCCGATCGTCATCGAGATGGCGGGGTCGTCGACCGTGATCGCGGGAAGCGGGCGGACGTCCTCGGGATCGGCGATGGTCTCGCCGATCGTGATGTTCTCGAAACCGGCGATGGCGACGATGTCGCCGGGGCCGGCGGACTCGGCGGGGTAGCGCTCGAGCGCGCGCGTCTTGAGCAGCTCGGTGATACGTGCGTTCTGGTGCGTGCCGTCCGCACGGACCCAGGCGACGGTCTGGCCCTTCTTCAGCGTGCCGTTGAAGACGCGGAGAAGCGCGAGGCGGCCGAGGAACGGGCTGGAGTCGAGGTTCGTGACCCAGGCCTGCAGCGGGTGCTCGTCGTCGTACTCCGGAGCGGGAACATGCTCGAGGATCGCCTCGAAGAGCGGCTCGAGGTCGTCGTTGTCGGGCAGCGATCCGTCGGCCGGACGGTTGCGCGACGCGGCGCCGGCACGGCCGGACGCGTAGACGACGGGGACGTCGAGCAGAGCGTCGACGTCGAGGTCGGGCACGTCGTCGACGAGGTCGGACGCGAGGCCGAGCAGCAGGTCGTGGGCCTCTTCCTCGACCTCGGCGATGCGAGCGTCGGGGCGGTCGGTCTTGTTGACCAGGAGGATGACGGGAAGCTTGGCCTCGAGAGCCTTGCGCAGCACGAAGCGGGTCTGCGGGAGCGGGCCCTCGCTGGCGTCGACGAGCAGCACGACGCCGTCGACCATCGACAGGCCGCGCTCGACCTCTCCACCGAAGTCGGCGTGGCCGGGCGTGTCGATCACGTTGATCGTGATCTCCTTACCCTGAGCATGCTTGCCCTTGTAGGTGATCGCCGTGTTCTTGGCGAGGATCGTGATGCCCTTCTCACGCTCCAGATCGTTGGAGTCCATCGCGCGTTCATCGACGTGCGCGTGTTCGCCGAAGGAGCCCGTCTGACGCAGCATGGCGTCGACGAGGGTGGTCTTACCGTGGTCGACGTGAGCGACGATAGCGACGTTGCGGAGGTCAGAACGGAGGGCGTGCGCCATGCAGATGTCCTAAAGAGTGTGGGGTTTTGTCGAGAAGCCGACGTTCCAGACTACCGTATGCCGACGACTCGTTCCTGAGCGCTCGAAGTACGATCGGGAGCGTGACCGTCGTCGACCTCTCTCCCCCGCCCTCGCGCGCTCGTCTGTGGTGGGAGATCGCCATCGTCCTCGCCCTCGGACTCGGTCAGTCCGCGGTGTATGCGATCGTGCAGCTGGCCTACCGGCTCACCGACGAGACGCCGCTGGCCGATCAGACCGCGACCCTGAATCCGTCCCGGAGCGACAGGGAGATCTTCGACCTGATCTACCAGGTCCTGTCGATCGGGTTCTCCCTCGTCCCGGTGCTGCTCGTCTGCTTCCTGCTGTGGCAGTCGTCCAGACCGCATCTGAGCAGGCTGGGTCTCGACGGCACCCGGGTCGGAGCGGATGTGGGCCGCGGGATCCTCCTGGTCGCAGCCATCGGCATCCCCGGTCTCGGTCTGTATCTCGCCGGTCGTGCCCTCGGACTCTTCGTCGCGGTGAACCCCGCGGGGCTCGACAGTCACTGGTGGACCATCCCGGTCCTTCTCCTCGCGGCAGCGCGCGCATCACTGCAGGAGGAGTTCGTGGTGCTCGGCTACCTCTTCGCCCGACTCCGGCAGCTGGGCTGGGGGCCGTGGGCGATCATTCTCACCACCTCCGTGCTGCGCGCGAGCTACCACCTGTACCAGGGCCCCGGAGCGTTCATCGGAAACCTCGCCATGGGGCTGCTCTTCGGATGGCTGTTCCAGCGCAGCGGACGGCTCATGCCGTTCCTCGTCGCGCACTTCCTGATCGACGCGACGGTGTTCGTCGGCTACCCCTGGGCGGCGGCCACCTGGCCGACGCTCTTCGGGCTCCCCGGCTGAGGCAGCTCCGCGCGATCAGGCGTTCGCGATGACGATCGACGTCACGGCCCAGATCACGATGACACCGAGCGCGATGAGCGCCTGAGAGTCCCAGGTGCGGCGGATCGGCGCGTCCGCGGTCGAGGGAGCCGCCTGCCAGCGGTCACGGATGTCGGTGAGCTCGCGGAGGCCGGCCGGCGCCTTGGCCTCGTCGTCCTCGCGCACCTGGCGCCGAATCGGACGCGCTCTCGCAGGCCCCCCGTAACTCGAGAGCTCCGAGCCGTCCTCGAGCGAGAAGACGAGCTGCCAGCGCAGGTCGATGTCGCGGACGCGGCTCCAGCCGAAGGTCGTCCGGCGCAGCATGTTCTGCACCATCGCTCCCTCGCCGTCGACACGCACGACCGAGACGAAGGCGATCTCGTACACGACCCAGAGACCGAGCAGCACCCAGGGGGCGAGCAGCAGCATCTGCCCCCATCCCGCGCGCACGACCGCATCGCCGAGCAGGAAGATCGCGAGCAGCGAGCAGAGGACGAGGGAGACAGGCCCGGAGGCCGCACGGAATCTCCGTGCGGCCTCCGGTCGAGGTTCGGTGCTCACTCTCAGTGACCGCCGAGGGTGATCGTCGCACCGGGGATCGCCTTCAGCAGACGATCGGTGTACTCCTGCTGCGGGTTGGCGAAGATCTCGTCGACGGTGCCCTGCTCGACGATCTTGCCCTTCTCCATGACGCACACGAGATCGCTCGAGACACGGACGACGGCGAGGTCGTGCGTGATGAACAGATACGTGAGCCCGAGCTCTGACTGGAGTTCGGCGAGCAGCTGCAGCACCTGATCCTGCACCAGCACGTCGAGCGCCGACACCGCCTCGTCGAGGACGATGATGTCGGGCTTGAGCGCCAGCGCACGCGCGATGGCGACACGCTGACGCTGTCCGCCCGAGAGCTCGTTCGGATACCGGGTCGCCAGAACGCGCGGCAGCGAGACCTGGTCGAGAAGCTCCTCGACCCGCTCACGCTGTGACGTGCGGTCGCCGACGCCATGGATCTGCAGCGGTTCTGCGATGGTGTTGCCGATGTTGCGCAGCGGGTCGAGCGAGCCGTACGGGTCCTGGAACACCGGCTGCATGCGGCGACGCAGTCCGAACGCCTGGGCGTTCGAGAGCTTCGACACGTCCTGGCCGTCGATCTCGATCACGCCGCTGGTCGGCTCCTCGAGCTTCAGCACCATCTTCGCGACGGTGGACTTGCCGGAACCCGACTCCCCCACCAGTGCGAGGGTCTTGCCTCGAGGGATCGCGAACGAGACGTCGTCGACCGCACGGAAGGCTTCGCTGCGGAAGCCGCCCTGACGGATCCGGTAGTCCTTCGTGAGCCCGGCGACGCGCACCGTCGGCGGGATGGCGGCGAGGTCGTCGAGAGTCTCGATGCCCCGGTCCTCCACCACCGCCTGGATGCGCTGCGATGCCACGCTGGGCGCCGCGGCGACCAGACGCTTCGTGTACGGATGCTGCGGGTTCTCGAGGATCTCGCGGCTGGGGCCGGCCTCGACGATGTTGCCGCCGTTCATCACGATGATCTTGTCGGCACGCTCGGCCGCGAGGCCCAGATCGTGCGTGATCAGCAGCACCGAGGTGCCCTTGTCGCGGGTGAGCGAGGCCATGTGATCGAGGATCACGCGTTGCACCGTCACGTCGAGAGCCGAGGTCGGCTCGTCGGCGATGAGCAGCTTCGGGTCGGCCGCGAGGCCCATCCCGATCAGCGCGCGCTGACGCATGCCACCCGAGAACTGGTGCGGGAACTGGTGCAGACGCTTCTCGGCGTCGGCCAGGCCCGCCTGCTGCAGCACCTCGACGGTGCGTGCTTTGGCGGCGTCGCGCCCCTGGGCGATGCCGTTCGCACGGATCGCCTCCTTGACCTGGAAGCCGATGCTCCAGACAGGGTTGAGGTTCGACATCGGGTCCTGCGGCACGAAGCCGATGTCCCGACCGCGCACAGCCTCGATCTCGCGACGGTTGAGTGTCGTGAGCTCGCGCCCTTCGAGGGTGATCGACCCGGCGGTGACCTGACCGGTGCCCGGGAGCAGGTTCACGATGGCCGTGGCCGTCGTGGACTTGCCCGAGCCCGACTCGCCCACGATCGCGACGGTCTCGCCCGGCATGACGTCGAAGCTGACTCCGTGGAGCACTTCGCGCAGACCCTCCTGCGTGCGGAACGCGACTGTGAGGTCGCGGATGCTCAGCAGCGGGACCTGTTCGGTGATTCGCTCGCTCATCGGCGTGCCCTCGCCTTCGGGTCGAGGGCGTCTCGGATGAGCTCGCCCAGGGTGACGAACGCCAGCACCGCGAGGGTGAGCGCGATCGACGGATAGATGAGTGCCATCGGTGCGACACGCAGTGATGCCTGAGCCTTCGCGATGTCGTTACCCCACGACATCACGTCACTGCCGAGCCCCACGCCGAGGAACGACAGCGTCGCCTCCGCGACGATCGCCGCCGCGAGTCCGAGGGTCGAGACGACGAGGAGCGGCGCGATGGCGTTCGGGACGACGTGATTCAAGAGGATCTTGAACTTGGACTGCCCGAGCGCCTGTGAGGCCATCACGAAGTCCGCTTGACGCACCCGGAGCACCTCAGCGCGTACGACGCGAGCCGTCGAGGCCCACGCGAATGCTCCGATGGCGAATGCGAGTGTCCACACCGAACGGGAGTCCCGGAACACGGTCATCACGACCACGGCCGCGAGGATGTACGGGATCGCGAAGAAGATGTCGCCGATGCGCGACAGCAGGCCATCGAGCCAGCCGCCGTAGAAGCCCGCGAGGGCTCCCATGATCAGTCCGAGGATCGACGAGATCAGGGTCGCGATGAGGCCGACTGCGAGAGAGGTCTGCGAACCCCAGACGATGCGGGCGTAGATGTCACAGCCCTGGAACGTGAACCCGAGCGGGTGGCCGTCGGTCGGACCGCCGTTGCTGTTCGCCAGCTGGCAGTCGTCGTTCGGAGGTGTGGCGGTGAACAGTGTCGGCCACAAAGCCATCACGAGGAAGAAGAGCGCCAGCACTATCGAGAACCAGAACAGCGGTCGACGCCGCACGTCGAACCAGGCGTCTCGCCACAGATTGCTGGGCTTGTCGGAGATGCGGACGGCGTCGACAGCGATCGACTCCGTCTCGATCGGAGCGACGTAGTGCTTCTGAGAGGTGGGATCAGGCATAGCGAATCCTCGGGTCGAGCAGACCGTAGAGCAGGTCGATGAGAAGGTTCACCAACACGTACAGGATGACGAACACGGTCACGAACGAGACGACCGTGGGTCCCTCGCCGCGCTGGATCGCCTGGAACAGCGTGTTTCCCACACCGGGGACGTTGAAGATGCCCTCGGTGACAGTGGCACCCACGAGCAGCACGCCGAAGTTCGTGGCGGAGTTGGTGATCACGGGGATCAGCGAGTTGCGCAGCACGTGCACGGGCAGCACGCGGTTGCGCGAGAGGCCCTTGCTGTACGCCGTGCGCACCCAGTCCTGGTTGAGGGTCTCGATGACGGAGCTGCGCATCAGACGCATGCTGACGGCGTAGAGGCTGAAGCCGAGCACGATCGCCGGCAGCCAGAGACCGCCCCAGTCGTTGTCGGCGCCGACAGTGGGCTTGAACCATCCGAGCTGGATCGCGAGGAAGTACTGTGCGAGGAACGCGACGACGAAGATCGGGATCGCGATCGCGACCAGCGCGACGACGAGCGAGATGTTGTCGAAGAGCTTGCCCTTGCGCAGCGCTGAGATGGTGCCGATGATGATCGCCAGCACGAACTCGATGGCGATCGCCATCACCGCGAGGCGCCCCGTCACCGGAAGCGTGGCGGCGAGCACTGCAGAAACCGGCCGACCGGAGTAGGTGGTGCCCAGGTCGCCTTGGAACACGCCGGTGATGTAGTACCAGTACTGCACGATGAACGGGTCGTTCAGGTGGTACTGCTCGCGCAGCTGCGTGACGACTGCCGGACTCGGCGTCTTGTCGCCGAACAGGGCGAGGATCGGATCGCCGGGCATGGCGAACACGAGGAAGTAAATGAGCAGGGTGGCTCCGAAGAAGACCGGGATCACCTGCAGTAGACGTCTCAGAATGTAACCGAGCATCCGCTTGTCCCTTCTTAGAGGGCAGAGAAAGCCGTGCGAACACAAGCCTGTGAGGCGGTGACGAAGAATCGTCACCGCCTCACAGGTGAAGTGCCGTCAGACTTTACTCGCCGGCCTTCGTGATCTCGTAGTACAGCGGAACCGAGTTCCAGCCGAACGTGACGTTGTCGACGTTCTCGCTGAAGCCACCGGTCACGTTCGAATACCACAGCGGGATCGCGGGAAGGTCCTGGAAGAGGACTTCCTGAGCCTTGCTGAAGTCCTCGATCTGCGCGTCGGCGTCGGGGTTGCTGATTCCGGCCTTGATGAGGTCGTCGAACTCGGGGTTCGAGTAGTCACCGTCGTTGGAACCGGCGCCCGTTGCGTAGAGCGGTCCGAGGAAGTTGTACAGACCCGGGTAGTCGGCCTGCCAGCCCGAACGCGCTGCCGTGGTGATGGAGCGGTCGTTGATCTTGGTGCGAAGATCCTGGAAGGTCGGGTACGGGTCGCCCGATGCCTCGATGCCGAGCGTGTTCTTGATGCTGTTGCTCACCGCGTCGACCCAGGCGTCGTGCCCGCCGTCGGAGTTGTAAGCGATCTTGAACTCGCCGTCCCACGGCGAGATGGCGTCGGCCTCGGCCCACAGCTCCTTCGCCTTCTCGGGGTCGTAGTCGAGGACCTCGCTGCCGGGAACCGAGTCGGACCAGCCCGCGATGACCGGCGACGTGAAGTCGGCTGCCGGGGTGCGAGTGCCCGAGAAGATGGTCTCGGTGATCTCTTCGCGGTTGATGGCCATCGACAGCGCCTGACGACGCAGCTGGCCCTCTTCGCCGCTGAAGTGCGGGAGGAACTGACCGATGGTGAACGACTGGAACACAGCCGACGGCTGGTTCACCGCGCGGTCGCCGAGCTCGTCTGCGAAGACGGGCAGGGAGTTGGTCGGGATCGCGTCGATGACGTCGACCTCGTTCGACAGCAGGTCGGCGTATGCCGCTTCCTGCGTGGCGTAGAACTTGATGGTCAGACCGCCGTTGGCCGCCTTGCGGGGGCCGTCGTAGTCGTCGTTGCGCACGAGGTCGATCTGCACGTCGTGCTGCCACGCGTCTTCGCCGTCGATCATGTACGGGCCGTTGCCGATCGGGAACTGGCCGAAGGCCTCCATGTCCTCGAAGGCGGCGTCGGGCAGCGGGTAGAACGCCGAGTATCCGAGACGCAGAGCGAAGTCGGAAGCCGGCTTGTTCAGCGCGATCGTGAAGGTGTAGTCGTCGACCTGCTTGAGGCCGGCCATGTCGCCCTGCGCGCCGAACACGTCGTCATCGGGGTTCGCGGGGTCACCGGCGTCGTTGATGAAGCCCTCGATGTCCTCGAAGAAGTAGCCCGAGAGCTGAGCGTTCTCCGCCTGAGCGCCGTAGTTCCACGCCTTGATGAAGTTGTCGGCGGTGACTTCTTCACCGTCGGTGAAGGTCAGGCCTTCCTTGATCTTGACGGTGAGGTTCTGCGGGTCCTCCGTGGTGATCTCCTCAGCGACGTCGTTGACGGGCTTGCCGTCGGCGTCGTAGTAGATCAGACCGGCGAAGATCTCGTCGAGGATCTTTCCGCCACCCACCTCGTTGGTGTTGGTGGGGATCAGCGGGTTCTCGGGCTCCGAGCCGTTCGTCGTGATGATGGCGTCCGCGTCACCGGTTGCACCGGATCCGCCGTCGCCGTCGTCGCTTCCACCGCTCGCGCAGCCCGCGAGCGCCAGGGCGCCGATCGCGAACAACGCAGTGCCCGCAAGGGCGATCTTGTTGCGCTTCACTTTGTGTCCTCCTGTGGACGGGTATTCATCAGACTGCGCGCTCATCGTCGAACGCGTAGGGATAGTTGACTGTAACCCGCGATTCAGGGGACTCCGCTCTCGGCTAATGAACCGTTACTGAGTGGTGATCAACTGAAACATCCCTGAAACACGCGGAAATGCACGGAAACGAGCGACGGCGTCGCGTCCGGATGGACGCGACGCCGTCGCTCGTCAGGATTCGTCTCAGGCGAACGCCTCGATCGGCGGGCAGGCGCACACGAGGTTGCGATCGCCGTACGCCTGATCGATGCGGCGCACCGGCGGCCAGTACTTGCCTGCCACGAGAGCGTGCACCGGGTAGGCCGCGTCCTCCCGCGTGTAGGCGTGGTTCCACTCCCCCGCGATCAGCGAGACCGCGGTGTGCGGAGCGTTGACCAGCGGGTTGTCGTCCGCGGGCCAGCGCCCGGCGGCGACGGCATCCGCCTCGGCCTTGATCATGATCATGGCCTCGATGAACCGCTCGATCTCGCCGAGGTCCTCGGACTCCGTGGGTTCCACCATGAGCGTGCCCGCGACGGGGAACGACATGGTGGGGGCGTGGAATCCGTAGTCGATGAGTCGCTTGGCCACATCGTCGACCGTTATTCCGGTCTCCTCTCGGAGGGGCCGCAGGTCGAGGATGCACTCGTGCGCCACCCGACCGTCTTCTCCCGCGTACAGCACCGGGAAGTGCTCGCCGAGGCGCGCTGCGATGTAGTTCGCCGACAGCACGGCCGCTGCGGTCGCATGGCGGAGGCCGTCCGCCCCCATCATCCGCACGTACGACCAGGAGATCGGCAGGATGCCGGCCGACCCGTACGGCGCGGCGGACACGGCGCCACCCTCGAAGACGAATCCGCCCGCATGCTCCGCGCGCTGAGCGAGCGGGTGCGACGGCAGGTACGGAGCGAGGTGCGCCTTCGCAGCGACGGGGCCGACGCCCGGGCCGCCACCGCCGTGCGGGATCGCGAACGTCTTGTGCAGGTTGAGATGCGAGACGTCGCCGCCGAGATCGCCGAAGCGGGCGTAGCCGAGCAGCGCGTTGAGGTTCGCGCCGTCGACGTAGACCTGTCCGCCGGCGTCGTGCACGGCGGTCGTGATCTCCACCACGTCCTGCTCGTACACGCCGTGGGTCGACGGGTAGGTGATCATCAGAGCGGAGAGCTCGTCGGCGTGCGCCGCGATCTTCGCCCGCAGGTCGCCGAGGTCGACGTTGCCGAGTTCGTCGCAGGCCACGACGACGACCTTCATTCCGGCGAGCACCGCCGACGCCGCGTTCGTGCCGTGCGCGGACGACGGGATCAGGCACACGGTGCGCTGGGTGTCGCCGTTCGCGAGGTGGTAGCCGCGGATCGCGAGCAGGCCCGCGAGCTCCCCCTGCGAACCCGCGTTCGGCTGCAGCGACACGGCGTCGTATCCGGTGACCTCGGCGAGCCACGCCTCGAGCTGCGTGATCATGTCGAGGTACCCCTCGACATCGGATGCCGGGGCGAACGGGTGGATGCCCGCGAACTCGGGCCACGTGATCGACGCCATCTCTGTCGCCGCGTTGAGCTTCATCGTGCACGAGCCGAGCGGGATCATGCCGCGGTCGAGCGCGTAGTCGCGGTCGGCCAGGCTCTTGAGGTAGCGCATCATCGCGGTCTCGCTGCGGTGCGCATGGAAGACCGGATGCGTGAGGTAGTCGTCCTGACGGAGCAGGTCGGCGGGAAGGCCGCCCTGCGATCCTGAGCCGAAGAACCCGAAGGCGCGCTCCCGGGCCCCACCGAACACCTGAGCCACCTGGTGGAGCTCGGCGACCGTCGTGGTCTCGTCGACCGAGATCCCGATCGTGTCGGCATCGGCGGCGTGCAGCAGGATGCCGAAACCGTGGTGCGCCTGCTCCGCATACTCCGCCGCGCGCCCGGGCACCCGCACCTGCAGGGTGTCGAAGAACGAGTCGTGGACGATTTCAGAGCCTGCGTCGACGAGCCAGTCGCGCAGCATCACGGTCTTGGCCGCGACCTCCCGAGCGATCGCCTTGAGCCCGTCGGGTCCGTGGTACACCGCGTACATCGATGCCATGACCGCAAGCAGCACCTGCGCGGTGCAGATGTTGCTGGTCGCCTTCTCCCGGCGGATGTGCTGCTCTCGGGTCTGCAGAGACAGTCGGTACGCCGGCTTGCCGTCCGCATCGACCGAGACGCCCACAAGGCGCCCCGGCAGCTGCCGCTCGAGTCCTGCACGCACGGCCATGTAGCCCGCGTGCGGCCCTCCGAAGCCGATAGGCACGCCGAAGCGCTGCGTGGTGCCGACCGCGACATCCGCACCGAGCGAACCGGGCGACGAGATGAGGGTGAGAGCGAGCAGGTCGGCTGCGACGACGGCGAGCCCGCCGGCGAGGTGCGCGGCGTCGATCACGGCGCTCGGGTCCCAGACGCGCCCTGAGGCGCCGGGGTACTGGACGAACACACCGAAAAGCTCGGAGGGTAGCTCCTCGCCTGCGGCGAAGTCGACCGTCACGAGCTCGATGCCCACGGCCTCGGCGCGGGTCTCGAGCAGCGCCTTGGTCTGCGGGAACGCATCTGCGTCGACGGCGAAGACGTTCGACGCCTTCTTGGATGCGCGACGTGCCAGCAGCATCCCCTCGACGACAGCGGTCGACTCGTCGAGCATCGACGCATTGGCCGTGGTGAGACCGGTGAGCTCGGCCACCATGGTCTGGAAGTTGATGAGCGCCTCGAGACGACCCTGCGAGATCTCCGGCTGATACGGCGTGTAGGCGGTGTACCAGGAGGGGTTCTCGAGCACGTTGCGCTGGATCACCTGAGGGGTGACGGTGCCGTAGTAGCCGAGGCCGATCATCGGCCGGTTCACCGTGTTGCGAGCGGCGATCGCCCGCAGCTCGGCGAGCGCCTCGGTCTCGCTCGCCGCGCGCGGGATGACCGAGTCCGTGGAGGCGGGGGTGAAGATCGAGGCGGGCACGGCCTGGCGCATCAGCGCCTCGACGGGGCTCCAGTCCTCGAGCTCAGACTCGACGCCGAGGGCATCGAGCATCTGACGCTGGGTGGCGGCGGTGGTTCCGATATGACGATCGGCGAAAGAGACCACTGGTCGATCAGCCCTCCGTGAGAGCGACGTACGCGTCGCGGTCCATCAGGCCGTCGAGCGCACCGGCACCGACGGAGACCTTGATGAGCCAGCCTCCGGCGAACGGCTCGGCGTTCACGAGCGAGGGGTCGTCGACGACGGAGTCGTTGATCTCGACGATCGTGCCCGTGACCGGGGCGTAGAGCTCGCCGACCGACTTGGTCGACTCGATCTCGCCCACGACCGAACCGGCGGTGACCTCGGTGCCGACAGCCGGGAGCTCGACGAAGACGACGTCTCCGAGCTTGTCGGCCGCATAGTCGGTGATGCCGATGGTCACGGTGTCGCCGTCAGCGGCGATCCACTCGTGCTCGTCGGTATAGCGCAGTGCGTTGAGGTCGGTCATTTGGTCCTCCGGTAGAAAGGCAGAGCGGTCACGGTCGCAGGGATCCTGGTTCCCCGCACATCAAGGAATACTGCGGTTCCCGCCGCAGCGGAAGAAGGGGCGACGTAGGCCATTGCGATCGGATGGCCTAGTGTCGGGCTCAGGGCGCCACTCGTGATCTCACCCAGGGCGACACCGTCTGCGTCGACCACGGAGTAGCCCGCCCGTCCGGCGCGCTTGCCCTCGGCGACGAGACCGACGAGAACCGGAGCGTCGGATGCGGCATCCACCGCTCCCTTGCCGATGAAGTCCTCTTTGTCGGACACGACGACGCGACCGAGCCCGGCCTGCGACGGCTTCGTCTCACGGGAGAGCTCGTGGCCGTAGAGCGGCATGCCCGCTTCGAGTCGGAGAGTGTCGCGCGCTGCGAGGCCGGCGGGCACGAGTCCGTGCTTCTGTCCGGCTTCGGTGAGTGCGTCCCAGAGTGCAGGGGCATCGGCGACACGCACGAGCAGTTCGAAGCCGTCTTCGCCGGTGTACCCGGTGCGGGCGAGAAGAAGCGGCGCCCCCAGGAACATCGCGTCGGCCCACGCGTAGTACTTCTGCTCGGACCAGGGAGTGCTGAGGTCGGTGATGCCGGCCGTCGACGAGACGATCGCCTCGGATGCGGGGCCCTGCACGGCGAGCAGCGCGTACTCGTCGGAGACGTCCTCGACGTCGACCCCGCGATCTCCGAGGAAGCCCTCGAAAGTGCGGTCCTCCCCTGCGGCGAGCGGCGCACGTTCACGTTCGATCCGCGAGGGGAACGAGCGCACTCGTGAAGCGAACGCCGAGTCGACGAATCCGCGGTTGCCCGCGTTCGCGATCACCAGGAAGCGGTCATCGGCGAGCCGGTAGACGATCACGTCGTCGATGATCCCGCCGTCGTCCGCGAGCATCAGCGAGTACTTCGCCTTGCCCACGGGCATCGCGGAGAGTCGTCCGGCCAGGGAGTAGTCGAGGAACTCGCCGGCGAAGTCACCGGTGACCAGGAACTCGGCCATGTGCGAGATGTCGAAGATCCCGGCGGCCTGCCGCACGGCGTGGTGCTCGGCGAGGTCGGATGTGTAGCGCACCGGCATCTGCCAGCCGCCGAAGTCGGTGAACGAGGCGCCGAGCGCCTCATGGCGCTCACGGAGCGGGGTGTAGCGAGGGTCGGACATGGAGTTCTCCCGGGCTGGGTCGGGCGGAACAGCGCAGACGCCGTTCCTCGGAACTCCCCCTCTGTCATGGGCCTGAGAGCTTCGCCCAGAGACTGGGCTTTCACCGTCGGCGGACCGCCGGCGAAGAGACGGAGACGCGCAGAATGCATGTCGCCAGGGTTTCGACTCGGGCGCCTCCGGCGGCCTCGCTCAACCCGATTTCTCGCTTCGCTGGAAATCGCTTTTCAGAGTGGCCGGAACCGCGCGGTACGCGTACCTGAGAGATTGGCGGGGAGGCTTGCTCCTTCGGTGCCCGGCTGCGTTCGCCGGGGCTCTCCCGCGTGGGTCATTCGGCCTGTCTTCACTTGTGGGATCAGTCTAGCGGGTCGTGTGCTCCGAGACGGATGCCGTTCCGGTCGCCCTTCGTGCCGCGCGAACGAGTGGACGGCGGCGCGAAGGGGGACCGGAACGGATGCTCAGCGACCGGCGAGCTCCGCCCTGACCTCATCCCGGAGGCGGCCGAGGTTCTCGGGCTCCGGCGCCGCCCCGAGGAGCGTCTTCGTGTACTCGTGCTGCGGATGGAGGATGACCTCGTCAGCGGGCCCGCGCTCGACGACGTCGCCCTTGTAGAGCACCATGATCTCGTCGCTGAAGTGCCGAGCCGTCGCGAGGTCGTGCGTGATGTAGAGCACGCCGAGATTCTCCTCCCGCTGCAGGTCGGCCAGCAGGTTGAGCACGCCCAGCCGGATCGAGACGTCGAGCATCGAGACGGGCTCATCGGCGACGATGAAGCGTGCCCCCGGCGCGAGCGCCCGCGCGATCGCCACACGCTGACGCTGACCACCGGACAGCTCATGCGGGCGGCGCTCGGCGAAGCTCTCGCCGGGTGACAGCCGCACGCGCTCGAGCAGCTCGATGGCGCGCGCACGCACTTCCCCACCGGAGAGCTTGGGGTGGTGGAGCCTGATCGGGCGCTCCAGGTGGTGGACGATCGTGTGGAAGGGGTTCAGCGAGGCGAAGGGATCCTGGAAGACCATCTGCACCTGCGAGCGGTAGTCCTCGACCGCGCGGCCCCGCATGCCCGCATCCTTGCCGTCGAGCAGGATCTGCCCGCTGGTCGGAGTCTCGAGCTTCATCAGCATCCGCGCGATGGTCGATTTGCCCGACCCCGATTCGCCCACGAGGGCGACCGTCTTACCCGCTTCGATCGTGAACGAGACGTCCTTGACCGCGTGGAGGGTCGATGTCTTGAGCCCGGATCGCAGGGTGAAGTCCTTCACCAGGTTGCGGGCTTCGAGGGTGGGAGCACTCATCGGATCTCCTCCTGACTGGGCTGGTTGCCGGTGCGGACGAAGTCTCCGCGCTCGCCGGTCAGACTCGGGAAGCTCGACAGCAGCTTCTTCGTGTACTCGTGCTGAGGCGTGCGGTAGATCTCCTCGGCGGTGCCCTCTTCCACGATCTGGCCCTGCAGCATCACGGCGATGCGGTCGCTGATCTCGATCAGCATCGGCAGGTCGTGCGTGATGAAGATCACTGCGAACCCGAGCCGCTCGCGCAGCCGCATGATCTCGCGGATGATCCCGCGCTGCACCACGACGTCGAGCGCGGTGGTGGGCTCGTCCATGATCATGACCTGCGGATCCAGTGCGAGCGCCATGGCGATCATCATGCGCTGCCGCATACCCCCCGACAGCTCGTGCGGAAAGCTCGTCAGACGCGACGGGTCGACCCCGACCAGAGTCAGCAGCTCTTCGGCCCGAGCCTGCTTGTCCTTCTTGGACATTCCGGGACGATGCGTGTCGAAGATGTCGAAGATCTGCGCCTTGACGCTGATCACCGGGTTGAGCGAGTTCATCGCCCCCTGGAACACCATCGAGATCTTGTCCCAGCGGAACGCGCGCAGACCGTCGCCGTCGAGCGCGACGATATCGATGTCGTGCCCGTCGCGGTCGTGGAACACGATCTCGCCGCTCGTCATGAGCGCCGGCGCCTTGAGCAGCCGGTTCATGCCGTAGGCGAGGGTGGTCTTGCCGCAGCCCGATTCGCCGGCCAGCCCCAGGATCTCTCCTCGGTTGAGAGTGAGCGAGACGTTGCGAACCGCCTTGACGGGCGGGTCCACCTCGTACTCGATCGACACGTTGCGTGCAGTGAGCACGGCATCCGGAGCGCTCATACAGCGACCCCCTTCGTCTTGGCCGCCTTGCGCACGCGTCGAGCGGCGTCGGGCGCATTGCGCAGCTTGGGGTTGATGACCTCGTCGATCGCGAAGTTGATCAGGGCGAGACCCGCACCGAGCATCGCGATCATGACACCCGGAGGCACGAACCACCACCACGCACCTCGTCCGAGCGCCTGCCCCGACTGCGCGTCGTTGAGGATGGTGCCCCAGGTGATCGAGGAGTTCGGTCCGAGGCCGAGATACGAGAGGCCGGCCTCACCGAGGATGGCGAAGATGATCGCGAACAGGAACTGGGCCGTGAGCAGCGGCAGCAGGTTCGGCATGATCTCGACCAGGATCACCCGGAAGGATCGCTCCCCGGCGACTTTGGACGCGTAGACGTAGTCGCGGGTGCGCAGTGATCGCGTCTGCAGCCGGAGCACGTAGGCGGCCCCGGCCCAGGAGGTGATGCCGAGCACGAAGGCGACGAGCTGCCAGCTTCGCTGCGGGACGAAGGACGAGATCACCATCACGAGCGGCAGGCCGGGGATCACGATCATCACGTTCGTCAGGAGCGCGAGAGTGTCTTCACGCCATCCGCCGAGGTAGCCGGCGAGAACGCCGAACAGCAGGGACAGGATGATGGCGATGCCGCCCGCCACCACGCCGACCAGGAGCGAGCCCTGGGCGCCGATGGCGAGCTGGGCGAACATGTCGTTGCCGAGCTTGGTGGTGCCGAGCCAGTGCTCCGGCGACGGCGGGAGCAGAGCCGGGTTGTCGGTGCTCCGCGGGTTCTGCGAGAACATCGGCGCGATGATCGCGAACAGGACGATCGCGATCACGATCGTCGCCCCGGTGATGAACTTCGGCGAGGTCGTCGGGAGCACCCTCCGGCGCTTGCGTCCCCGCTGCGTGGCCAACGAGATCGTGCTCGCCGGCTGGGTCATGGGCTGATCCTTGGTGATCAGGACTGCGTTCTCGGTGTCAGACATTCTGGCGCGCCCTCGGGTCGATGAATCCATAGACGAGGTCCATGATGAAGTTGGCGGCGAGCACCGTGATGGTGATGACGAGGAAGAGCCCCTGCATCAGCGCATAGTCGTTGTTCGTGACCGCCTGGAACATCAGCTTCCCGATGCCCGGGTAGGTGAACACCTGCTCCATGACGATGGAACCGGCTACCACGAAGCCCAGGGTGATCGAGAAGCCGGCGATCGACGGGATCGCGGCGTTACGTGCCGCGTAGGTCGTCATGATGCGACGAGGACGGAGCCCCTTGGCCTCGGCCGTGAGCACGTAGTCCTCGGCCATGGTCTGCACCATCATGTTGCGCATGCCGAACATCCACCCGCCGACCGATGAGATGACGATGGTCAGCGCGGGCAGGATCGCGTGCGAAAGCGCGTCCGTGAAGAACGCCCAGGTCGGTTCGGGGCCGTCCGGGAAATCGAACACGTCGTAGCCCCCGAAGATCGGGAACCAGCCGAGCCCGACGGCGAACACCGAGACGAGGAGCAGCGCCATCCAGAAGTACGGGATGGACTGCAGCACGGTGGTCGCCGGGATCAGGTGATCGACCCAGGTTCCGCGCTTCCATCCGGCCCAGGCGCCGAGCACGACGCCGAGGATGAAGGAGATCACGGTCACCGTGCCGACAAGGATGAGCGTCCAGGGCAGGGCCTGCCCGATCAGCTCACTCACCGGGGCCGGGAACTTGGTGACGGAGATGCCCAGGTCGCCCTGGAACATGCGTCCCCAGTACGCGATGTACTGCTCCCAGAGAGACGAGTCGTCGCCGCCGAGCAGCAGCTTGATGTTGCGGATCGTGGTCTCGGAGACCTCGCCGCCCGCTCGCTGCATCTTGGCGATCATGATGTCCGCCGGGTTCCCCGGCATGAGCCGGGGAAGCAGGAAGTTGAGTGAGATCGCGGCCCACAGCGTGAACGCGTAGAACCCGATTCTTCGTGCATAGAACTTCATGTCACTGACCGTGCTTCCTGCTCCCCCGTCTTCATGTGCTTACTTGACCGGCTCGAGCTGCGTCAGGACGTAGCCCGCCGCGATCGCTCCCCAGGACGGCGGGAAGGCGTAGAGGTCCTCTTCCGTCGGCCATCCCGTGAAGTCCTTCGTGTTGTAGAAGGTCTGGGTCGCGTTGATCACGAGCGGGATGTAGGGCAGGTCACGGACGATCTCGGTCTGGATCGTGCCGTACAGCTCCTTCTTCTCCGCCTCGTCGTTCGTGCTGACGGCGGCCTGGATCGCCTGGTCCACGACCGGGTTGCTGTAGCGGCTGAAGTTCCAGCGGCCTGCCGGCACCTCAGTGCCGACCGCAGCCGTCGACTCGACGGCCGTGCCGCCGAACCAGTCGCGGTAGATCTGGAACGGGTCGGCGACCGAGGTGCCGATGACTCCGCCGACGATGAGCTGGAAGTCGCCGCCCTGACGGGCGTCGGAGAACTCCTGCCACTGCACGGTGGATGCCGTGACCTTGATGCCGGCCGCCTCCGCCTGCTCGGCGATCAGCTTGGCGGCGTCGTTGTAGTCGGTCCATCCGTCGACCGAGATCAGGCTGAGCTCGACGGGCACGCCGTCCTTCTCGTAGATGCCGCTCGATCCCTTGGTGTAGCCGGCGGCCTCGAGGATCTCGCCCGCCTCATCGACGTTCGCCTCCTGAGGGCTGACCTCGTTGGCGGAGTCCGCGACCCACTTCTCGTCGCGCGGCAGCAGTGCGAAGGTGGGCGAGATGTCGCCGGTCAGGCCGACGAACGCCTTGTCCTTGATCGCGGTGCGGTCGATCGCGACGTTGAGCGCCTGGCGAACGGCCACGTCCGTCTGGGGACCGGTGCAGCCGAGCTCGGTGTTCGAGCAGGTGTACAGCACGGTCGGGTCCTGCGGGGTGTTGATCCAGTCGATCGCTCCGTTGCCCGTCACGTCGTCGGGGTTCGGGATGAACATTCCGGTCCAGTCGAGCTTGCCCGCGGCGAGCAGGTCCTGAGCGGTCTGGTTGTTGTCGACGGCGATGTACTGGACCTTCTTGACGCCGAGCTCGTCGGCATCGCGGAAGTTCTCGTTGGCCACGAGCGTGTACGACTCACTCGTCGTCTTGTCGACCACGTAAGCGCCCGAGCCGACCGGCTCCTCGTTGGCGAAGTTCGCGAAGTCGGTGACCTCCGACCACACGTGCTCGGGGAGGATGTAGGTCGAGCCGAGTCGCTGGAACTCGGTCGTGTACTGCGCGGTCGTGTAGGTGAGCACGACGGTGGTGTCGTCGGTCGCCTCGGCGGAGACGAGGCCGTTGCCCTCGGGGTTGTTCGCCTCGAAGGTGAATGAGAACGCGACGTCGGCCGCGGTGAGCGGCTCTCCGTCGCTCCACTTGAGGTCGGGCTTGATGGTGATCGTGATCGCCGTGCCGTCTTCGTTGTACTCGAAGGAGTCGCCGATCAGGCCGACCGGTTCGGCATCCGCCGTCTTGTTGTAGAAGAACAGCGGCTCGTAGATCGGCCCGAGCGCACCGTGGAGCACGGTCGGTGCGAACGGATTGTAGTTCGCGGTGATGGGGGTCTGGCTGCCGGCCCACACGCGAAGAGCCCGGTCGCCGTCGCCACCGCTCCCCTCGTTGCCGCCGCCTGCGCCACAGGCTGTCAAACCCAGGGCGAGGACGGATGCCCCCGCCACAGCGGTGAGCGCGATCTTGCGCCTTCCGTTACGGATCATTCTGTATTTCCTCTCGGTGCTGCACTGCAGGAGGGATCTCCGGGATGGAGCCGAGTCCCAGATCGGAACCCGCGACAGATCCCCGCGAAGGGATTTGTTAGGACAGTAACCTAACAAATCGCTTTCATAGCGACAAGAGGTCAGAACGCTGGTATATAACGTTTCGGCCTCAGGACTCATCGGGTCACGGAGGTGCACTAACAGTCCCGATGACACTAAGATCGGATCAGGAGGTTAAGGTACTTATGACCCAAAGCGGAGGGATCGACGTCGCCGTGTCGACGGTGATCCTCACTCTTCGGCGCACCGATGACGGTTCGGCGGTGCTGGCGCTGCCTCTCGTGCTGCGTACGCGCGAGCCCTTCGCCGACCAGTGGGCGCTCCCCGGAGGGTGGCTCACCGAGACCGAATCACCCGTCGACGCCGCAGCTCGAACCCTTGCGGAGACCACCGGACTGACCCCGAGCTATCTCGAGCAGCTCTATGCGTTCGGGGCGGTCGACCGCTCCCCTACGCGCGTCGTGTCGATCGTGTACTGGGCGCTGCTCCGCCAGGACGACGTCGACGCGCAGAGCTCGGCACACCGCGCATCGGGTCGCGCCCCCGAGAACGTGCGCTGGTTCGGGCTCGACGAGCTGCCAGCGCTGGCCTTCGACCACGCGAAGATCGTCGAGTACGCCCTGTGGCGGCTGCGGAGCAAAGTCGGCTACAGCCGCGTGGCGCATGGTTTCCTCCCCGCCGAATTCACTCTGGCCGACCTTCGCGAGGCCTACGAGGCGATCCTCGGCAAGAACCTGGATCCCGCCAACTTCCGCCGTCAGGTCGAGTCGGCCGGCAACCTCCTTCCCACAGACCGCTTCCGCACCGGCAACCACCGCCCCGCCCGCCTGTACCGCTACAACACCGACGTCGAGCTCGCCGATCACGGCCCGCTCGGCCCTGAGGAGACGAGCACCCGATGAGCATCACCTTCGTTCCGACACCGGCCGTGCAGCCGTTCGACGCCTCCGTCGACCACGCGATCCAGTCGATCGTGTCGGGCGCTTCGACCGACGCGACGTGCACGACCGACCTCGCCGCCGGCCCCTGGGACTTCGACTCCCGCCCCGGCTACGGCCCAGGGTCGTCGATGGGCGACGTCATCCCGACCGGAGCACCGCGTCAGGGTGAGCTCCCCGCCGCGTACCGGGAGGCGAGCGAAGCCGAGCTCGACGAGCGCATCCGCACGGCGAAGGCGGTGCTGGGCGACCGCGCCGTCATTCTCGGGCACTTCTACCAGCGCGAAGAGGTCGTGCGTCACGCCGACTACGTGGGCGACTCCTTCCAGCTCGCGACCGCGGCGAAGGAGCGGCCGGATGCCGAGGCCATCGTCTTCTGCGGCGTGCACTTCATGGCCGAGACGGCCGACCTGCTCTCCGGCCCCGACCAGGCCGTGATCCTGCCGAATCTCGCAGCCGGATGCTCGATGGCGGACATGGCGGACATCGACCAGGTCGAGGACTGCTGGGAGCAGCTCGCAGAGGTTCTCGGCGACCTCGACGCGCAGGACGAGGACGGCCGCGTGCCCGTCATCCCCGTCACGTACATGAACTCCTCCGCCGCGATCAAGGGCTTCGTCGGCCGACACGGCGGAATCGTCTGCACCTCGTCGAACGCGCAGACCGTGCTCGAGTGGGCATTCGAGCGCGGCCGGCGGGTGCTGTTCTTCCCCGACCAGCACCTCGGACGCAACACCGCGAAGGCGATGGGCGTGCCTCTCGAGCAGATGCCGATGTGGAACCCTCGCAAGGCTCTCGGCGGTTCCTCCGCATCCGAGCTCGTCGACTCCCGGGTGATCCTCTGGCATGGTTTCTGCTCCGTGCACCGTCGGTTCACCGTCGACCAGATCGACCAGGCGCGGGCCGAGCACCCCGGTGTGCGAGTGATCGTGCACCCGGAGTGCCCCATGGCGGTCGTCGACGCGGCCGACGAGGCGGGCTCGACCGACTACATCCGGAGGGCGATCGCCGCTGCGACCACGCCGACGACCTTCGCGATCGGCACAGAGATCAACCTCGTCCGCCGCCTCGCCGCGCAGTTCCCCCAGCATGAGATCTTCTGCCTCGACCCGGTGGTGTGCCCCTGCTCGACGATGTACCGCATCCACCCCGGGTACCTCGCGTGGGTTCTCGAAGAGCTCGTCGCGGGGCGCACGCCGAACCGGATCACGGTGACGGCTGATGTGGCCGACCCCGCCCGCATCGCTCTCGAGCGGATGCTGGCGGCGAAGCCGCCCGTGGTGACGAGCGCACGATGAACGTCGTCGTCGTCGGCTCGGGGATCGCCGGACTGACCGCGGCGCTGCATGCGCGAGAGGCAGGGCACTCGGTCACCCTCGTGACGAAGGGAGCGATCGGCGACGGCTCCACGGGGTACGCGCAGGGCGGCGTCGCCGGGATCTACGGCACCGGCGACTCTGCGGCGCACCACGCGGCCGACACGATCGAAGCGGGGGCAGGCCTCTCGGATGAGGTCGCGGTCGGGGTTCTCGTGCGCGACGGCGCGGCTCGGATCGCCGAGCTGATCGCCCGAGGCGTCGCATTCGACCGGTCGCCGGACGGCGAGCTCCTGCTCGGACGCGAGGCTGCTCATCGTCACGCCCGAATCGTGCACGCCGGCGGCGATGCCACCGGTGCGGCGATCGCCCAGTCGTTGGTGGCTGCTGTTCGCAGCACCGACGTCACCGTGGTCGAGGGCGCCTTCCTCGCCGACGTGCTCGTCGAAGACGGCATCGCGCGCGGCATCCGCGTGGTGGTCGACGGCGTGGCCTCCGACCTCTCCGCGGATGCGGTGATCCTCGCGACCGGCGGTGCCGGTCACCTCTATGCGCACACCACGAACCCCCTGGGCGCCACCGGCGACGGCATCGCCGCAGCTCTCCGTGTCGGCGCGGCTGTCGCGGACCTCGAGTTCGTGCAGTTCCATCCGACGATCCTGGGCGAAGGCCCCGCCTTCCTCGTCTCCGAAGCCGTCCGCGGCGAGGGCGCAACCCTGATCGACGCGGCCGGTCATCGGTTCGTCTTCGACAGCCACCCCGACGGGGAACTCGCTCCGCGCGATGTCGTCGCTCGCGCGATCGCCCGCCAGGCAGCCCGGCAAGGCTCCCCCGTGCGTCTCGACGCGACGATGATCGGAAGACTCCGGCTCGCACATCGGTTCCCGACGATCGATCGGGTGACACGCGAACGCGGATTCGACTGGGCTTCCGAGCCGATTCCCGTGACACCGGCAGCGCACTACCTCATGGGCGGCATCGTCACCGACCTCGACGGCCGCACATCCATCCGGGGCCTGTTGGCCGTGGGCGAGGTGGCGCGCACGGGCGTCCACGGAGCGAACCGCCTCGCTTCGAACTCCCTGCTCGAGGGTGCCGTCTTCGGCGCTCGCGCGGCAGCGGCACTCGAGGCTCCCTGGCAGCATCCTCCGATGACCGTGCGTGGCGGGCAGGCGAACGGCCCGACGCACGGCGATGGCCGCGGCTCAGAAGTGGACGATCACGGCACTGCATTCAGTCGGGCAGCACTCCAGCGACTGATGTGGGACCACGTGGGCCTGCTGCGCTCGGAAGACGGTCTCCGGTACGCCCTGATCACGCTGCGTCGCTGGCTCGCCACCGCTCCCGATCCGACCACCGTCGCCGAGCGCGAGGACGCGAACCTGCTCCTGCTCGCCGACGCGACGGCATCCGCAGCTCTCGCTCGCACCGACTCGATCGGCGCGCACTTCCGCGAATCCGTCGCCGCACCTCTCCTGGAGACCGTCTGATGCTCACCCCCGCCCACATCACCCGCGTCGTCGGCGCTGCGCTCGAGGAGGACGCTCCCTGGGGCGACCTCACCAGCACGACTCTGCTGCCCCCGGACGCCACCGCCACCGCCGATCTGGTCGCTCGAGAAGCCGGGATCTTCAGCGGGGGCGAGGTCTTCGCGGCTGCGTTCCATCTCACCGATCCGAGCATCTCGGTCGATGTGCACGTGGGCGACGGCGACGCATTCGCGGCGGGTGACGTGCTCGCCTCGGTGTCGGGCCCCGCCCGCGGAATCCTCACCGCCGAGCGCATCGCACTCAACTTCACTCAGCGGATGAGCGGCATCGCGACGGTCACGGCCGCATACGTGCGCGCGATCGAGGGAACGTCGGCACGCATCGCCGACACCCGGAAGACGACCCCGGGGCTCCGCGCCTTCGAACGACATGCCGTGCTCTCGGGGGGCGGACACAACCACCGCCACTCCCTGTCCGACGCGGTGATGGCCAAGGACAACCATCTCGCGGTGCTGAAGCGCTCGGGAGTCGACCTCGCCACCGCCCTGCGCGACGCCCTCTCGCGCCTGCCCCACACCACCCACGTGGTCGTCGAGGTCGACCGGCTCGATCAGATCCCGGCTGTGCTCGACGGCGGCGCGCACACCGTGCTGCTCGACAACTTCTCGGTCGACGATCTGCGCGCAGGAGTGACTCTGATCGGCGACCGCGCGCAGGTCGAGGCCTCGGGCGGGGTGAATCTCGACACGGTCGGCGGCATCGCGGCGACGGGAGTCGATGTGATCTCGGTCGGCGCATTGACGCACTCGGCCAGGGCGCTCGACCTCGGCCTGGACGTGCGGATCGACTGACGCGGATGCTCTATCTCGACCACGCCGCGACCTCCCCGGTCCGTCCGGAGGTGCTCGACGCGATGCGCCCGTTCCTCGCCGGGGTGTTCGGCAACCCGTCGAGCCATCACACATACGGCGAAGCTGCGGCGAGCGCGCTCGACGAAGCACGCGCACGGGTCGCGCGGGTGCTCGGGATGCGCTCCGGAGATGTGATCTTCACCTCCGGCGGAACAGAATCGAACAACCTCGCGGTCAAGGGGATCGTGCTCGCGGCTCTCGCGCGCGGCCGCGGGCATCTGGTCGTCTCGCCGATCGAGCACGAGTCGATCCTCGAGTCCGCCGACTATCTGCATCGCTTCCATGGGGTCGAGGTGTCGGCCGCTCCGGTCGACGCCCTCGGCAGGATCTCCGCTTCTGCACTGACGGAGACCCTGCGTGAGGACACCGCCCTGGTGGCGATCGGACACGCCAACAACGAGATCGGCACGATCCAGGACGTGCCCTCACTCGCCGCGGTGGCCCGTGATGCCGGCGTACCGCTGCACGTCGACGCCGTGCAGTCGGCGGGGTGGCTGCCACTCACCGATCTCGGGGCGGATGCGATAGCGGTGGCCGGGCACAAGCTCGGGACCCCCAAGGGGATCGGCGTGCTCGGCGTGCGCGGGCGCGTCGCTCTCGAACCCCTGATGCACGGTGGCGGGCAGGAACGGGGTCGCCGCTCCGGCACCGAGAACGTCGCGGGAGCGGTGGCCCTCGCCACGGCGCTGGAGCTCGCCGAAGCGGAGCGCGACGAGGTGAACGCCCGGCTCAGCGCATCCACGGGACGATTCATCGAGGTGGTTCAGTCGCTCGTGTCGCAGGCGTCGCTCACCGGTGATCCGGCGGCGCGGCTTCCCGCGACGGCGAGCTTCACGTTCACCGGTGTCAGCGGCGAGGCGGTTCTGCTCGAGCTCGAGCGACGGGGAGTCGTGTCGTCGAGCGGCTCTGCCTGCGCTGCCGGGAGCGACGAGCCTTCGCATGTGCTCCTCGCGTGCGGGGTGTCTCCTGCGGTCGCACAGACCTCGGTGCGCTTCACCTTCGGACGCGAGGCGCTGCCCTCCGATCTGCCCGAGCGGCTCGGCGCGCTGGTGGCCGAGTCGGTGAGGGCGGTCGGCCACCCCTGAACGGCGAGAGCTGTGCGTGCGGCCATAGACTCGGCTGGTGACCGCCACCGCCCCGATCGTGACTCTGATCGTCCCCGGCCGCGACATCGGCGCCTTCGCTCCGGCCGCTCTCGACTCGCTGCGCGCGCAGTCCGAGACGCGGTGGCGCGCTCTCCTCATCGACGACGGCTCCGTCGACGACACCGGAGAGATCTTCGCCGCAGCCGCCGCGTCGGATCCGAGGTTCCGAAGCCTGCGGCACGAGGCGTCCCGAGGGCTCGGCGCTGCGCGCAACGTGGGCCTCGACCTGGTCGACACCCCCTTCGTGGGGTTTCTCGACGGCGATGACGAGCTCACCTCGACGGCGCTCGGGCGCCTCCTCGGCACCCTCGCCGAGACCGGCAGCGATTTCGTCGCGGGCGCGTATGTGCGATCGCGCTTCGACGGCGAGAGCTATGTCGCCGGGCGGGTGCAGCCATGGGTGTCGGCGGCGACGTCTCCTGCACGGCTGGGCACCACGATCATGGAGCACCCCCGCGCGAGCGCCAACATCGTCGCGTGGTCGAAGGTCAGCCGCACCGACTTCTGGACCGACCTGAGGTTTCCCGAGGGCGTGGCGTACGAAGACCAGGTGGTCGCGCAGCTGATGTACACCCGCGCCCGCGCCTTCGACGTCATCCCCGACACCGTCGTGCGGTGGCGTCTGCGGGCCGACGGCACCTCGATCACGCAGAGCCGGGCGCAGCTCCCGGTGCTGCGCGACTACGTCGACGCTCTGCGCGGGGGAATCCGCGTGCTGCACGAGGCGGGCGCCCGGGCCGCCGTCACGGCCCGACTCGAGCTGATCCTCGCCATGGATGTGCCCCCACTGGTCGAGATCGCGCGCACTCACGCCGATCCCGCGTACTCGGCGGAGATCGACGCGTTCGTCGCCGAGATCGAAGCGCTCCCCGAGCACGCCGACGTCCGCCCCGACCCCGCCCTCACCGCCGCCCTGGCGTGGTGAGGCTCGCCACCAGGAGACCGATGAACCAGTACCTCGCCGACCTCTTCTCGCTCGAGGGCCGCACAGCCGTCGTCACGGGCGGCAGCTCGGGCATCGGACGCGGCATCGCGACCGCACTCGCGAAGGCCGGGGCCGCCACGGTGATCGTCGCACGCGGCGAAGCCCGGATCGCCGAGACCGTCGCCGAGCTCACGAGCGCCGGATGCCGGGCGGCCGGAGTCGTCGGCGATCTCGGCTCCCGAGAAGGGATCCGGACCCTCGCCGAGGCCGCCACCGAGCCGTTCGGCGAGCCGGACATCCTCGTGAACTCTGCAGGGATCAACATCCGCCCGCCGTTCGCCGAGATCACCGAGGACGACTGGGATGCGACGATGACCGTCAATGCGCTCGCCCCGTTCCTGCTCGGACAGCGCTACGCCACGGGCATGGCCGAGCGCGGCTTCGGGCGCCTGATCCACATCAGCTCGCAGCAGGCGCATCGTGCCTTCGTCGGCAGCGGCGTCTACGGAGCGTCGAAGGGAGCCGTGGAGTCGCTGATGCGCTCGGAGGCCGAGGCATGGGGCGGCACCGGAGTCACGAGCAACACCCTGGTTCCCGGATTCGTGCTCACTCCGCTCAACGCACGCTTGCAGGAGGATCCGGAGCAGATCGCGGCGCTGGCGGCCCGGACGATGATCGGGCGCAACGGACTGCCCGCCGACTTCGCGGCGGCCTCCGTGTTCCTCGCGGGCGTCGGCTCGAGCTATGTCACCGGGCAGTCGCTGTTCATCGACGGCGGCCTGTCGGTGCACTGACCGCGTCTCACCCTTCGGCCGGGTACACCCGCTCGTCCGCGCGAGGCATATCGAGCAGCGGAACCGGCGCGGTGAGCGCATCGACCGCATCCGCTCCGGCCGAATCCTCCGGCGCCCGGTCCGCTCTGCGGTCGGCGAGAGCGGCACGCATGCCTCCCGTGACCGCCGTCTCGATGACCATCTCCGTGTCGAGCACGCGTGATGCGGCGACCTGCTGCGCGGCGAGCTCGGCGTAGAGACCGCCCAGAGCGAGGAGCTCGGCATGCGTTCCCGACTCCACAATCAGCCCCGCCTCGACGACGTGGATGACATCTGCGCCCATGATCGTCGAGAGACGGTGCGCGATCGTGAGCGTCGTGCGCCCCTTCGCGGCCTCGTCGAGTGCCTCCTGTACGACCCGCTCCGACACGGTGTCGAGAGCGGAGGTAGCCTCGTCGAGCAGAAGCACGGGCGGATCCTTCAGCAGCACACGCGCGATCGCGATGCGCTGCTTCTCACCGCCCGAGAGACGGTATCCCCGCTCCCCGACGACCGTGTCGTAGCCGTCTTCGAACCCGCTGATGATGTGGTGGATGTTCGCCGCGGTGCAGGCCGCGATCATCTCCTCGTCGGTCGCCTCCGGGCGGGCGTAGAGCAGGTTCTCGCGGATCGTGGCGTGGAACAGGTAGGTCTCCTGAGACACGATGCCGACCTGATCGATGATGGACTCCTGCGTGAGGGTCTTCACGTCCGCACCCGCGAAGAGCACGGCGCCGCCGTGCGCCTCGTACAGCCGCGGAGCGAGGTACAGCACCGTCGTCTTGCCGGCGCCGGACGGACCCACGAATGCCACGTGCTGTCCCGGTTCGGCAACGAACGACACGCCCTGCAGAGTGGGTCGAGCGTCGGGCGCCGCGTCCGGGTAGCGGAAGACGACATCCGCGAACTCGATCCGTCCGCGCGGCCCCGGGGCTTCGGCGACGGTGATCGCATCCGGAGCGTCCTGGATCTCGGGGACGAGGTCGAGGTATTCGAAGATGCGCGCGAACAGCGCGGATGATGTCTGAAGGTCGAGCGACACCCGCATGAGTCCCATCAGCGGCTGCAGAAGACGCGCCTGGACGGTCGTGAAGGCCACGACGGTGCCGGCGGTGATGGCGCCGCTGCCGCCGGCGATGAGGTAGCCCGAGACGAGGTAGATGACGGCGGGCACGCTCGCCATCAGCACCTGGACGACGGCGAAGAAGCCCTGGCCGCTCATCGCTCGCCGCACCTGCAGCGTGACCTGATTGCGATTCTCGGCCTGGTATCGCTGGGACTCCGTGCGCTGGCGGTTGAACGCCTTCGACAGCAGCATCCCCGAGACGCTCAGCGTCTCCTGCGTGATGGAGGTGAGCTCCGAGAGGGACTCCTGCGTCTCTCCCGCGATGCGCGCACGCACCTGGCCCACGCGGCGTTGGACGATGATCAGGAACGGCATCAGCACGACGGCGATCAGAGTGAGACGCCAGTCGATGAGGATCATCGCGACGAGCGACGCGATCACGGTGACGACATTGCCCAGGATGCTGGTGACGGTGTTCGTCAGCACCCCTGAGACGCCGCCGACGTCGTTCTGCAGGCGGGACTGGATCACGCCTGTCTTCGTCCGGGTGAAGAAGCCGAGTTCCATCGCCTGCAGGTGCTCGAACAGGCGCACACGGAGGTCGCCGGTGACGCTGTTGCCGACCGTCGAGGTGAGCCAGGTCTGAGCCACTCCGAGCACGGCCGAGACGAGGAAGAACCCGACCATCGCCGAGACGAGCCAGATCAACAGCTGCAGCTGCGGACCCCCGCCGTCTACCGGGAAGAGGGCGTCGTCGAAGATGCGCTGGACGATCAGCGGAGGGATCACCGCGATCGCGGCGCCGATGACGACCAGCACGCCGGTCCAGAAGATGCGCCATCGGTAGGGCCGGAAGAGGGCGATCACTCTGGCGCCCAGGCCGCTGATCCGCGGCGCCTCTGCGTTGAGCCGACGCTGCGCGGTCTCATCCACCCCGCGGAATCCACCGCGTCCGCCACCCATGCTCATCTCGCCAGCGTAGTCAGCGAGGTCGACATCGGGACCGATCCGGCGCGGCTGAGCCTCCGCTGAGAGCGGATTCGCCCGGATCCGGAATGGAATGTCCGAAGCTGTGGTTACGCTGAATGTCCAACGCGCACTCGCGCGCCTTCCCTCTTTCTCTCGTGCCCAGGAGGCCGTATGTCTGCCGTCGACACCGGTTCGATCACCACGCCCCCGGCTGCGGCGAGCGGTGAGATCGCTCGCAGCGACATGCGCGTGATCTGGCTGCTTCTCGTCGCCGCGTTCGTCGCCATCCTCAACGAGACGACGATGGGGATCGCGATCCCGCATCTGAACGCCGATCTGGGCATCCCGCCCGAGCTCGGGCAGTGGCTGACGAGCGCGTTCATGCTGACCATGGCCGTCGTGATCCCGACCACCGGGTTCATCCTGCAGCGCTTCACGACCCGCCAGGTCTTCATCGCGGCGATGGTCTCGTTCTCGCTCGGCACGCTGGTCGCCCTCGTGGCGCCCGGCTTCGGGGTCCTCCTCGTGGGTCGAGTCATCCAGGCCGCCGGCACCGGAATCATGATGCCGCTGCTCATGACGACGATCATGAACGTGGTCCCTCCGCAGTCGCGCGGTCGCATGATGGGCCGGGTCGGTCTCGTCATCTCGCTCGCTCCCGCGATCGGCCCGACGCTCGCCGGCGCGGTCCTCGAGACGCTCCACTGGCGCGCGCTGTTCGCGATCATCCTGCCGATCGCCCTCATCTCGCTCTTCATCGGGGTCAAGTGGATGACGAACCTCGGAGAGACGCGCAAGGTTCCCCTCGACGTGCTCTCCATCCCGCTCGCGGCACTCGGCTTCGGCGGCATCGTCTTCGGTCTCAGCCAGTTCGGCGGCGAGGGCGGATCCGGCGAGACCAGCGGCGTGATCGCACTCGTCGTGGGTGCCGTCGCCCTCGCGCTGTTCGTCTGGCGTCAGCTGGTGCTGCAGCGCATCGATGACGCTCTGCTCGATCTGCGGGTGTTCCGCTCGGTCAACTTCACGTTCGCGGTCATCATCATGGCGATCCTCGCGCTGTCGATGTTCGGCACGCTGACGCTGCTCCCGCAGTACCTGCAGAACGTCGCCGGACTCAACGCCCTCGAAGCAGGTCTCATCCTGCTTCCCGGCTCCGTGCTGATGGGTCTGCTCGGCCCCGTCATGGGCCGCGTGTACGACGCTCGTGGAACGCGCCCGCTGCTGATCCCCGGAACGATCCTCGTGTCGGCAGCGCTGTTCTACTACTCGACCGTCGGAGAGCACACCGTGTGGTGGGTGCTGATCATCGTGCAGGCCGCGATGTCGATCGGGCTCGCGATGTCCTTCACGCCCCTGTTCTCCGCATCGCTCGGATCACTGCCACGCTCGCTGTACTCGCACGGCTCCGCGGTGCTGAACACTCTCCAGCAGGTCGGCGGGGCCGCCGGCGTCGCCGTCCTCACCGTCACCTATTCCGCCATCCTGCACGCAGGAGAGGCCGAGGGACTGGAGACGGCCGCGGCTGGAGCACCTGGCGCTCGGATGGCGTTCCTCATCGCCGCGATCATCTCGCTCGCCGCCGTCGCGCTGAGCGCGTTCGTCCGCAAGCCCGCAGACGATCTGGCCGACGCGATGCATGGCGGGCACTGAACGTCGCCGCTGCGGCGGCGTCTGATCGCTACTGCGTCTTCGGCGCAGGGAAGTGGCAGACGCCGCCGCTGCAGTACCCGGCGGCGTCGTCATCGAGAAGGTTCGGAGTTCCGGTCAGCGGCTGAAGCACGGTCGGTGCGTCCTGCTCTGCGGAGTCCTGTGTCTTGGCCATCATTCGATCGTACGCCCGTGGCGACGAGATGGCGCGAAACGGCCCTCCTTCGCCCGACGACAGTGGCTCACCAGGAGTTCTGCCCTACGGTTGACGAGTGCTCAAACGACTCCTCGCCCGCCTCTTCTGGGCAGTCAGCCGCTGGACCCTCACTGCCGAGGCGACGCCTGTGCGACCCACCATCCTGATCGGTGCGCCGCACACGTCGAACTGGGACTTCGTCCTCATGCTGGCGATCGCGTGGCGGCTCGACATCGAGGTGCATTGGCTCGGCAAGAACAGTCTGTTCCGGGGTTGGCGGGGGCCGATCATGCGGAGCATCGGCGGCATCCCAGTCGATCGAGCCGACCCGGCACGAGTGGTCAACGACGTCGTCGCGCAGGTGCATTCCGGCAGCGTCTTCGGTCTCGTCATCACGCCCGACGGCACTCGCGGGGGCAACGAGTACTGGAAGTCCGGCTTCTACCGCATCGCAAGAGAGACCGGGATGCCGGTGACGCTCGGATTCGTCGACCGCACCACGATGACCACCGGTCTCGGGCCCACTCTCGAGCTGACGGGGGACGTCGCCGCCGACATGGACAGGATCCGCGCGTTCTACGCCGACAAGGCGGGTCTGCGTCCGGAACGCCGAACCACACCCCGACTGCGCGAGGAGCAGGCCCCCGAAGACAGCTGAGTGCGTCGAGTCAGTCGGAGTCCTCGTCGGCGATCTCCGAGCGCGTCTCGGAGCGGGCGTATTCGAGGTCCTCGTCCGAGAGGGTCTCCTTCATGCCGACCACCGCACCCGTGATCGTCCGGATCTCCTCTCGAGTCCGTTCGCTCAGCTGCGGCGCCGACTCGCCGAGCACGTCGACCCGCGCCTCGAGCGACAGCGCTGACCACCATTCCCGGATCGGGGGAAGCGTCATCATGGTCTCCTTCTCGGTCGACGCACAAGTGGCTGGACAGGATTCGAGGCCTCCCGCGAGACTGGCCGCATGGAACCCGATGACCACCCCACGCGCTCCGCGGAGCTCGACGACCGCCGTGACGGGCGCGATGAGACGCGTAACGAGCGAGCAGACCGCAACTGGGAGGAGCTGCTGCAAGAACTGCGCGTGATGCAGACGGGCACCCAGATCCTCACGGGGTTCCTGCTCGCCGTGGCATTCACTCCTCGATTCGAGGACATGGACGAGTTCCAGCGAGACGTGTACGTGGTGCTGGTGGGGCTCGCCGCGGTGGCCACGATTCTGGCGCTGGCACCGGTGGGGATGCATCGAGCGCTGTTCGGCCGCCGCCGCAAGCCCGAACTCGTGCGGGTTGCCGCTCGCATCGTGAAGATCGATCTCGTGGCGATCGCCGCGCTCACGATCGGCGTCACGACCCTCATCATCGATTTCACCGTCGACCGCTCCGCGGGGCTCATCGCGCTCGTGTCCTCATGCGTGGCTGTGCTCCTCCTGTGGCTCGTCCTCCCCCGCCTCGTGCGGCGCGAGGCCGAACGAGGCGGGGCGGACGACAAGACCTGACGCGAGGTTCCCCGCAGAGGTCAGCGGCCGGCCGGGGTGCGGTTCTCGGCGCTGACCATCCATGCGAACTGCTCGAGGCTCTCGAGCACCGCGTGCAGGATGTCGGCAGAGGTGGGATCTTCTTCGTCGACCGCGTCGTGCACGTCGCGGATCGTTCCGACGACGGCATCCAGACGCGCGGTCACGAGATCGATGGTGTCGGTCGTCGAGACCTCGCCCATCGGGAACGCGGGAAGCGACGTCGACTCGGCGATCGTATCGGTGCGCCCGTCGGGCACGGCGTGCAGCGCGCGCATGCGCTCCGCGACCGTGTCGCTGAACGTGCGCGCGGCGTCGATGATCTCATCGAGCTGTCGGTGCGTGTCCCGGAAGTTGCGGCCGACGACGTTCCAGTGCGCCTGCTTGCCCTGCAGCGAGAGCTCGATCAGGTCGACGAGCACGAGCTGCAGATTGGCGGCGAGCGTCGTGGATGCCGTGAATCCCTTCTCGGCGTTCTGTCGTCTGGTCGTCTTCGCTCCGCGCTTGGATGCGGTGCCGGTCTTGGACGCGGTCTTCTCAGCCATGGAGTCCTCCTGAGGTTGGGAACTGCGAGGCTAGCTCCGCGGCGCGCCCGGATCGAGGGGGTTGACAGTCCCCCCGGTCTCATCAGATCGTGGCGCAGTGACGAAATCAGAGAGAGCACAGACGGACATCGACGAGAACGCATCGGACGTGGTGATCGGGCCCGTCTCAGAATCGGATGCGGGCGAGGTGCTCACCCTTCAAAGGGCGGCGTTCGTCTCGGAGGCGCAGATCTACGGCAGCGCCGACATGCCTCCGCTGACCCAGACCCTGCCCGAAGTCGAGGCCGAGCTGCGGTCGAGCAGGGGGCTGACAGCCCGCCAGAACGGCCGTCTGGTGGGAGTGATCCGATTCGTCGAAGCCGACGGAGTGCTGCTGATCGGCCGGATAGCGATAGCCCCCGACATGCAGGGCGAGGGCATCGGACGCACGCTGCTCGACGCGGCCGAGCGTTCGTCGACGGCCCGTGAAGCCGAGCTCTTCACCGGCAGCCTGAGCGAGGCGAACATACGTCTTTACAAGGCGTGCGGCTATGAAGAGGCGGAGCGGGTGCCCCAGGGCGACGGAACCGAGCAGGTGTTCCTGAGAAAACCTCTGCATCAGGTGGGAGACCCCTCCGAACCGGGCGCGTCGGGTTGAATCGCCCCAGGGGTGTGCGGAATCGTAGCCCGGACACGTCGCACCCGCGGCGTGACCGCAACCGGAAGGAGAGTCTCGTGCTCACCCTCACCGATAACGCCACCGCAATCGTGAACACCCTCGTCAGCCGTCAGACCGACGCCACCGACGCAGGCCTTCGCATCCATTCCACGCCTACTGCCGGCCCGGACGGGGGCGCACGCCTCGCGGTCCTCGTGACCCCGGACCCCGAGCCCGACGACCGGGTGGTCGAGGTCGCCGGCACCCGACTCTTCCTCGACGAGGCCGCTGCCGCAGCGCTCGATGAGAAGGTGCTCGACGCCGGTGTCGACGACGAAGGCTCTGTGTCCTTCGCGGTTCTCCCGCAGGTCGCCTGAACGACAGGATCACCGGATGCCGCGGCTCATCGAGCCGCGGCATCCGTGTCTGTGTGGGGCGGCCGCGCATCCGCCTCGCGTAGGTTAGGTGGGGACCCGCGATCGTCGCGGATTCAGAGAGATCGTTCACCCGCATGAAGCTGGCACTGCTCCGTCGCTACGTCGTCGTCGCCGAGACGCTGCACTTCCCCCGAGCCGCCAAGCAGCTGGGCATCCCCCTGGCATCGCTCTACACCTCTCTCGACAAGCTCGAGGACGAGGTGGGACACACCCTGATCAACCGCGAAGGGACACCGAGGCTGACGAGCGTCGGCGAGCTGTTCCTCGTCGAGGCTCAGGCGACTGTGGCCGCTGCTCCCCCGCCCGCGCCGAAGACGGTGGGCCCGGCCGGCGGCAAGGCCAAGGCGTCGAAGGGCAAAGGCCGTGCGCCCGTCGTGAAGGGGCAGCCGAAGCCCTACAAGAAGCGTCAGGGGCGCTGAGCCTCAGACCTCGCTCACCTGGCCGTTCTCGACGCTCCATCGACGGTTCGTCTGCACGGCCTCCAGCATCCGCCGGTCGTGCGTCACGAGCAGCAGCGTGCCCGCGTACGACTCGAGCGCCTGCTCGAGCTGCTCGATGGCCGGCAGATCGAGGTGGTTCGTGGGTTCGTCGAGCACCAGCAGGTTGACTCCGCGCGCCTGCAGCAGCGCCAGCGCCGCCCGGGTGCGCTCGCCCGGAGACAGGGCGCCGACGGGGCGGGTGACGTGGTCGGCTCTGAGGCCGAATTTGGCCAGCAGGGTGCGCACCTCCGCCGATGTCAGCTCGGGAACGAGAGCCTCGAACGCGTCCGCGAGCGCCGCGTCACCGGTGAGCAAGGATCGGGCCTGATCGATCTCGCCGATCTGCACGCTGCTCCCGAGACTCGCCGTCCCCTCGACCGGCTCCTGCCGCCCGAGAAGAGCTCGCAGCAGCGTCGACTTGCCGGCACCGTTCGGGCCGGTGATGCCGATGCGGTCGCCGGCATCGATCTGCAGCGAAAGCGGCCCCATGGTGAAGGTCCCCTGCCGGAACACCGCACCGCTGAGCGTGGACACCACACTGCTCGATCGAGGCGCCGAACCGATCGTGAACTCCAGCTGCCACTCCTTGCGGGGCTCCTCGACCTCGTCGAGGCGCGCGATCCGGCTCTCCATCTGACGCACCTTCTGCGCCTGCTTCTCGCTCGACTCGGCTGACGCCTTGCGCTTGATCTTGTCGTTGTCCGGCGACTTCCTCATCGCGTTGCGCACACCCTGGCTCGACCACTCGCGCTGGGTGCGGGCACGCGAGACGAGGTCGGCCTTCTTGTCGGCGAACTCGTCGTACTTCTCCCGCAGGTGCCGGCGCACGACGGCTCGTTCTTCGATGAAGGCGTCGTAGCCGCCGCCGTAGAGGCGATTCGATCCCTGTGCGAGATCGAGCTCGAGCACACGAGTCACGCTGCGCGCCAGGAACTCGCGGTCGTGGCTGACGAGCACGACACCGCCACGGAGTCCGCGGACGAACGACTCGAGTCGATCGAGCCCATCGAGGTCGAGATCGTTGGTCGGCTCGTCGAGGAACACGATGTCGAAGCGCGACAGCAGCAACGCCGCGAGCCCGACGCGAGCAGCCTGACCACCCGAGAGCCCCGTCATGAGCGCATCAGCCGCGACACCGCTGCCGCTCGGGAGCCCGAGGTCGGCGAGCACGGCAGGGATGCGTTCGTCGAGATCGGCCGCCCCGCTTGCGAGCCACCGGTCGAGCGCCTGAGAGTAGGTGTCGGCCGGGTCTGTGCCCGCCGGCGCGAGCGTCGGGTCTCCGAGCGCCGCCGCAGCCGCATCCATATCTCGCGTCGCCGCCGCGCACCCGGTGCGGCGCGCGATGTACTCCGCGACCGTCTCACCTTCCACTCGCTCGTGCTCCTGTGGCAGCCACCCGACGAACGCGTCGCTGGGTGCGAGCGAGATCGACCCTCCCATCGGCGCGTCCACGCCGGCGAGAAGGCGGAGAAGCGTTGATTTGCCCGCTCCGTTCGCCCCGACGACGCCGATCACGTCGCCAGGAGCGACCGTCAGATCGAGCCCCTCGAAGAGGATGCGGTGGCCGTAGCCGCCTGCCAGGTTCTGGGCGACGAGGGTGGCGGTCATCAGACCATCATCTCAGGCGGCGAGGGAATCTCAGACTCGGGTCGGGTCGTCAGAGAACGACCTGATCGTGCGTCGCGATCCCGAACTCCTGCTCCGGATACCGCAGTCCTGAGAAGTACATGTTGGTGTGTGCGACGATCTGCTCGCCCGAGATCGGCACGCCGTCCCATTCGGTGTCGACCGTGGTGTGCGCGTCGCTCACGAGCGTGACGTCGTACCCCTCGGCTGCTGCGCGCTGCGTGGTGGTGCGCACGCAGAAGTCGGACTGCGCGCCGGTGATCACCAGACGCGTCGCACCCAGCTCGTCGAGCGTCGCTCGCAGGGTCGTGTCTGCGAACGAGTCCCGGTAGTCCTTGCACACGAGGGGCTCGCCCTCGGCGCGATGCAGTGGAGCCGCCAGCTCCCATTCAGGCGTGCCCACGCCGACGGGGTCGTGATGCACCCAGACGACGGGCACTCCGGCTGCGCGAGCTCTGTCGACCAGGGCTGCGGCGCGGGAGAGCACGCCCTGTTCGTCGAAGCACCCGGGTGTCACTCCGGCCTGCAGATCGATCGCGAGGACGACGGTGCGGCCAGATGCTGCCATCGGAGTCAGTCCCAGTCCAGGTATTCCTCGATGATCACGCCGGTCTCGATCGGGTGGTGCATCGGGAACAGGTGGTCGCCCGCGATCGTCTTGATGCTCGACCGGTCAGGGATCGTCGCCTGCAGTGCTTCTGCGTTCGCTGCGGGGGTGTCGGTGTCTTCGGTCCCCTGCACGATGAGCACGGGGATCGCCGGTGCGACCGCGATGTCGACGTCCTCGACACCGAGCAGCAGCAGGCCGTTGGCCCGGTCGCTGTGCGCTGACACCAGCGCACGTGCGATCGTGCCGCCGAAGCCGTGACCGCCGACCCAGGTGTCTTCGATGCCCACGTGATCGATCACGGCGATGACGTCCTCGACGCGCTCGTCGAGCGTCGCCTCGGACTCCGACCGGTGCCCGATCCGCAGCACGTGGAAGCCCGCCTCCTCGGCGAGGTAGTGCGCGGCGACGCCCAGAACGTCGGCGGCGAGCCCCTGCTCCTGGATCAGAACCAGCTTCACGGGGCCGTCTCCCTCGTCCACGAAGGGGATGGCGCGGCCCTCTGGCTCGAAGATCTGGGTATCGGTCATGGGCGCGCGGCTCCTCGTTCGAGTGTCAGGGATCGACATCAAGCGTAGCCCGAGCAGGATGCGAAGATCGGCCCCGCGCGACGCCCCGCCGCCCAGGGGCATAGAGTCAGGGCAGGAGCTGACCCTGGTTCCCCGAAGATGGGAACCCGTTGTCCGACACGACACGCTCGTCCGCAGTTCGCACGTCACCCTCGACTTCGACCGCGACCCAGGGGCTTCTGACCCTCGGTGTGCTGGCGAACTCCTCGATGGAGAACGAGCGGCGCCTCCCCCTCCATCCCCGCCATCTCGACCGCATCGACGCAGACATTCGTGCTCGCATGATCGTCGAGCGCGGCTACGGCACCGACTTCCAGCTCGAGCCCGGCTACGTCGAAGCCCGCGTGGGACGCGTCGCCGATCGCGCCGAGGTGCTCGCCTCCGCCGACGTCCTGCTGCTGCCCAAACCGCAGCTCGCAGACGTCGCCGAGCTCGCCGAGGGGCGGATCCTCTGGGGCTGGCCGCACTGCGTGCAGGATGCGGCCCTCACGCAGACCGCGATCGACAGCCGCCTCACACTGATCGCGTTCGAGGCCATGAACCACTGGACCTCACAGGGCGACATGAGTCTGCACGTCTTCCACAAGAACAACGAGCTGGCCGGTTACTGCTCGGTCATCCATGCTCTGAGCCTCGTCGGTTCGACCGGCGACTACGGGCCGCGACTTCGCGCCGTCGTCATCGGTTTCGGCGCGACGGCACGAGGTGCAGTGACCGCACTGAACGCGCACGGAGTCCACGACATCGAAGTCCTCACGCAGCGCGGGGCAGCGGCGGTGGGCTCCCCCATCCACAACTCTCATCTCACCCAGCTCAACACCGACGACGGGCCCACGCACCTCAGCACAGTCGAGACGGAGGACGGCCCCGTGCTCCTCCCCGATTTCCTGGCGACGTACGACATCGTCGTCAACTGCACCCTGCAGGACGTCGCAGCGCCGTTGACGTATCTGCGAACCGAGGACCTCGACCGATTCGCATCGGGCAGCCTGATCATCGACGTCTCCTGCGACGAGGGCATGGGCTTCGAATGGGCCATCCCGACGTCGTTCGAGGAGCCGATGTTCACGGTGGGTCAGGGCGTGAACTACTACGCCGTCGATCACAGCCCGTCATACCTGTGGAATTCCGCCACGTGGGACATCAGCGAAGCGCTGCTGCCCTTCCTCCGCACCGTGCTCTCGGGTCCCGAAGCATGGGCTGAGAACTCGACGCTCACACGCGCGATCGAGATCCGCCAGGGAGTGATCCAGAACCCCAGCATCCTGAGCTTCCAGGGCCGAGACGCCACCTACCCGCACCCCCTCGTCGCGTAGCGAGGGTCCGAGCTTCGCAGACGGCGACGGCAGCCGCCGTCACCGGCCCGAGGCGAGATCAAGACCGTGCGCGTGGCCTTGCGCGACTACGCGTGCCAAGCACGCGCCACGGCCTCACCCCAGCCTCAGACGCCTTCTCACTCGGAGTGATCGCTGCGGTCTTCGAGGTCGGGTTCCGTCCGCAGCACATCGGCGATCTCCTCCTCCGGTCGCGGCGCGACGGTCTCGTCGAGTTCGAGTTCCGGGACCGACGGCTCGTCCGGGGCGGGTATGTGCACATTGTGATCAGACACGGCGAAGTCCTTCGGTCGGCAACACGGCTAGCGTACGCCGCTAGATGTGCCGTTTCAGCCCGACGTGGGCAGTCTGATATCCGAGTCGGGTATAGAAGGCGCGAGTCCGATCCCGTGCTTCGTCTGTGGTCACCTGCGCCAGTCGCGCGCCCCGCGCGCGACCGAATTCGTGTGCCCACTCGAGCATCGCCGTGCCCAAGCCCCGTGACCGCTCCCCCGGCGCAACCCGCAGTCCCTCGATCTGCAATCGGGTCGAACCACCGCGCGAGAGGCCGGGGATGACGGTGAGTTGCATCGTGGCGACCATGTGGTCGGCACTGTCGCGGACAACCCCCAGATAGTGGGAACTGTCGCGAGCGACCGCGCTGAAGGCGGCTTCATATCGCTCGAGCTCGACGCTCTCACGGTCCGAGCCGAATTGATCATCGAGCAGCAGTGCGGCGATGGCCTCGATGTCATCGCGGCTCGCACGCTCGAGCCGGAAGGTCCGGTCGGCGACCTGCAGTCGCCCACGGACAGAGGACCGCGCGTCCGCCTGCAGTCTGGCCACAAGCAGGTCGAGCCACCCGCCGACGTTGGCGCGAGCCTCAGCGGTATCGGGATAGCGGCATCGCAGGTGCAGGCCCGACTCATCGAGGATGAACCACAGCATGACGCCGTCGGTGTCGGTCGCCGCGCTGACATACTGGGCGTCGAGCGCGACGGAGTCGATTCGCACAGGCAGCCTGCGCAGGTCCAGCCATGAGATCGCGAACATCCCAGGCGCTACGGGCATGCCACCCCACGGAGCGAGTACGTCGGCGAGCGGCCACGCACCGAGTTGCACCGCCTCTTTCACCGCGGCCGCCGCCGCGCGCGGCTCGGCGACGTCCGACTCGAGGACGGAGTTGGTGATGAACCAGCCGACCGAGTCATGCCACGTGTCCTCGAAGCGGCTGTGCACGGGAAACACGGCTCGAAGCGGGGTGCCCGCCAACTCGCGCGTCACCGCGGTCATCGCGACCACCGCGCGTGCGAGGGTCGAGACGCCGTCGTCACGCGCCTGCACGGCAAAGGCTGCGGCGTCGTCGACGTCGAACACATCGCGCACTTCCACGCGCTCACGATGCGGCTCGGGCGTGCCGAGCGGCAACGGGAACTGCGGCATCACACCGCCGCTGTCCTCGATGATGGCTTTCCATCGCTGACGAACGTGGTCTGGCGCAGCATCCCGATCGAGCAATGCTTGCGTGTGTTCGACGAACGCCGGCGCCGCCCCCGGCATCGGTGTCGCGCCTGCCCTCTCGGCGTCGAGCGCAGACAGCAGGTCGCGCGCGATCACCAGCATCGACCACATGTCGACGTGCGCGTGGTCCGCCGCGATCACGACCGTGAGCCCCGCAGCGGTCTCCAACACGCACAGGCGATGCGAAGGATGCTGGTACGGCGAACATGCCGCGTCGAGGATGTCCCGCAAGGCATCGTTGACTGCCTGGCCGGGGGCGACCTGATGCTCGACCCAGCTTCCGGGGCCGATCTCGATCTCGTGAAGCACGGGATCGCCGTCAGCACCGGGCGCGAATGCCGATCGCAGCGTGCCGTGGCGAGCGACGACAGCCAGCCAGGCATCGGCGATCGACTCGCGTCGAGTCGCTGCAGGCAGCCGGAAGGACAGTGCCATCCAGGAGCCCGATCGGTCGCCTGCTCCGACATGGAGTCGCTGATCGAATGACACGGGGATGCGTCGCCCGAGCCCAGACGCGCTCACGTCATACCCCCAGAGCCGTCCGAACGGGAGGCGGAGGTGCGTGACGTTGGTCAGTCGCATGGGCAGTACCTTAGCGGCCCCAGATAACCTGAAACTCAACGACTGCCCGAGCCGACGCGGTGAGTCCCCGATCGAGGAGCCCGATGCCCACTTTCGAGGTGCCCGGAGCCGAGCTGGCTGTGTCCTTGAGCGATGAAGGCGGACACCCGGTGGTCCAGCTGCACGGTCTCACGTCGAGCCGTGCCCGCGATCGAGTGCTCAATCTCGATCTGGGTCGAGGGCTCAGCGGAACACGACTGCTGCGATACGACGCACGCGGCCATGGCAGGTCGACGGGGCGAAAGATCCCCGAGGACTACCGCTGGCACAACCTCGCCGAGGATCTTCTGCGATTGCTCGATCACTGGTTCCCGGGCGAACGCGTCCATGGAGTCGGCCCCTCCATGGGCGCCGCGACGCTCTTGCACGCCGCGTCGCTCGAGCCTGACCGCTTCACCGGGCTCACGCTCATGGTGCCGCCCACCGCGTGGGACACCAGACCCGATCAGGCCGCGAACTACCGAGCAGCGGCTGCGCTCATCGAGTCTGACGGTGTGGAAGCGTTCCACGCCGCCACGCGGGGATCAGTTCCGCCCCCGGCCACCGTCGGCGCCCCGGAGACATGGCCCGACGTCGCCGACGCTCTGTTGCCGTCGTTGCTGCGCGGCGCGGCCCTCAGCGACCTTCCTGCCCCTGAGGCCGTCGCGCAGATCGATGTGCCGACGACGATCTTGGCGTGGGTCGATGATCCAGGCCACCCGTTGTCGACCGCCGAATCCCTCGCCGCACTGCTCCCGAATGCAACTCTTGCGGTCGCTCGCACCCCGGGAGATGTCGAAGCGTGGCCCGAGGTCTTGCGTCAGGACGTCGAGCGTCGCGGCTAGACCGACTGTTCGCGCCGAGTGATACCTTCATGCGGTGAGGCCAGAGTTCCGGGATACCGCAAACGCGGCTTTCGTCGTGACCATCGTCGTGGACATGCCGATCACCAAGCTCCATGCGCTGGACGTCATCGCTTTCGCGTCGGACAGTGCCATCAGAGACGCACGCACCGCGTCCCCTCGGGTACCGCTTTCGCCCGACGCCTGGGCGGAGGTGCAGATACCACGCTTCGCCGATCCGCCGCCGATCGCCGTCGACGTCTGCTCCGATGCGAGCTTCGACGTCGCGCGCGCTGCCGCCGACCGCCTTGCGGAGGCATTGGTGCGGGTCGGCTGGACCGTGCGCGCTCTGCGTGGCGACGAGATCTGATTCGCGACCCGCGGCGTCGTACGAGCCGCCCTCAATCTCCTCAGCACTCGGGCCGGACCCCGCTCAGTTGTTGAAGCGGAACTCCACCACGTCGCCGTCCTGCATGACGTAGTCCTTGCCCTCGAGGCGGGCCTTGCCCTTGGATCGGGCTTCGACGACGGAGCCGGTCTCGACGAGGTCGTCGAACGAGACGATCTCGGCCTTGATGAAGCCCTTCTCGAAGTCGGTGTGGATGACGCCGGCAGCCTGCGGCGCCTTGGATCCCTTGGGGATCGTCCACGCGCGAGCCTCTTTGGGGCCAGCGGTGAGGTAGGTCTGCAGACCGAGGGTGTCGAAGCCGATGCGGGCGAGCTGGTCGAGACCGGACTCGTCCTGGCCGGTCGACGCGAGCAGCTCTGCGGCATCCTCGGGGTCGAGGTCGATCAGCTCGGACTCGATCTTCGCGTCGAGGAAGATCGCCTTCGCCGGAGCGACCAAAGCGGCGAGCTCCGCCTTGCGCGCATCGTTCGTGAGCACGCCCTCGTCGACGTTGAAGACGAAGATGACCGGCTTGGCCGTGAGAAGCCCGAGCTCGCGGATCGGGGTCAGATCGATGCCGGCGACAGACAGCAGCACACCGCGCTCGAGGGCGTCCTTGGCCGCGTGGGCGGTCTCGAGGACGACGGGCTCGATCTTCTTGCCGCGCACCTCCTTCTCGTACCGCGTGATCGCCTTGTCGACGGTCTCGAGGTCGGCGAGCATGAGCTCGGCGTTGATGGTCTCCATGTCGGATGCCGGGTTGACCGCGCCGTCGACGTGCACGACATCGTCATCTGCGAAACCGCGCACGACCTGGGCGATCGCATCGGCCTCGCGGATGTTCGCGAGGAACTTGTTGCCGAGCCCCTCGCCCTCGCTGGCACCGCGCACGATACCGGCGATGTCGACGAACGACACCGCTGCGGGCAGGATGCGCTCGCTGCCGAAGATCTCGGCGAGCTTGTCGAGACGCGGATCGGGAAGATTCACCACCCCGACGTTCGGCTCGATCGTCGCGAACGGGTAGTTCGCCGCGAGCACGTCGTTCTTGGTGAGAGCGTTGAAAAGGGTGGACTTGCCGACATTGGGCAGGCCGACGATTCCGATAGTGAGAGCCACGGGGGTCGAGTCTACCTGGCGCAGATGCGCAGCCCCTCCGGGATGCCGGTCAGGCGCGCACGGCGCGGAACGCGTGCGTCACGTAGGGGAGGTCGATCGTCGAGTCGCCCTCGAGCCCCAGCTCGTCGAACAGGTCGTCCATCTGTCGCGTGATCTCCGCGCGTTCGTCGGCGGGAGCGGTGATGAGGTAGCTGCGTGAGAGCGCCATCTGGTGCAACTTCGTCCTGCTCATCGCGCGCGTCCACTCCCACTGCTGCTTCTCGACGTGCGTGAAGGGCGCCTCGATGCGCGGACCATCGGACCCGGGGCCGTTGACCATGTTCTCGGCCGGGCTGCTGTGCATGATGTCCGTCAGGCGACGAACCCACTCCACGCGCTCGTCGCGGATGTTCCAGATCAACCCGAGGACTCCCCCGGTGCGGACGACTCGTCCGAGCTCGGCAGACGCGGCTGCCGGCTGCACCCAGTGCCACGCCTGACCGAGCACGACGGCGTCGAGGCTCGCGTCGGGCAACGGCATCCGCTCGGCGGTCCCCTGGAACGTGGGAACACCGGGAACGCTCAGACGCAGGGTCTCGAGCATGGTGGCGTCCGGGTCGACGGCCACGACCTCGGCGTCCGGCGCCTGAGCGAGCACGCGAGTGAGCTTGCCCGTTCCCGCGCCGACATCGGCGATGCGACGAGAACCGTGCGGCATCGGGTCGAGCATCCACGCGACCGCTTCGAAGGGATAGTCGGGTCTCCCGGCCTCGTAGTTCGCGGCTTCGGCACCGAAGGATGTCGCTCGCTCGGTACTCATGTCGCCAGCCTACGGCGAGTCATCCGGGAGCGTCTCGGATGCCGGGAGAGAGTGGGGATGTGCCACTGGACTTCACCGCTATCGACTTCGAGACGGCGAATTCCAGCCCCGCCTCCGCCTGCTCCGTCGGCCTCGTGCGTGTGCGCGATGGCCGGATCGTCGCGACGGCCGGATGGCTGATCCGCCCGCCCGCCGGGCACGACGAGTTCCAGGAGTGGAACACGAAGATCCACGGCATCCGGGCGCACGATGTGCGGGACGCCGCGAGCTGGGCGGATCAGTTCGACCGCCTGTGCGCCTTCGCAGGTGCAGATGTGCTCGTGGCGCACAACGCGGGCTTCGACCTCAATGTGCTCCGCCGCGCGTCAGAGGCCACGGGTGGCGATTGCCCGCCGTATCGCTCGCTGTGCAGCCTGCAGGTGGCGCGCAAGACCTACGAGCTCGAGTCGTACCGTCTTCCGAAGGCCGCCGAGGCCGCCGGTTTCACCGGATTCTCGCACCATGACGCGCTCGCTGACGCGCTCGCCTGCGCGCACATCATCATCGATGCCGCCCGCCGGCACGGCGCGTCCGACGTCTTCTCCCTGGCCGATGCGCTCGCGCTGCGTGTGACCGATCCGGTCATCGCCACTCCGGAGCGCGCGGTCGCCTGAGTCGCACCGGACGAATGTCCGTGGCCGAGCGCATCATGGAGCACATGGATGCTCTCACGCTCGTTCTCCTCCTGGCCGCGCTCGTGGCCGGCGTCGCAGTGGGCTGGTTCCTCCACGGCTCGCGCGGTGCGGCGGATCTCGCCCGCATCGAGGCGGAACTCGCCGCCGCCCGAGACGATCGCGACCGGCAGTACGACCTGTATCGGGATGCCGTCGAGCACGCGCGACTCGAGCAGCGCGCCGAGGCGCAGCGTGTGCAACAGCAGAATGCGGTGCTCACGGCGCTCGCCCCCGTTCGCGAGAGCCTGCAGCAGATGCAGCAGAAGGTCTCGGCCATCGAGCAGGAGAGGCATGCGCAGTTCGGTTCCCTCGCGGAGCAGCTCAGGCGCGCGCAGGAGTCCGACGAGGCGCTGCGATCGACCACCGAATCGCTCGCCGGGGCGCTGCGGTCGACAGCCACGCGCGGCGTCTGGGGCGAGACCCAGCTGCGCCGCGTCGTCGAGGCCGCAGGGCTGATCCGTCACGTCGACTTCGACCTGCAGTCGACGATCTCGTCAGACCGCGGCCAGGGCCGCCCCGACATGGTGATCCGCCTGGCCGGCGGCACGTCGATCGCGGTCGACGCGAAGGTGCCGCTCGACGCCTATCTCGAGGCCTCGGCGCTGCCGATCGGCGACGCGCACGAGGCCCAGCGACGCGCGCACATGCAGAAGCATGTGAAGGCGGTGCGCGCCCACATCGACGCACTCGCGAAGAAGGCCTACTGGTCGGGTCTCGACGCGAGCCCCGAGTTCGTCATCTGCTTCCTCCCGAGCGAGTCGCTCCTCGCGGCGGCCATCGACGAAGACCCGACGCTGCTGGACTACGCCTTCAGCAAGCGGGTGGCGCTCGCATCGCCCGTGAACCTGTGGGCGGTGCTCAAGACCGTCGCCTACAGCTGGACGCAGCAGGAAGTGTCGACCGAAGCACGAGCGCTGTTGAACCTGGGAACGCAGCTGTACGACCGGCTCGGTGTGCTCGCCGGTCATGCCGATGATCTTCGCCGCGCGCTCGAGCGCACGGTCGACAGCTACAACAGGTTCGCCGGCTCGCTCGAGAGCCGAGTGCTCGTGACAGCTCGGCAGTTCCCCGGCATCAGCTCGTCGACACTCGACTCGGTCGCACCCGCGGTCACCGCGCAGACCCGACGCTTCACCGCGCCTGAGCTCATGATCGATTCGGAGAAGGAACTCGACTCGAACGTCGGCATCCGCAACGCCGAGGGCGAGGCATCCGAGGAGCCGGGTTCACCGATTCAGGCCGACGTCGGAGACGTCCGCTCTCGTCTCGGCAACGGAGAGTCGGTGCAGACGGGCTCGGCCTTCGGAGCGATCGACCCCGAAGAGCCCCGGAACTGATGTCAGGCGACGCCCGGCACGCCACTGAGAAGAAGGATGACGAGACCGCTGGTCACGACGAAAGCGCCGATCATCCACCAGGAGCTGACTTCGTGCCCCTCATCGAGGCGCTTTCGGAACAGCACGTCAGCGCGACGAGCGGGGTCTGCGACAGCGGTCTTGACCACAGGCGGCGCCGGAGTCCCCGTCGGAAGAGGCACACCGGCCTCATCGACATTGATCCGCATGATGCGACCGGTGGGCGTCGTCACGATCTTGGTCGGCGCGGCCTTGGAACCATTCGTGTGCTGCGTTGTCATCGGTCTGCCCTCCTGTGCCTGCGGTGCCTGGTGGCTCCGTCGACGGCGACAAATCCAGTGACAATTGTGACACGGACGCGCGAGAAACCTCGGCTCGGCGCTGCGCACGGCGGTACCGGGTCGGTAACGATGACCGGTTCCGCTCAGATATCAGAGATCAGAGCCACTTCGAGACGAGGTGCTCCGAGGCGATCCTCCGAAGGGTTCCCGACGCGCCGCGCAGCACGACGCTCTCGGTGTAGATGTACCCGTGCTCACGGCGGACGCCGGCCACCAGCTGCCCATCCGTGACACCCGTGGCAACGAAGATCGTGTTGTCTCCGCGCACCAGGTCGTTGGCTTCATAGACCTTGTCCATGTCGAGTCCGGCATCGATGCCGCGCTGGCGCTCGTCGTCGTCGCGAGGCCAGAGTCTCCCCTGGATGTGCCCGCCGAGCGCCTTGATGGCACACGCCGTCACGATTCCCTCAGGGCTGCCTCCGACGCCCACGCACATGTCGGTGCGCGCGGCGTGCCTGGCCGCGTTGATGCCACCGGCGACGTCACCGTCGCTCATCAGTCGCGTACCGGCCCCGGCATCCCGGATCTCCTGAATCAGCTGCTCATGACGCGGGCGGTTCAGCACCGATACGACGATCTCGTCCACCGGCTTTCCGAGGGCCCCCGCGAGCTTGCGGATGTTCTCACCGATCGGAAGACGGATGTCGACCACTCCGACGCCGGCGGGTCCCGTGACGAGCTTGTCCATGTAGAACACGGACGACGCGTCGAGCATCGAGCCCCGGTCGGAGACGGCGATGACGGAGAGCGCGTTCTGGCGCCCCGCGGCTGTCAGCGACGTGCCATCGATCGGGTCGACCGCGATGTCGCACTCGGGGCCAGTGCCTGTGCCGACCTCCTCGCCGTTGAAGAGCATCGGCGCGTTGTCCTTCTCACCCTCGCCGATCACGACACGACCCTGGAAGGCCACGGTTCCGAGGAACGCACGCATGGCATCGACGGCTGCGCCGTCGGCCGCTTCCTTCGCGCCACGACCGATGAAGGGGACGGCACGGATGGCGGCTGCCTCAGTGGCCCGCACCAGCTCCATCGCGAGATTTCGATCGGGACGAAGGGGGCTCAGATCCGCTGTAAGACTAACCATGCGGTCAGCCTAACCATCGGGCGGGCGCGAGACGCCTGTTTTCGGTCAGGCGGCGACGAAGGAAGTGCGATTCTTAACGTGGGCGCAGGAGGAGGAGGTCGGCCGGTCCGCTCCGACAGCATCCGACAGTCAGCCCCGATAGAGTGACTGCTGTCCCGGCTTCCCAAATCGCAGGAGTTCTCATGCCCGTCGCCACCCCGGATCAGTACGCCGAAATGCTCGACCGCGCGAAGGCCGGCGGCTTCGCGTACCCGGCTTTCAACGTCTCCAGCTCGCAGACGATCAACTCGGTCCTCCAGGGCCTGACCGAGGCAGGTTCCGACGGAATCATCCAGGTCACCACCGGTGGAGCGGACTACTTCGCCGGCCACACGGTCAAGGCACGCGCGACCGGCGCACTCGCCTTCGCCCGCTTCGCGACCGAGGTCGCGAAGAACTACCCGATCACCGTCGCGCTCCACACGGACCACTGCCCGAAGGATGCCCTCGCCGGCTTCGTCGAGCCGCTGATCTCCGCCTCTGAAGAAGAGGTCAAGGCCGGACGCAACCCGATCTTCCAGTCGCACATGTGGGACGGCTCGGCTGTCCCCCTGGCGGAGAACATCGAGATCGCCAAGGATCTCCTCCCCCGCATGAAGAACATCAACGCGATCCTCGAGGTCGAGATCGGCGTCGTCGGCGGCGAGGAAGACGGTGTCGCGCACGAGGGCTCCAACGACGCGCTCTACACGACCTTCGCGGACGTCGACCAGGCCGTGCAGGCTCTCGGCCTCGGCGAGCAGGGTCGCTACATCGCCGCTCTCACCTTCGGCAACGTCCACGGCGTGTACAAGCCCGGCGGAGTGAAGCTGCGCCCCGAGCTCCTCGGCGAGATCCAGCAGCAGGTCGCCGCGAAGTACAACACCGGCCCGAAGCCGCTCGACCTCGTCTTCCACGGCGGCTCGGGCTCGACCGACGACGAGATCGCCCTCGCGGTGGCCAACGGCGTCATCAAGATGAACATCGACACCGACACGCAGTACGCGTACACCCGTGCGATCGCGGACTACATGTTCAAGAACTACGACGGCGTCCTGAAGGTCGACGGCGAGGTCGGCAACAAGAAGCAGTACGACCCGCGCGCCTGGGGCAAGATCGCCGAGACGGCCATGGCCGCTCGCGTGGTCGAGTCCACGCGCCAGCTCGGCTCGTACGGACAGTCGAAGAGCTGATCCGTCCCGAATGACAGATGCCCCCGGCCGATCGGCCGGGGGCATCTGTCGTTCAGACGGTCACTGACCGGCTGTCTTGGCGACGAAGTCGATGAAGGCGGGATCGTTCATCAGCGGGATCGAGGCGCAGACGGACGCCACGAGCAGAGTGATCGCCGCGCCGGCGAGCGGCACCCACCACGAGCGCTTGCCGGTGCGAAGGCGACGGATGGAGAAGAACGCGGTCAGCGACCAGCCGACCGCCAGGACGATCGCCGCGATCGTGCCCCAGGTTCTCCCCTGCGCGAAGTTCGTGAACTCTCCGCCCACACCGAGCACGCTCATCATCTGATTCATCGCCGTGGAGAAGTCGAGGTACGACAGGCCCGTCATGACGACGTTCACCAGACCGTAGGCGAGCAGGGCGATCGTGACGAATCGGTCGACCGGACGCGGACGCGCGGGGGCCGAACCGGTCGGAGCGCTGCCAGTCTGAGCGGGCCGGCTCGAGGGTGCACCGACCTCGGCGGTCGGAACCTCGCCCAGCGGAGGCAGCCCGGCTGCCCTGCGCTGCTCGTCGAGGGTCGCGATTTCGCCGTATTGGGGCCGCTGGTCCGTCATCCCAGCATGCTAGTCCGATCGACTAGGAGATGTTCCCAGGGAGCGTCTGAACCGCCCGCACATGATGGCGGCCCCGGAGGAGTGGGGACTCCTCGGGGCCGCGGACTCGGAACGCTGGGGACGTTCGTCATCCAAGTGGATCGAGGAACGCTGGGGACGTTCCACCACCAGTAGCGCCGATTGCACAGACGACTACTTCTCACATGTTATGGAAAGCGTGTGCCCGAGCACCAGTGGCACTTCTTCAGATAGTGAAGAGACGCAGGCGCTGTAAGCGGCGAGCGTCAGAACGACGTCGCGAGACGGGAGGCACTGCCGCCCAGCGCTTCTGCACCCAGCTGGAGCGACAACCGCCGTGCCACCAGTCGGAGCTTCTCGACGAGGCCGCGATCGAGCCGCGGATGGCCTATCGGAAGCGAGACGGCGAGCGACGCTCTGATGTTCGGAGCGGTCACCGGAACGGCGACACAGGCATTTCCGATCGCGTACTCCTCACAGTCCACGGCGAATCCGCGGGAACGCTCGAGCGCCGTCAGCAGAGCCTGTGGGTCCCGTATCGTGCGGGGCGTGAGCTGCTCCAGCGGGTGGCGCGAGAGATAGTCCATCCGCTCATCGCGACTCAGGTCCGCGAGGATCTGCTTGCCGAGCGCTGTCGCGTGCGCGCTCGAGTCGAGACTGACCGACAGGTCGATCCGCGGGCTGCGAGCAGCATCCACGATGTCGACGAGGTGCAGCTCGCCATTCTCGTAGCGGGAGAGGTAGGCGGTGGCGCCCACCTCTTCGGTGGCGCGGCGCAGGGCCGCGCGGACATGGGCGAAGAACACGCCGCCCGCATCGGACCGCGAACGGAATGCGGGAAAGTTCTCGCCGAGGACCAGACCGTCGGGCTCGCTCACGAGATACCCCTCATGCACCAGCGTCCGCACGAGGTTGTACGTCGTCCCGGGGGTGAGACCCGTTCGCGCCGCGAGACTCTTGACCGGCACGGGTCGTGGCGAGTTCGCCACGATGTCGACCAGCCGGAGCGCACGCTGAACCGAGCCGATCAGCGTCGGTGCCGCCTCAGTGGCGCCACTGTCACGCATTCCCACCGGAGGAACGACCTCCCAGCGCACGCGCATCGCGCTGGCCCGCGGCATCCTGCCGCAGTTCCTTCGGCAGCGAGAACATCAGGTCCTCTTCCGCCGTCTTGACCTCTTCGACGTCGCGGTAACCGGCTCCTTCGAGCGCCTCGAGCACCTCGTGCACGAGAACCTCCGGAACGGAGGCACCGCTGGTGACGCCCACCGTGGCGACGCCGTCGAGCCACTCCTGCTTGACCTCTTCGGCGTAGTCCACGCGATAGGCGGCCTTCGCGCCGTACTCGAGTGCGACCTCGACCAGGCGCACCGAGTTCGACGAGTTCGACGAACCGACGACGATCACGAGGTCGGCGTTCGCCGCGACCTTCTTGATGGCGACCTGACGGTTCTGCGTCGCGTAGCAGATGTCATCGGACGGCGGATTGTGCATCTCGGGGAACCGCGCACGCAGGCGATTCACCGTCTCCATGGTCTCGTCGACCGAGAGCGTGGTCTGCGAGAGCCAGACGACCTTCGAGGGATCCTTCACCTGCACGGTGTCGGCTTCGGCCGGCGAGTTCACGATGGTCACGTGCTCGGGGGCTTCACCCGCAGTGCCTTCGACCTCTTCGTGGCCCTCGTGGCCGATGAGTAGGATCTCGAAGTCGTCGCGGGCGAAGCGGACGGCCTCGCGGTGCACCTTCGTGACCAGAGGGCAGGTCGCGTCGATCGCATGGAGTCCGCGGTCGGATGCCGCCTCGACGACGGCAGGTGAGACGCCGTGCGCGCTGAAGACGACGTGCGCACCCTCGGGAACCTCGTCGACCTCCTCGACGAAGATCGCACCCTTGTCCTCGAGCTCGGTCACCACGTGGATGTTGTGCACGATCTGCTTGCGCACGTAGACAGGGGCGCCATAGCGCTCGAGCGCCTTCTCGACGGCGACCACGGCGCGGTCGACCCCGGCGCAGTATCCGCGCGGAGCGGCGAGCAGAACGCGCTTGTTCCCGACGACCGGGTTATCCTGAAGCCGCCCGGCCGCCCCACGTACTCGTGGAACGCGCGGAAGGGGCAGATGAACGGCAGTCGAGGTCACTCTTGAATTCTACCGTCGACAACCTGAGCAGGAGCGGGAAGGTGCACTGAGCGGATGACGGTCTTCGAAGCCTCGACGGGATCCGGCGAGACTCCCCCGGCGGATGCGGTCGCTCCGCGCGACTCATCGGCCGATGCTCCGACATCGGTCGCACGTCTCAACGCCACGATCCGCGACTTCGTGGCCCGGTGGAACACCGTGTGGGTGGAGGGCGAGATCACGTCCTGGAACGTCCGCGGCGGCAACATCTTCGCCCGTCTCAAGGACACCCGCTCCGACGCGCAGATCTCGATCCGGATCTGGTCGAGTGTGCGCCCGCGGATCCCCGGCGACCTGGCAGTGGGTGATCATGTCGTGGCCGCGGTCAAGGCCGACTACTTCGTGAAGGCCGGCGACTTCAGCTTCGCCGTCTCCGCGATGAAGCACGTCGGTCTCGGCGACCAGCTCGAGAAGCTCGAGAAGCTCCGTCTGCAGCTGCGCCAGGAGGGACTGTTCGATCCGGCACGCAAGA